>NZ_ATHO01000146.1 GCF_000445065.1 Sphingobium quisquiliarum P25 | reverse complement strand
CCGACACGGCCCGCGTCGCCCGCGCGCTGGAGGTGGTGCGCTCCACCGGGCGCACGCTCGCCCTGTGGCAGCAGCATAAGAGCGGCGGCATAGCAGCGCAGATCAGCCTTGCTCCGCTCATCCTGCGGCCGCCCCGCCCGTGGCTGTTCGAACGGTGCGACCGCCGTTTCGAACAGATGGTGACGGGCGGCGGGATAGCGGAAGCCGAACGGCTGATCGCGCGCGGCCTTTCGCCCAGCCTTCCGGTGATGCGCGCCATCGGCGTGCCGGAAATCGCCGCATGGCTCAGCGGCCGGATCGATCACGCGGCGATGATCGAACGCGGGCGGATCGCCACCCGGCAATATGCCAAACGCCAATATACCTGGTTCTCCCACCAGCCGCCCGCCGCCTGGCGCCGGGAAATGGGGCAAATTGATGACAAAAGCATCGAAGACATTGTAACTAAATTTCTTGATTAGCGGTTGACGTGGCATTTTATGTCTAATAGAGGCACCCACCTTGCCTTCGTTCCGCATCTGGAGCAGAGGGCGCAACCTGCATCCAGTGGAAGGATTTCATCGTGGCCGAAAAGAGCGGCGCGGACATTTTGGTTGAGTGCCTGATCGACCTGGGGGTCGAGGTCGTGTTCGGCTATCCGGGCGGGGCGGTGCTGCCCATCTATGACGCGCTTTTCGACCATCCGAAGATCCGCCACGTCCTCGTCCGCCACGAACAGGGCGCGACCCATATGGCGGAAGGCTATGCGCGCTCGACCGGAAAGCCCGGCGTCGTCCTCGTCACCTCCGGCCCCGGCGCGACCAATGCCGTCACCGGCATCACCGACGCGCTGATGGACTCGATTCCGATGATCGTCATCACCGGACAGGTCCCGACACAGCTGATCGGCACCGACGCGTTCCAGGAAGCCGACACGGTCGGCATCACGCGCCATTGTTCGAAGCATAATTATCTGGTCAAGGACCCGGCGAAGCTCGCCAGCGTCGTCCATGAGGCGTTTCACATCGCCACCACCGGCCGCCCCGGCCCGGTCGTCATCGACATTCCCAAGAATGTCCAGATCGCGACCGCGCCCTATGCCCCGCCGCTAAGCTTCGAACATGCAAGCTACAAGCCGCAGACCCAGGCCGACGCCTCCGCCATCGCGACCGCCGTTGAGATGCTGGCCAAAGCGGAACGCCCGGTCTTCTACACCGGCGGCGGCGTCATCAACTCCGGTCCCAAGGCGTCGCTGCTGCTGCGCGAACTGGCGGAACTGACCGGCGCGCCCGTCACCTCGACCCTCATGGGCCTTGGCGCTTTCCCCGCTTCCTCACCGCAATGGCTGGGGATGCTGGGCATGCACGGCACCTATGAAGCCAATTGGGCGATGAACAAGGCGGACCTGATCGTCTGCATCGGCGCCCGCTTCGACGACCGTGTCACCGGCCGCCTCGACGCCTTCTCGCCCAATAGCAAGAAGATCCACATCGACATCGATCGCAGCTCGATCAACAAGACGGTGGAGGTCGACCTGCCCATCGTCGCGGATGTCGGCAATGCGCTGACCGACATGATCACCGCATGGAAGACGCACGGCCACAAGGCGGCCGATCTTTCCGAATGGTGGGCGCGGATCGAAGGCTGGCGCGCGCGCAACAGCCTCGCCTATCCCGAAAGCCGCGAAGAGATCATGCCGCAGGAGGCGATCGCCGAACTCTACCGCGCCTCGAAGGCGGCGAAGGACGTCATCATCACCACCGAAGTCGGCCAGCATCAGATGTGGGCCGCCCAGCATTTCGGTTTCGAAGCGCCCAACAAATGGCTGACCTCCGGCGGCCTGGGCACGATGGGCTACGGCTTTCCCGCCGCGATTGGCGCGCAGGTCGGCAACCCGGACAGCCTGGTCGTGTGCGTCGCTGGCGATGCGTCGATCCAGATGAATATTCAGGAAATGGGCACCGCCACGCAGTATCGCCTGCCGGTCAAGGTGCTCATCCTCAACAATGAATATATGGGCATGGTCCGCCAGTGGCAGGAACTGACCTATGAAAGCCGCTATTCCAACAGCTATTCCGACAGCCTGCCCGACTTCGTGAAGATGGCGGAGGCCTATGGCTGGACCGGCATCCGCATCGAAGGACCGCAGGAACTGGCGGCGGGCATTGCCCAGATGATCGACACGCCTGGCCCGGTGATCGTGGACTGCCGCGTGGCGAAGCTTTCCAACTGCTTCCCGATGATCCCTTCGGGCGCGGCGCATACCGACATGCTGCTCGACCCCAACCAGATTGCGGGCATCATGTCGGATGAGGCGAAGGCTCTGGTGTAAGGATGGGGGCGTGACGCAGCATCTGAAGCTCCGCATCCATGTGAGCGAACCCTTCGACTTCGAACGGCATGCGGGCACGGCCGAGCTGAAAGGCTGGACCGTGGACCATGCCGATGCGGAGAATGAGGATTGGGAAGTGCATCTGGATGAAGGCTTCGATTTTCATGGACGCCGGATCGGCCGCCTGCTCGTCAGCCCGCGCTATGTGGGCGAGCATCTGGCCCGCATGTTCGATGCCATCGCCGGATTTCCGGTCCGCATCGCCCATCGCGACGACGGCAGTTGGCAATATGCCTTCACCGGCATGATTTCCGAGCGCCACGAGCGCGAAAAAGAACCGGAAAACGGGACAAGCATCTGATGCATATCCAGGAAGAATATAGCGAGCGGCACGTCCTGTCGCTGATGGTCACCAATGAAGCGGGCATATTGGCGCGCATCGCGGGCCTGTTCACCGCGCGCGGCTATAATATCGACAGCCTGACCGTGGCGGACATCACGCCCGATCATGCGATCAGCCGCATCACCATCGTCACCAACGGCCCGCCCAAGGTGATCGACCAGATCATTGCGCAGCTCGACCGGCTGGTGCCGGTGCACAAGGTCACGGACCTCACCGCCAACGGCCCCTTCGTCGAGCGCGAACTGGCGCTGGTCAAGGTGTCCGGCACGGGCGAGGACCGGATAGAGGCGCTGCGCCTTGCCGATGTCTTCCGCGCCAAGGTGGTGGACACGACGATCGAAAGCTTCATCTTCGAAATCACCGGCACGACCGACAAGATCGACAATTTCGTCGCCCTGATGCGGCAGATCGGGCTGGTCGAAGTGGGCCGCACCGGCGTCGTCGGCCTGATCCGCGGCAAGGAGCCGAATTGACTTAGACCCCTCTCCCGCCTGCGGGAGAGGGAGGGGCCTGCCGCGAAGCGGTGGGAGGGTGAGGGCCAGTCACGCACGGCCCCATCCGGTGGTTCCCCCTCACCAACTTCGACTGGGGCCCTCCGGCTCGGGTCTTCGTATCCTCTCCCTCCAGGGAGAGGGTCAGGATATGAAAAAGGAAGAACGGACATGAAGGTTTATTACGATCGCGACGCCGACATCGGCCTTATCAAGGGCAAGAAGGTCGCCATCCTCGGCTATGGCAGCCAGGGTCACGCCCACGCCCAGAATCTGCGCGACAGCGGCGTGGCCGAAGTCGCCATTGCCCTGCGCCCCGGTTCGGGCTCGGCCAAGAAGGCCGAAGGCGCGGGCTTCAAGGTGCTCCCCAACGCCGAAGCCGCCGCATGGGCCGACGTCCTCATGATCCTCGCCCCCGACGAGCATCAGGCGGAAATCTACGCCAAGGACATTCACGAGAATCTGAAGCCCGGCGCGGCGCTCGCCTTCGCCCACGGCCTCAACGTCCATTTCGGCCTGATCGAGCCGCGCAAGGACGTGGACGTGATCATGATCGCGCCCAAGGGTCCCGGCCACACCGTCCGCAGCGAATATCAGCGCGGCGGCGGCGTGCCCTGCCTGATCGCCATCGCGCAGGACGCGACCGGCAACGCCCATGACATCGCCCTGTCCTATGCTTCGGGCGTCGGCGGCGGCCGTTCGGGCATCATCGAAACCAACTTCCGCGAGGAATGCGAAACCGACCTGTTCGGCGAGCAGGCCGTGCTCTGCGGCGGCGCGACCGCGCTGGTCCAGGCTGGCTTCGAAACGCTGGTGGAAGCTGGTTACGCTCCCGAAATGGCTTATTTCGAATGCCTCCACGAACTCAAGCTGATCGTCGATCTGATGTATGAAGGCGGCATCGCCAACATGCGCTATTCGATCTCGAACACTGCCGAATATGGCGATATCAAGACCGGTCCGCGCATCATCACCGAAGAAACGAAGAAGGAAATGAAGCGCGTCCTCGCCGACATCCAGTCGGGCCGCTTCGTCAAGGACTTCGTGCTCGACAACCGCGCCGGCCAGCCCGAACTCAAGGCCAGCCGCCTCGCCGCCCAGCGTCACCAGATCGAGGAAACCGGCGCCAAGCTGCGCGCCATGATGCCCTGGATCGGCGCCAACAAGCTGGTGGACAAGGAAAAGAACTAAGGCCCCTGGGCCGGGGCGCCCTTCCGCTGCCCCTCCTCCAGATGCTGGGTTCCACCCATCATCAATTTGCGAAAAGGCGCAGAGAACGTAAGGGAATTTTCTCCCGCGTCCTCTGCGCCGCCGCGCGATTAAATCACATAGAACACTCACTAGAATGACGTTCGCGCCAGGTCGCGGAGGAGGGCGTGCGCCGCCACCGCCGTTCGCTGAGCTTGCCGAAGCCTCCGGCTCACTCCGCCCGCCGGGTGGACAATCACCCTCTTCCCGTAACCCTTCGTTTCCGGTTACACCTCTGGAACAATCGAACGACGCCGCTATGGTAGCGCGTCCCTTGACTGCTTCTGGAGAACCCATCCATGCGCACGTTCCTGATTTCCGCCGCCGCCATCGCCGCCATCGCGGGAGGCACCGCCGTCATAGCCCAGCAGACGCCGGGCGTTCCGGGCGCGAAAGATCCATCGCGCGTGACCGGCGGCACCTATCAGGTCGATCCCGGCCACACCCAGGTCGCCTTCGCCTATGATCATATGGGCTTTTCGAACAATTTCGGCCTCATCTCCCAGCCGACCGGCACGCTGACGCTGGACCCCAAGAATGTCGCTGCATCCAAAGTGTCGATCGACGTGCCGATCGCCAATCTGCGCACCGGCATCCCGGCGCTGGACGAGCATCTGATGAAGGCGGACTTTTTCGATTCCGCCAAATTCCCCAAGGCGACGTTCGTTTCGACCAGCGTGAAGCCTGACGGCGCGACCAGCGCCGAGATCACCGGCAATCTCACCATCAAGGGCGTGACGAAGCCGGTGACGCTCGACGCCGATTTCTATGGCGCGGGCAAGGCTCCGGCGATGGCGGGCGGTAAGGAGAATGTCGGCTTCGTGGCGACGACGACGATCAAGCGCAGCGACTTCAACATGGGCTACGCCGTCCCCATGGTCGGCGACGCCGTCGAATTGAAGATCGTCGCGGCGTTCCAGAAGTAAGCCATCCTCCCCCTCTCCCATCAGGGAGGGGGGGTAAGCGCCACAAGATCGAACACCTTAACGTCATGCTGAACTTGTTTGAGCATGACCAACGTAGCTGCTTCAAATCCGCCCCGTTCGCTTCAAGCGCAGCCGAAAAGCCATTCTATCAAGAAACACTGGACGCGCCGCCCCAAAAAGGGTTAAGGCCGATCCATCATGCAGCGCGTGCTTCTTCCCCTGCTACGACTTACACGCCCTTAGGCGTGGCTTTTGTGCTGCTCTTCGCTTGAATGACGCAGCGATACGCCTAAGGGCATTTTCAAGCAGATAGTCATTCACTGGGCCAGCGCCGCGCTGCCCGTTTGCGTAAAGAAGTAGCTTTCCCATGATGCTGACCGATCCTTCGCAGAAATATCGCCCTTTCCCTCAGGTGGACCTGCCCAATCGCCAGTGGCCGGGCGCCGTCATCACCTCGCCCCCGCGCTGGCTCTCGACCGACATGCGCGATGGCAACCAGTCGCTGATCGATCCGATGAACGCGGAAAAGAAGCGCCGCTTCTTCGACCTGCTGCTCAAGGTCGGTGTCAAGGAAATCGAAGTCGGATTTCCCAGCGCTGGCGCGACCGAGTTCGACTTCATTTCCGGCCTGGTCCGCGATGGCGCGATCCCCGACGATGTATTCCCGCAAGTGCTGACCCAAGCGCGCGAGGACCTGATCGCCACCACCTTCGAAAGCCTGCGCGGCGCGAAGAAGGCCATCGTCCACGTTTATAACGCCGTGTCGCCCGCCTGGCGCAACATCGTGTTCCACATGGACCGTCCGCAGATCAAGGAGATCGCCATCAATGCGGCGAAGCTGCTGCGCGACAATGCCGCCAAGCAGCCGGACACCGATTGGCATTTCGAATATTCGCCGGAAACCTTCTCCACCGCCGAGCTGGATTTCAGCCTGGAATGCTGTGAAGCGGTGATGGAGATCCTCCAGCCAACGCCCGAAAAGCCGCTGATCCTGAACTTGCCCGCAACGGTGGAGGCGGCGACGCCCAACATCTATGCCGACCAGATCGAATGGATGTGCCGCAACATCTCCAAGAGAGACAGCGTCGTCATTTCGCTGCACACCCATAATGACCGTGGCACCGGCGTCGCGGCGGCGGAGCTGGGTCTGATGGCGGGCGCGGATCGGGTCGAAGGCTGTCTGTTCGGCAATGGCGAGCGCACCGGCAATTGCGACCTGGTGACTGTCGCGCTCAACATGTACACGCAGGGCATCAATCCGGGGCTGGACTTCTCCGACATTGATGAGGTCATCCAGACCGTCGAATATTGCAACCAGCTGCCAGTCCACCCGCGCCATCCCTATGCGGGCGAACTGGTCTTCACCGCCTTCTCCGGCTCGCATCAGGATGCGATCAAGAAGGGTTTCGCCGCTCAGGAAGCGCGCAACGACCAGATTTGGGATGTCCCCTATCTGCCGATCGATCCCAAGGATCTGGGCCGTGACTATGAGGCGGTGATCCGCGTCAATTCTCAGTCCGGCAAGGGCGGCGTCGCCTGGGTGTTGCAGCAGGACAAGGGGCTGAAGCTGCCCAAGCGGATGCAGGCCGATTTCTCGAAGGTCGTGCAGGCGCTGGCCGACCAGAGCAGCCGGGAACTGAACGCGGCCGACATCTGGGTCGCGTTCGAAGATCACTACCGCTTGACGGGTGACCAGCCCTACAAGCTGATCGACTATAATGAGACCAGCCATGCGGGCGACCGCATCTTTACCGGCAAGATCGCGCACAAGGGCGGCGAGCGGAGCATTTCCGGGCGTGGCAACGGCCTGATCTCATCGGTGCTGGCGGCGCTGCGCGATGATCTGGGCGTCGATCTGGAGGTGGCGGATTATAGCGAGCATGCGATCGGCGTCGGTACGGATGTGGCCGCGGCGGCTTATGTCGAATGCCGCACACCCGATGGCCGGACGGTCTTTGGCATCGGCACCGACACGGACGTGGCGACCGCCTCGGTTCAGGCAGTGCTTTCCGCCGCCAATAGCGTCGCTGTGGGGTGATCAGCACGGGGCGGATGCCGGTGAAAAACGGCATCCGCGCCTCAGCAGCCTGGTTCGAGCGGCAGGACCTGTCCCTGCCCGCACAGGAACATGAACTTGGGTTAGCCGGAACGATCAGGGCGCTTCGTCAGGCGCGCTCAAGTCGACTTCCGCATGGCAGACGGCTTCCACATTGATGCCGTCCGGGTCCAGGATGAAGGCGGCGTAATAGCTCGGCCCATAATGTGGCCTTAGGCCCGGTGCGCCATGATCCCGGCCGCCCGCGCGAAGGCCCGCCGCATGGAAGGCGTGTACCTGCGCACGGTTTTCGACGCGGAAGGCGATGTGCGTACCCTCCCCCACCGCCTCATTATCGCCGATCCAGAAAAATGGATCATCATCCCGGCCATAGCCATGGGTTTCGCCGCCGCTGAGATTATCGGCCGCCGGGATGGTCATCAGCCGTTGCAGCCCGATGGCGCCCAGCAGTTCATCGTAGAAGTCGCGTGACCGCGCCGCGTTACTGACCGCGATGCCGATATGATCGATCATTTTGCGCTCTCCTTTTGCCGCCGATTGACCTAAACGCCACGCACCAACGCATGGACGGGAAAATGGGCGAAGCGACAGATCATCAGGTGCATATCATCGGCGGCGGGCTGGCTGGGTCAGAGGCGGCCTGGCAACTGGCGCAGGCTGGCGTGAAGGTCCGTCTATCCGAAATGCGTGGCGCGGGAGACATGACACCAGCGCATCAAACCGATGGGCTGGCGGAGTTGGTCTGCTCCAACAGCTTTCGTTCAGATGATGCGGACAAGAATGCCGTTGGCCTGCTGCATCAGGAAATGCGGCGCCTGGGCTCGCTCATCATGGCTCAGGCGGAGCCCGCCAAGGTGCCCGCCGGATCGGCGCTGGCGGTCGACCGTCATATGTTTTCCGATGGCGTCACCCGCGCCTTGGCCGCGCATCCCAACGTCGAAATCGTGCGGGAGCGTATCGACCAGTTGCCTGCCGCGGGAATGACCATCGTCGCCACCGGGCCGCTGACTGCTCCTGCGCTGGCCGAAAGCATCGGGGCAGCAGCGGGCATGGATCACCTCGCCTTTTTCGACGCGATCGCGCCGGTCGTCCATTTCGACAGTATCGACATGGACAAATGCTGGATGGCCAATCGCTGGGACAAGATCGGGCCAGGCGGTGGCGAGGGCAAGGACTATATCAACTGCCCCATGAACCGGGAGCAATATGAGGCCTTTGTCCAGGGACTGCTGGACGGGGAAAAGACCGAGTTCAAGGAGTGGGAGACGAACACGCCCTATTTCGAAGGTTGCATGCCGATCGAGGTAATGGCGTCGCGCGGCCCCGAAACATTGCGGCATGGACCGATGAAGCCAATGGGTCTGGACGATCCGCGCACCGGGCGCTGGCCCTATGCCGTGGTCCAGTTACGGCAGGACAATGCATCGGGCACGCTGTGGAACATGGTCGGTTTCCAGACCAAGCTCAAGCATGGCGCCCAGGTTGAGCTGTTCCGCACCATCCCTGGACTGGAGAAGGCGGAGTTCGCGCGGCTGGGCGGCCTGCACCGCAACACCTTCATCCAGAGTCCCAAGCTGCTCGACGCCACGCTCCGCCTCAGGAGCGCTCCGCACATCCGTTTCGCCGGGCAGATGACCGGGTGCGAAGGCTATGTCGAAAGCGCGGCGATCGGCCTGCTGGCGGGACGGTTCGCGGCGGCCGAACTGCTGGGGCTGCAAATGACGCCGCCGCCGCCGGAAACCGCGCTAGGAGCATTGCTGGGCCACGTCACCGGCAATGACGCGACCGCGGACTATCAGCCCATGAACGTCAATTTCGGCCTCTTCCCACCACTGGAGGACGTGAAGAAAAAGCAGCGGAAGGAAGCCATGACCTCCCGCGCACGCGCCGCACTGGGAGAATGGCTGGGCGAGCTTCAGCCCGCCTGAGCCATCAGCATTTGCATTTGGGCGCTGCGCTGCGCTTGGGCGCGGTAGTAGCAAACTCGGCTGGCGTCAGCTTGCCGTCCGCATTCGCATCCGCCTTGCCAAAGCGATCCGATGTGGCGACCGCCCATTCCTCGAACGACAGAAGATTGTCCTTGTCTTTATCGAGCGCCTTGAAGGCCTTGACCCGGCTGCCCATCATCTCGATGCGGGTGATCACTCCATCGCGGTTGCGGTCATAGCGGGCAAAGCGCTTCTGCTCGCGGCTTTGCGGACTGGCTTCGGCAGGCGTCGGCAACGGCTTGCCCACTGCTGCGGGGTTGCCCTTGGGCAGGTCCTCAATGGCCGGAGGCGGCGGCGGGGCCACCATCGCCTGTGGCACGAGTTCGCTGGTCGCGCGTCCCTGCCACCAGAAAAGGCCCGCCGCTACCAGGAGCAACGCGGCGCCCGCACCTGCCATGATCCGCCCCACAAGGTCCTCCGTCAGCCTGTGCTCAATGCAACGCGCAGCAACCGCAGATAAAGACGCGGCGTCAGTCGCCCAGGCGCTGCCCGGCCCTTTATGATGTCCTGCCGCGCCAGACCATAGGCAATCCGCATCGGCCGCCATGCCGCTGGCCAAGGGAGTGGCCCGGAAAGGAGCTTCACCCTGGCGCGCTCGATCGCGTCAGCGGCGAGGGCGCGGTCGCTCACATGGCCTGACAAGTCCCACAATGCCCAAACGGCGCCAGCCTGGATCAGCCATGGCGGCGCCTCAGCCTCTCCCGCAAGCGAATGAAAGAATCCTCCCCCACGACCATCTGCATAGACGTCCAGATCGATGTCTCCGATCATCGCTTCCCAGCCGTCGAGCCATGCGGAAAGCCCCGCAGGCGGGATCGTTCCGATTTCTCGCAAGGCATCGATAAGGGGTTCGCCCCTTCCCTTCACCCCTTCCTCATCACTCAAGGCTTCATGCCACCAGGCCAGACGAATTTGTCCGATCATCGGTTCGCTTGTCGTTGCCGCCAACTTGGCGAAGCGCGCATCCAGGGCCCAAAGAAGCCGATGGCGCGGCATGCTTTCGCCAGCATAAGCGCTGAGCAATGCTGCCAGCCCGGAAGGTTCCGTATCCACCAGATCAGTCATGACGCATATACCGGCAGGTATAGATTAGCGTCATTTTAACTATGTCCCGAATAATGATCATAACAACTGTCCATTATGGAACAGTGGCTGCCCTGCCTGCATGGGGTCGGGACGAGTACGGGTGTAAGCAAAAATGAGCGACAGGATCAAGCGCACGCTGTTCATTTTGATGCGGCTATATCACAATCAGGCGGGCAATACGCTGATGATCGTAGCTGCTGCGGTCATTCCGTTGCTGGGATTGGTTGGCGGCGCCATCGATATGAGCCGCCTCTATCTCACCAAAGCTCGGTTGCAACAAGCATGCGACGCGGGAGCGCTCGCAGGCCGGAAACAGATGGGTCCGGGTGCATGGTCGGCAGACAATGGCAAGGCCAATCAGGTCGCCCTTCAATTGTTCGATGCCAATTTTGGCACAGATCCGTATGGCACCACCGGCACGACCCGAAGCTTTGCCGAAAACAACAGGAAAGTCACCGGAACAGCATCGGTCACAGTGCCTATGACAGTCATGCGTGCCTTGGGCCAGTCATCCAAGGTCTTGCAAACCACCTGTGAAGCAGAAATGCGAATTCCCAATACAGACGTCATGTTCGTGCTCGACGTCACAGGGTCTATGGCTTCCAAAGCTAACAATAACGACAGCCTCACTAAGATTGAAGGCCTAAAGAAGGCAGTAAAGTGCTTCTACGAAGCACTTGCAAAAATAAACACTAGCGCAGACTGTGGGTCAACGCCGACAGGCAAAAATAGTTCTACAGCGCAGATACGCTTTGGTTTTGTACCATATAGCGTCAACGTCAATGTAGGCAGACTGTTGAAGAACGACTGGATAGCGGACAATTGGACATATCAAAGCCGCGTCTACGCCGGACAGGACTGGAGCTATTGGCGGTCAGGATCAGCTGATATAAGCTGCTCATTGATCAACGACACCAATACCGAGCAATATCGGAACAAGGTGAGTGGCAATGGCAATCAAAAATGCTGGTACGAAAAGCGGACATACGGCGCTGTTTACACCTATAAGCCTATTAGCCTGAATGTCAGTGGATTGAAGGGAGGAGGCAACGCTTGGAATTCATCTGTCACATTACCGCTCGATGCCGATAATGCGAATGTTAGTGTCAGTTGGGATGGATGTATCGAGGAGCGACCAACGGTACGGGCTTCAACTTACGATCCGATTCCGTCGGGTGCAAAGGATCTCGACATCGACATGGTCCCCTACACAGGCGATAGCACAACGCAATGGGGACCGTTACTGCCTAATGCCGTGTGGGGACGCGTAAGCGAAAACGGGAGCAATTCCTATGATGCTGTGACAACCGGCGATCTTTCTCGCAATATAAGTTCCTCTTGCCCCGCTGAGGCTAGAAAATTGCAGGTTTGGCCTTCGGCAGCGAATACGGAAACTTTTGAGGCCTATGTAAATTCCCTTTCGCCGACCGGGAACACCTATCATGACATCGGCCTGCTGTGGGGCGCGCGCCTTGCATCGCCCACAGGTATTTTCGCGCAGGAGAATGCAGCAACCTCTACAGGCGGGCAGATCGAACGACATATCGTTTTTATGACAGACGGTGATACTCAGACGGCGGTTACAAATTACAACGCCTACGGAGTGCCCTGGTGGGACCGTCGACAAACCTCTTTGTCGTCTGCACCGTCGAGCAATGATACTAACGCGCAGGTCAACGCCCGCTTCTCGGCTCTTTGCACGGCGATAAAAAACAAAGGTTTTACCGTGTGGACGATTTACTTCGGCGTGAAAGTCACGACTAGTTCCTCCCAGAACGTTAAGGACACTGCTGCGCGGCTGAAAAATTGCGCGTCAGATGACCATCACGCTTTTACAGCAGCGGACTCCGCCACCCTGATCAGCAACTTTCAGGACATTGCCGATAACATTTCACAATTGAGGTTGACGCAATGAAGGGACATCTTCATTGCCTGTGCAGGCAAGATCAAGGCGCGACGATCGTAGAATTCGGACTAGTGGCGCCGGTCTTCTGCCTTCTTCTGATGGGCGTGCTGGATCTGGGACATTCGCTTTATATGCAGAGTGTCTTGCAAGGAGCATTGCAAAAAGCTGCTCGCGACAGCACACTGGAAAGCGCGTCGGAGGCAACGCAGCGCACCTTGATAGACGGTGCAGTCGAACAACAGATCAAGAATTTGGCCAATAATGCTACTGTAAAGATCACTCGTACGGCCTTCCGCGATTATGGGAGAGCCGCCAACCGTTCTAAGGAACCATTTACCGATACGAACCATAACGGCACCTGCGATGCCGGCGAACCTTATGACGATCTTAACAACAGCAAGTCATGGGATGTAGATAACGGCCAAAACAGTGCGGGCGGAGCGAAGGATACAATCTTGCTTTCAGCCGACATCTCCTACCCGCGCCTTTTCCCGATGGCGACCCTTGCGGGACTACCGGCCAACGTCACGATGAATGCAAGCACCGTTCTGGTAAACCAGCCCTATGGCGAGCAAAAAGCTATCGCGAAAGGGAACTGCTTATGAGCGCGAGATATTTGCCTCCCGTGGTTAGACTTATGGCGCGTCAGCTGTGTTGCCTCCGGCAGAATACGTGCGGCATGGCAATGGTCGAATTCGCCATTTGCCTTCCTTTTGTCATCACCGTGACAATGGCGGGGGCAGAATTGGCGAACTATACGACGACAAAAATGCGGATCAGCCAACTTGCACTGCTGGTGGCAGATAACGCCTCCCGCATCGGATCGGGCTCCATGAACGCCAAAACGATTAGCGAAACGCAGATCAACGATCTTCTGACAGGCGCAGGTCTGCAATCAGGGCGGCTCAATCTGTTCCAGAACGGCCGCGTCATTTTGGCCAGCCTACAACCGTCGGCAACGGAAAACAAATTCGTGGTTAAATGGCAGCGCTGCCGAGGAATGCAACAAGTGACGTCCAGCTATTACACTGCCACCAACACGACCAACCTGAACCTTCCCGTCACCGGCGACATAGATGGCATCACGGTCAAAAACCACTTGGTCACTCCTCCATCTAAAGGAGCGGTAATGTTTGTGGAAATCAGCTATACCTATCAACCGCTGGTCAGCCTGCAATTTCTGCCGAGCATCAATCAGACAATAAATGATAGCGCGGCGCTCACTGTACGTGACAATCGCGATTATACAGGCGGAACCAGCGGGATTTACAATGCCGAAAATGCAACGCGATCGCTTTGCGCCCAATATACCGCCACATGAGCAGGCTAGCAAATGACCCCTCCCGATCAGGAGGGGCTTTGATTCATACGCTTAACCTTTATAGCACACCTTCTTCGCTGCAGTGACGACCCGATCTGCATCGATCAGGGCGGCCTTTTCCAGATTGGCCGCATATGGGAGCGGGACATCTTCGTTGGTCACGCGCAGGACCGGGGCGTCGAGATCGTCGAAGCCTTGCTCCATGACCACCGCCGCGATTTCCGATGAGATGGAGCAGACGGGCCAGCCTTCCTCGACAACCACAAGCCGGTTGGTCTTTTTCAGGCTTTGCAGCACCGTGGCGGTATCGAGCGGGCGCAGGGTGCGCAGGTCGATGACTTCGGCATCGATGCCCTCCCCCGCAAGCGTTTCGGCGGCGTCGAGCGCGACGCCGACGCCGATCGAGTAGCTGACCAGCGTCACATCCTTGCCTTCGCGGACGATGCGGGCCTTGCCGATCGGCAGCACATAGTCATCGACCTTAGGAACATCGAAGCTGCGGCCGTAGACAAGCTCATTTTCCAGGAACACGACCGGGTCCTCGGACCGGATCGCCGCCTTGAGCAGTCCCTTCGCATCCGCCGCGTCATAGGGTGCGATGACGATCAGGCCAGGGACCGCCGCATACCATGGTCCGTAATTCTGGCTGTGCTGAGCGGCTACGCGGCTGGCGGCGCCGTTTGGGCCACGGAACACGATCGGGCAGCGCATCTGGCCGCCTGACATATAGTTGGTCTTGGCCGCCGAATTGATGATGTGATCAATCGCCTGCATGGCGAAGTTGAACGTCATGAACTCGATGACCGGACGCAGCCCGCCCATCGCAGCGCCAGCGCCGACGCCCGCAAAGCCATGTTCGGTGATCGGCGTGTCGATGACGCGCTTTGCCCCGAATTCCTCCAGCAGTCCCTGCGTGACCTTATAGGCGCCCTGATACTCGGCGACCTCCTCGCCCATCACGAAGACACGCTCGTCGCGGCGCATTTCTTCCGCCATGGCATCGCGAAGGGCTTCGCGAACGGTGGTCTTCACCATCTCCGTGCCTTCGGGCAGGTCCGGGTCGGCGATGCTGGCCTTTGTTTCAGAGCCCAGTTTGGACGTGCCGCTTTCAGCCTTCTTGGGCGCTTCCGGCGCAGCTTCGGGCTTGGCAGGAGGCGCGCTCTCTTCGGCCTTGGGGGCTGCCGCCGCTGTCTTATCGCCTTCTCCGGCCATGGTAGCGATGACGGTGCCGACCTTCACGCCTTCGGTGCCTTCGGGCACAACGATTGCTCCGATCTTGCCTTCATCGACAGCCTCGAACTCCATCGTGGCCTTGTCCGTTTCGATCTCGGCCAATATGTCGCCGGACCGCACTTCATCGCCTTCCTTCACCAGCCATTTGGCGAGCGTGCCTTCCTCCATGGTCGGCGAAAGCGCCGGCATCTTGATTTCGATACCCATTAATACTGCTCCACCAGCACGTCAGTATAAAGTTCGGACAGCTCCGGCTCGGGGGATGTTTCAGCGAAGTCCGCAGCGTCGCTCACGATCTTGCGGATATCCTGATCGATCTTCTTCAACTCGTCCTCGCTGACGCCCATCTCGGCCAGATATTTTTTGGCGCCTTCGATGGGATCCGACTTTTCGCGCATCGCCTGCACTTCTTCGCGCGAGCGGTATTTGGCCGGGTCGGACATGGAGTGGCCGCGATAGCGATAGGTCTTCATTTCCAGCAGGATGGGGCCATTACCGTCCTGCACCCATTTCAGCGCCTCTTCGGTCGCGCCGCGCACGGCCAGAACGTCCATGCCGTCGACCTGCAAGCCCGGAATACGGAAGCTTTCGCCGCGCCGGTAGAGCTGGTCCTCGGCCGAGGAGCGATTGACGCTGGTTCCCATGGCATATTGGTTATTCTCGATCACGAAGATGATCGGCAGCTTCCAAAGCTCAGCCATGTTGAAGCTCTCATACACCTGGCCCTGGTTCGCCGCGCCATCGCCGAAATAAGCGACGCACACGCCGCCATCGCCCCTGTATTTGTGCGCAAAGCCAAGCCCCGTCCCCAACGACACCTGAGCGCCGACGATGCCGTGACCGCCGAAAAATTTATGTTCGACGCTGAACATATGCATCGAACCGCCCTTGCCCCTCGAAATACCGGCTTCACGCCCGGTCAATTCCGCCATGATCAGCTTGGGATCGATGCCGTAAGCAAGCATGTGGCCGTGATCGCGATAGCCGGTAATCACGCTGTCCTTGCCAGGCTCAAGCGCCGACTGGATGCCAACGGCAACAGCTTCCTGCCCAATATAAAGGTGGCAAAATCCGCCAATCAGCCCCAGCCCATAAAGCTGGCCCGCCTTTTCCTCAAACCGGCGAATGAGAACCATCTGCCGGTAAAATTCCATCAACTCTTCCTTGGACGCCTTGTAATCAGTGGGCGCTTCAGGGCGAGGCCGGTTATGGTCGGCGCTTGCAGGGCTGGGGGCCTTTGCTTTGGCGCGCGAAGGACGCGGCGTCGTTGGTTTCGCCAAGGTTCTTATCCTTTTGCGTGGACAGGGATGGAAGGAACGCCCGTATAGCGGCAGAAGTCCGCCGATTGCAACGTTAAGGAGCCGGAAAAAGGCGTCCGCCGCCCCTCAGGTCAGTTCAGCGGAACAACGACTTCGTCATGATGGATGACGCCCAACTGGCGCCGGATCAACTCATCACTGAGGTCTGGGTCAACCCTGCGCGGATTGAGCAGGTCGACACGATTGCGCAGTTCATTCCTGTGCGCCTCAACCTGCTTCAACTCCGCCTTGGCATGGTGCAACTGCCGCGTGTAATCACCCCATGCCAGCACCCCGTTGGAACCGAGCACGACATAACCAGCGAAGAACAGCAGAAGAAGCATCGCAATCGCCGGCCCAATAGCCGAAAACAACAACATGCGAAGTTTAGCGATATGCGCCATGGACAAGTTGAATCACAGCCGGAGGTCAGCCGCAAGTGAAATCTTGTTCACCTGCGGCCGGTTCGTCGCAAGAACTTAGCGGAAGATGGAACGGCCAGCATAAACGGCGACGTCCCCCAACTCCTCTTCGATGCGGATCAGCTGATTATATTTGGCGAGCCGGTCCGAACGCGCGAGTGAGCCGGTCTTGATCTGGCCGCAGTTGGTTGCAACAGCGAGGTCTGCGATCGTCGCATCCTCCGTCTCGCCCGAGCGGTGCGACATGACAGCAGTGTAGCGCGCGCGGTGCGCCATATCGACCGCCGCCAGCGTTTCCGTCAAAGAACCGATCTGGTTCACCTTCACCAGCAGGGAATTGGCAAGCCCCTTGCCGATGCCCATTTCCAGCCGCTTGGGGTTGGTGACGAACAGGTCGTCGCCCACCAGCTGGCACTTGCCGCCGATCTTGTCAGTCAGGATCTTCCAGCCGTCGAAATCATCTTCGGCCATGCCGTCTTCGATCGACTTGATCGGATAGCGGGCGACGAGATCGGCCAGATAATCGGCCATTTCGGCGGAAGTCAGGCTCTTGCCCTCGCCCACCATCTCATATTTGCCGTTCTTGAAGAACTCGGTCGAGGCGCAGTCGAGCGCCAGCATGACGTCATCGCCGGGCTTGTATCCCGCCTTCTCGATCGAGGCGAGGATGAAATCCAGCGCATCAGTGGTCGAAGACAGGTTCGGCGCAAATCCGCCTTCATCGCCGACGGCGGTCGCCAGCCCCTTGTCATGCAGACCTTTCTTGAGGGTGTGGAAGATTTCCGCGCCCACGCGGACCGCATCGGCCAGGCTTTCCGCGCCGACCGGCATGATCATGAATTCTTGGAAGTCGATGGGGTTGTCGGCATGCTCGCCGCCGTTGATGATGTTCATCATCGGCACCGGCAGGACATGAGCCGACACGCCGCCAACATAGCGGTAGAGAGGCAGACCACGCGCATCGGCCGCAGCCTTTGCCGTGGCCAGGCTGACGCCCAGAATGGCGTTCGCGCCAAGCCGGCCCTTATTCTCCGTCCCGTCGAGCGAGATCATCGCGGCGTCGACTTCGGCCTGATCCTCGGCGTCGAGGCCGATCAGTTGTCCGGCGATTTCGTCATTCACGGCCGCCACGGCGGCAAGCACGCCCTTGCCCAGATATTTGCTGGCATCGCCGTCGCGCTTTTCCACCGCCTCATAGGCGCCGGTTGACGCGCCGGAGGGTACGGCCGCGCGGCCGAAGCTGCCATCTTCCAGCATGACATCGACTTCGACAGTGGGGTTACCGCGACTGTCGAGGATCTGACGAGCGTGGATATCAAGAATGGCGGTCATGGTCGCTCCCTGGAATAGCGTGTTAGGCCTGCATGCGGCACCGCTTAGCCAGCACCTTGCCCGATGGCAATCCGAAGGGCTTGCAAGGACTCGAAAAATGCCGATGCTCAAAATAGTAACGGCAACGGAACTGTGGCACGCCGCGAAGCATTTGGACGGGTATCCACTCGCCCGCATCGCGACCCCACCAAATTTGAGGAGACATAGGACGATGGCCGACACACCGGAAACCCCGCCCGCAAAGCGCGCCAGGAAAGCTGCTAACCCCAAGCCAGCAAGCGGCACGAGCGTAACGCCGAAGCCAGCGGCGCCGGTGAAGACTGCTGCCACGGCGAAGGCATCAAGCGACCCCTCGGTCTCGCAGGGCCTTTCCTCCCAGATCGCTCCCATCAAGGCACAGGCCGAAAAGGCCGCGCGCGCGGCTGCCGACAAGCTGAACGCGGTCGATTGGAAGGCGCATATCGATCCGCTGAAGGATCAGGCGGCGAAGACCGCGATATCCGCTGCGGGCGTGGCGAAGGACAAGACGGGTTCGGCGATGCAGAGCCTCGCCAAGCTGATTTCCGACACGGCCGGGACCGTCGACGCCAAGCTGGGGCCGCAATATGGCGATTATGCGCGGCAGGCGGCCGAGACGGTGGCGGGCGCCGCCGACAAGCTGGACAGCAAGGATGTCGATCAGTTGATGGCCGAAGCGCGCGATTTCGTGCGCAAAAGTCCTGCGGTGGCAATCGGCGCGGCGGCGGTGGTCGGCTTCGTCCTCATGCGGCTTGCGAAGGGGTCGGGCGAGGACAAGGCCTAAGCCGGTAATCCATGCCGATCAAAACAGACCCCGGGCCGGGGCGGAGGGGCGTTTGACTGAAGATTCTAGCCTAGTGCCGGAACCGGATACGGAAGCAGAAGGCGACACCGTCCGCGCGGCGTTCGCACGCCTTTATTCCGATGGGCGCGCCTATGCCGATGCGGAAATCGAGCGGCAGAAGCTGCGTGCAGGCATCGCTGGATCAGGCGTCAGGGATGCGGCGATCTTCGGCACGGCCGGGTTCCTGCTGGTCCTTTCGGCGCTGATCGCCCTGCTGGTGGGGCTGATCATGACACTCGCTCCGCATATCGGGCCCGGCTGGGCGACGGCTGCGGTCTTCGGCGGATCGCTGATCATTGCGCTGGCGCTGCTGCTGATAGCCAAGTCGCGGATCACGCGCATGAGAAAGGCGCTGCGGTCATGACGGCAGAGGAGAGATACCGGCTGGCGACAGCCGAAGCGGAGCGGAAGAAGGCCGCCTTCCTGTCCAGCGCGGCGGAGGCGAAGGCGCGCGTTTCGCCTGCCCGGATCAAGCAGGACGTAAAGCAGAAGGCGGGCGAAAGCCTGCACAATGCGAGCGCGCAGGCAATGGCGAAGGCCAATGAGCATCCGGTCGCCACCGCCGCGGGCGCCGGGGCGTTCGTCCTGTATCTGTTCCGCCGCCCCCTGGCGGCACTTTTCCGGCGGACATACGTTCGCCTTTCCAATCGCACACCGGATCAATCGGAGAATGATGATGGCTGATATCCGCGCTCAGATCACCCGCGTTCGCGATGCCGCGAACGACATTGCAGGAACGGCGACGGGCAAGTTGCGCGACACGACTGAAAAGGCGCGCGACAATGCCAGCGACCTGATCCACAGCGGCCGCGAACGCGCCGGAGACGCCTATAGCGAGGCCAAGGACCGCACCCAGCGGATCGCGACGCGCGCCAATGAAATCGTGCAGGAGCATCCCATCGCCGCAGTTGCCGGAGCGGTCGCCGCTGGCGCTGTCATCGCATGGATGTTCCCCAAGAGCCGCGCTGCGCTCAAGGCCTTGCCCGCTCTTGCGACCACGGCGGGCAGCAAGGTGGTGGAAGCCGCAATCGCGGCGCGTGCCGCTGCTGCGGAGGGAGCGGAGAATGTCAAGGCCAGCGCCAGCGACGCGCTGCACCAGGCCCGCGAAAGCGCAAACCATGCCGCAGCATCCGCGCGCGAAACCGCCGCGTCGGCTGACATCACCGGCACGGCATCGCGAATGGCCGACGATCTTGTCGCTCTGGTCAGCAGCAAGATCGACGCGGCAAGCGAAGTGCTGAAAGCGCGCCTGCCGAAACGCTGATCGCTTCAATCCTCCTCTTGGATGCGGGCGGCCCGGCTGCTAGGTTGCCCGCAGCTTCCAAGGGAGATTACGAAACATATGAGCAAACTCCACCTGGTCATGGGCGGGCGCGTCAAGGACCCTCAAACCCTTGAGTTTGAAGATCTTGGTTCGATCGACATAGTGGGCGTCTTTCCCGACTATGCGTCTGCGGAAAATGCATGGCGGGGAGCAGCGCAGCGGACCGTCGACGATGCCGAGATGCGCTATGTGATCGTCCATCTGCACCGGCTGCTGGAGCCCGATCTTCCACAAGGCGCATAAACCATTGGGCCGTGGCCGTCATACCAGCGAACGCGGCCCCTTTCGAAATCGCCACCATAGCAGCGGCCGGGTTAGCAGCAGGCCAGCGAGGAAGCCGCCGATATGCGCGGCAACGGCGATCTGCCCCAGGTCGCCCATACCGCCTGCGGTCGCCACGCCGATCATCAATTGAATGACGATCCACCCGGCCGCAAGCCAGAGCACTCGCAGGACATTGGCGGAAAAGGGCCCCATCCGGCGAATGGGCTGCTGGCTGTAGAGCAGCGCATAAGTGGCAATGACAGCGGAAATCGCGCCGCTCGCCCCCACCATCGGGTTGGCGGAGGCAGGCTGAATGGCCCATTGCAATGCGCAGGCGGCATAGGCGCCAGCCACGTACAGGACCAGGAAGGCGCCCTTATGAAGCACCTGCTCCACCTGCCGCCCGCAAAAAACCAGCATCAGCAGATTGAAGCCCAGATGCAGCCAGCCCGCATGAATCAGCGTACAACTGAGCGGCGTCAGCCATTCGGGCACCGCCAGCACGCCATCGAACAGGCCGGGATCGGCTATGCGCGCGGGGATGAAGCCGCCGAGCAGGGCAGCATTGTCGATCTGCCCGGTCAGCAACAGGATCACGAACGCGGCAAAGGTGATCGCCGCGATCGAACTGGTCATGCGGCCTACGGGCAGTTTCACTTCGCTCAGATGAATTCGATCTTGTCGACCAGGTAGAATTTGTCACCCGATGGAACGGAGACTTCGACCTCTTCGCCGACCTGACGCCCGATCAACGCCCGTCCGAGCGGACTGTTGTAGCTGATCATGCCCAGCTTCGCGTCGGCTTCGGCCTGACCCACAATCTGATATTTCACCGGCTTGTCATCCTCATCGAGCAAGGTGACGGTCGCGCCGAAGATCACCTTGTCACCCGACAGGGTGGCCGGATCGATGATCTGCGCGCGCGACAGCTTGTCTTCCAGATCGGCTATGGTCGCTTCGACCTGACCCTGCCGTTCCTTCGCGGCATGATATTCGGCATTTTCCGACAGGTCGCCATGAGCGCGCGCTTCTTCGATGGCGTCCACGATCAAGGGCCGTTCGGCCTTGAGTTCGCGGAGCTGCGCAGTCAGCTTGTCATAGCCCGCCTGCAGCATCGGCATCTTTTCGACGGTCGCCATTATCGAAGATCCTTTGTCAAAACTTCCCTTTGGCGGCCCCTTCGTCGAGGCCGCCCGCAGCATGGTTCCTGATGCAGGGGGTCAGGCTTGCGGCTTTGGATAATAGGACTGTAGGGAACGCACTTCAAGGGCATGGCCGCGCAGCGCCTCGATCGCGTCCGCCGCAGCAAGGCTGGCGGCCGCCGTGGTGAAGCTCGCCACCTTGGCGCGCAGCGCGCTCGTGCGGATCGCCTTGCTGTCCTTGAGCGACTGCCACCCTTCCGTCGTGTTGAAGATCAGGTCGACGTCGCCATCGGTGATCTTGTCCACGATATGCGGGCGGCCTTCAGCCACTTTGTTCACCGGCTGCACTTCGATGCCCTGTTCTTCCAGATAGCGGGCGGTGCCGCCGGTCGCGATGATGGTGAAGCCGAGCGCCGCCATCTTCTGCACCGCGGGCAGGATGACGGGCTTGTCGCTATCCTTGACCGACACGAACACCGTGCCGCTGGTCGGCAGCATGGTGCCGCCGCCGAGCTGCGACTTGGCGAAGGCGGTCGCGAAATCGCTGTCGATGCCCATGACTTCGCCGGTGCTTTTCATTTCTGGCGAGAGGACCGGGTCGACGCCGGGGAAGCGCGCGAAGGGAAAGACGGCTTCCTTGACCGCGATATGGCTGATCGCGTTGCGGTCGATCTTCGGCAGGTCTTTCAGCTTCTCGCCCGCCATGACCCGGCTGGCGATTTTGGCGATCGGCGTGCCGATCGCCTTGGCGACGAAGGGCACAGTGCGGCTGGCGCGCGGATTGACCTCGATGAGGTAGACCGTTCCATCCTTGACCGCGAACTGGATGTTCATGAGGCCGCGCACGGAGAGCGCACGGGCAAGGACATCGGCCTGACGCTCAATTTCCGCGATCACCTCGTCCGACAGGCTGTAGGGCGGCAGCGAGCAGGCGGAGTCGCCGGAGTGAACGCCCGCTTCCTCAATATGCTGGAGCACGCCAGCCACCACCACATCGTCGCCATCGCAGAGCGCGTCCACGTCCACCTCGGTCGCGTCGCGCAAATATTGGTCGATCAGGACGGGGGAGTCGCCCGACACCTGAACGGCGGTGGCGATATATTCCTCCAGTTGGGCCTGACCATCGACGATCTCCATGGCGCGGCCGCCCAGGACATAGGATGGGCGCATGAGGACGGGATAGCCGATCCGGTTGGCGACGGCGATCGCTTCCTCCCGGCTGCGGGCGATGCCGTTGGCGGGCTGCTTGAGCTTGAGCTTGTCGATCAGCGCGGCAAACCGTTCGCGGTCTTCGGCAAGGTCGATGGCGTCGGGCGAAGTGCCAAGGATCGGGATGCCCGCATCCTCCAGCGCCTGCGCCAGCTTGAGCGGAGTCTGGCCGCCAAACTGGACGATGACGCCCGCAAGCGTGCCGTTCGACATTTCGACGCTCAGGATTTCCAGCACGTCCTCTGCGGTCAGCGGCTCGAAATAGAGGCGGTCGGACGTGTCATAGTCGGTGGACACGGTCTCCGGGTTACAGTTGACCATGATGGTCTCATAGCCCGCCTCGCTGAGCGCGAAGCAGGCGTGGACGCAGCAATAGTCGAACTCGATTCCCTGCCCGATGCGGTTGGGTCCGCCGCCCAGGATGACGACCTTTTTCCGGTCGCTGGGCTGCGCCTCATTCTCCGCCTCGCCAAAGAGCGGGGCTTCATAGGTCGAATACATATAGGGCGTCTTCGCCTCGAACTCGGCCGCGCAAGTATCGATGCGCTTGAAGACGGGGCGTACGCCCAGCTTGTGGCGCAGCGCGCGCACTTCGGCTTCGGTGACGCCGCCGGTCATTGCCTTGACCGCTTCGTGGATCAGGCCGGAACCGCGCGCGATGCCCCGTTCCATGCCGCGCAGGTTGGCGGACTTGAGCGCCAGCCAGGCAAGGCGCTGATCCGAAAAGCCCATGGACTTGAGCCGCCGCATGCCATCGGCATCCTGCGGCAGGCCGTTTTCCAGCACCTCCGCTTCGGCGTCCACAATCTCCTTGATCCGCTCCAGGAACCAGGGGTCGAACTTGGCGATGTTATGGATTTCCGAGACGGTCAGCCCTTCGCGCAGCGCCTGTGCGGCGACGAGCAGCCGGTCGGGCGTCGGCTGGGACAGCGCCGCAACGATATCATCCCGCGACGCGCCTTCCAGATGGGTGACGTTGTTGAAGCCGCACAGGCCCGTTTCTAGGCCACGCAGCGCCTTCTGCATGGATTCATGGATGTTGCGGCCGATCGCCATCACCTCGCCCACCGATTTCATGGCGGTGCCGAGCAACGGTTCGGAGCCCTTGAACTTTTCAAAGGCGAAACGGGGGATCTTCGTCACGACATAGTCGATGGTCGGTTCGAAGCTGGCCGGAGTCGCACCCGTGATGTCGTTCTCTATCTCGTCCAGCGTGTAGCCGACGGCGAGTTTCGCCGCGACCTTGGCGATCGGGAAGCCGGTCGCCTTCGACGCCAGCGCCGAGGAGCGGCTGACGCGCGGGTTCATCTCGATCACGATCAGGCGGCCGTCCTTCGGATTGACCGCGAACTGGACATTGGAGCCGCCCGTTTCCACGCCGATCTCACGCAGCACCGCGATGCTCGCGTTGCGCATGATCTGATATTCCTTGTCGGTCAGCGTCAGCGCGGGCGCGACGGTGATGGAGTCGCCGGTGTGGACGCCCATCGGATCGACATTTTCGATCGAGCAGATGATGATGGCGTTGTCGTTGCGATCGCGCACGACCTCCATCTCATATTCTTTCCAGCCGAGCAGCGATTCCTCGATCAGCACTTCGGTCGTGGGGGAAGCGTCGAGCCCTTCGGCGACGATCCGCTTGAATTCTTCCTTGTTATAGGCGACGCCGCCGCCGGTGCCGCCGAGCGTGAAACTGGGGCGGATGATGGAGGGCAAGCCGGTGAACTCCAGAGCCTCCAGCGCTTCTTCCATCGTGTGGGCGATGCGCGAGCGAGCTGACTCAAGACCGATCTTGTCCATCGCATCGCGGAACTTCAGGCGATCCTCAGCCTTGTCGATGGCTTCGGCGTCGGCGCCGATCATCTTGACCCCGAACTTCTCCAGCGTGCCGTCATTGAACAGGGCGAGCGCGGTGTTGAGCGCCGTCTGGCCGCCCATGGTGGGCAGCACCGCGTCAGGCCGTTCCTTTTCGATGATCTTCGCCACGATTTCGGGCGTGATCGGTTCGACATAGGTGGCGTCGGCAAATTCCGGGTCGGTCATGATGGTGGCCGGGTTGGAATTCACGAGAATGATGCGATAGCCCTCTTCCTTGAGCGCCTTCACCGCCTGGGTGCCCGAATAGTCGAACTCGCACGCCTGGCCGATGATGATCGGGCCGGCGCCGATGATGAGGATGGAGGAGATGTCGGTGCGTTTGGGCATTATTGCTCTCTAACTAAAGAATGAACTCGAAGGCTGAACGGGTTTTTGAAAGTCACTTCGAGAGGCTGTCGACGAAGCGCTTGAAAAGGTAGAAGCTATCCTGCGGGCCGGGTGAGGCTTCCGGGTGGTACTGAACAGAAAACGCTTTCTTATCAGTAAGTTCTATCCCGCAGTTGCTACCGTCAAAGAGCGACACATGGGTCGGCTTCACGTTGGCGGGGAGCGTGTCGCTATCCACAGCGAAGCCGTGGTTCATCGAGGTGATTTCGACAAGGCCATCCTCCAGCCGCTTGACCGGGTGATTGGCGCCGCGATGGCCCTGGTGCATCTTCACCGTCTTGGCACCTGCCGCGAGGGCGAGCATCTGGTGGCCGAGGCAGATGCCAAAGACGGGCAGGTCCGCGTCCAGCGCCTGCCTGATGACCGGCACGGCATATTCGCCGGTCGCGGCAGGGTCGCCGGGGCCGTTGGAGAGGAAGAGGCCGTCCGGCTTCTGCTCCATCACCTGATCATAGGTGGCGGTGGCGGGGAGTACGGTGACGCGCGCGCCCGCCTTTACGAGGTTGCGGAAGATGTTGTTCTTCGCGCCATAGTCGATCGCGACGACGTGGGGGCGTGGTTTCTCGACTTCGCTCGAAACGAACGGGGTTTCAGTTTCATCGAGGCCATAGCCATCGCCAAGCTTCCAGACGCCGTCTTTCCAGAGGCGGCTTTCCTTGCCGGTCACTTCGATGGCGAGGTCCATGCCTTCAAGGCCGGGCCAGTTGGCCGCTTTGTCGGCGAGGGCGGCGATATCGAAACGGCCCTCAGGATCGTGGGCGATCACGACATTGGGCGCGCCCTTCAACCGGATCATGCGGGTGAGCGCGCGCGTGTCGACGCCGGAGAGGCCGATGCGGCCGTTTTCCTTCATCCACTGGTCGAAAGGCTCGACATTGCGGAAGTTGCTTGGCTCGGTGACGTCCTGGCGAACGACGCAGCCGAGGGCGAAGGGATTGTCCGCCTCCACGTCGTCAAGGTTGGTGCCGACATTGCCAATATGGGGAAAGGTGAAGGTGACGATCTGCCCGGCATAGCTGGGGTCGGTCATCACTTCCTGATAGCCGGTCATGGCGGTGTTGAAGCAGAGTTCGCCCACCGCATCGCCAACCGCGCCGAAACCGCGGCCAAACACCGCGCTGCCATCGGCGAAAACCAATACCCCTGTCGCTCCTTTGGGCACGGTGAGGGTCTTGGCATCAGCCATGGTATCGGTGTCCTTCATGCTTTTGCGGGAACCCGTCTTCAGCGGGTTAAACGGCCGGTCACCTATGCCTGTGAAGCCCTGCGGTCAACCGCTGTTAAAAATCTCTTTTGGCATTATATCTGGTCTTTTCCCGTAGCACAGGATTCGTGTCGCCATGATTCGCGAGAAGGTAAAAAGCGCCCAGGTCGAAGCCATGAAGGCCGGGGACAAGGAACGGTTGGCCGCCGTGCGGCTGATCCTCGCCAAGCTGAAGGACCGGGACATCGAATTGCGGACGGCTTCGAGCGTGCCTGATGACGATACCATCGTCGTCGAGGTGTTGCAGAAGATGGCGAAGCAGCGGCGCGAGTCGATCGAGATGTTCAAGAGCGGCGGGCGTGATGAGCTGGCCGCGAAGGAGCAGGCGGAGCTTGGGGTGATCGAGAGCTTCCTGCCGCAGCAGTTGAGCGAGGATGAGACGCGGGCTGCGATCGAGGGGATCAAGGCTGAGGTGGGCGCAAGCAGCGTCAAGGATATGGGCAAGGTGATGGCGGTGCTGAAAGAGCGGCATGGGTCGGTGATTGATATGAGCAAGGCCAGTGGGCTGGTTAAGGCGGCTTTGGGGTGAGGCGATTGGGGGAGTTTTGGGTTCCCCTGCCCTCCTTTCTTGCTCTTTCCCACCTCCGTTCGTTTCGAGCGTAGTCGAGAAACGATATGCGCGCGCTTTCCGTTTCTCGACTTCGCTCGAAACGAACGGATGGAGGAGCGCTCGAAACGAACGGATGGAGGAGCGCTCGAAACGAACGGAGGTGGGTCACCGCTCGACATGGGCGAAGCTTTGCGCATAGTGTATGGATGGCGTTCTGGACCTACATGCTGAAATGCTCCGACGGGCGCTATTATACCGGCCACACGGACGATCTGGAGCATCGGATCGGCCAGCATCAATCGGGGCAAGGCAGCCAGTTCACGCGGAGGCGGCTGCCCGTGACGCTGATGTGGAGCGAGGCATTTTCTTCGAGGATCGAAGCGCTGGAAGCTGAGCGGATCGTTGGCGGCTGGTCGCGCGCGAAGAAGGAAGCGATGATTTCCGGCAACTGGCCTTTGCTGTCGTTTCTAGCCCGGCCGCCGCGGGAGCGTCCGGCTTCGGCGGAATCGCCGGGGACTGGTTTCTCGACTTCGCTCGAAACGAACGGAGGGGGGGAATGTGAGCCGCCTCTGGACGAAAACCGGGGAGTTGACATGCCCTCCCCCGACCCCTCCCTTGAAAGGGAGGGGCTTTAATAGTGAGCCTCTCGCCCGCCTTCCTTGACGAACTGCGCATGCGTACGTCGCTGTCCACGCTGATCGGGCGGACGGTGAAGGTGCAGAAGGCGGGGCGCGAGTATAAGGCCTGCTGCCCCTTTCATAACGAGAAGACGCCCAGCTTCACCATCAATGACGAGAAGGGCTTCTACCATTGCTTCGGGTGCGGGGCGCATGGGGATGCGATCCGGTGGATGACGGATCAGCGCGGCCTGCCCTTCATAGAGGCGGTGAAGGAACTGGCGGCGGCGGCGGGGATGGATGTGCCCGCGCCCGATCCACGCATGGCCAAGCGCGCGGAAAAGGCGAAGGGGCTGCATGACGTCATGGCGGCGGCGCAGGCCTTGTTCGAGGAGCAGCTTGGCGGGATCGAAGGGGCCGAGGCGCGGGAGTATCTGAAACGGCGCGGGATTGGCGAGGCCACGCAGCGGGCTTTCGGCTTTGGGTTTTCGGCGGACTCCAAGGGCAAGCTGAAAGGCGCGCTGGGGGAGTTTGGCGAGGCGATGCTGATCGAGGCAGGGTTGCTGATCGATCCTGATGGCGAGCGGGAGAGCTATGACCGTTTCCGGGGACGGCTGATGCTGCCGATCCGGGATATTCGCGGGCGGGTGATCGCTTTTGGCGGGCGCATCCTGGGCCAGGGTGAGCCCAAATATCTGAATTCGCCGGATACGCCGCTGTTCGACAAGGGGCGGACGCTCTACAATATCGATCGCGCCTCCCCCGCCAGCCGCCAGAGCGGGCGGGTGATCGTGGTCGAGGGCTATATGGATGTGATCGCCCTTGCCCAGGCCGGTTTCGGCGAGGCGGTCGCGCCGCTGGGCACGGCGCTGACCGAGCATCAGATCGAGCGGCTGTGGAAGATGGTGGATGTGCCGGTGCTCTGCTTCGATGGCGATGCGGCGGGGCAGAAGGCGGCGATCCGGGCGGCGGCGCGGGCGCTGCCGTTGTTGCGGCCGGGGATGAGCCTGGCCTTTGCGACCCTGCCTGCGGGCCAGGACCCCGACGACCTGATCCGGGCAGAGGGACCTGCGGCGATGGAGCAGGTGCTGGACGCGGCGGAACCGCTGGTCGAGCGGCTGTGGAAGCATGAGCAGAATGCCGCGCCGCTCGACACGCCGGAGCAGCGGGCGGCGTTGAAGCAGCGGCTGAACGCCATCACCGGCGCCATCGCGCATCCCGATGTGCGGGCGCATTATGTGCAGATTTTCCGGCAGCGTTATGATGCGCTGTTCTTCGCGCGGCCTGAACAGGGGGGCGCCCCCCGGCACCAGCGGGGCGGCGGCGCTCGCCAGGGCTGGCAGCGGGACCGGCGGGGCAATTGGAAGCCCCCCCTGCCCCCGGTCGGCAGCGAGGCGCGGGCCATCGGGATGAGCGGCATGGAGCAGCGGCTGCTGCGCGCGGTGCTGGCCAGCCTGCTGCGCCATCCAGAGCAGATCGCGCTGCACCGGGAGATGCTTTCGGCGCTGCATATCGGCGATTCGGCGCTGGCCGGACTGCTGCGCGCGATGGTGGCCGCGTCCTTCACGCAAGAAACAGTTGAAACAGAGGGCCTCCTTACCATATTGGGCCAAGGTGAAGTGTATAATATGGCGAAGGGAATGCTCCGGGCCGACACGTTCACATTCACCCCCAACAGGATGAAGACCGATTCAAGTCGCGTTTCGCGCGATCTGGAGGAGGCTATCCGGGTGATGGCGCAAGGACCGGAGTTAGAGACGGCGCTGGCGGAAGCCACCAGACGAGCAAGGGAAGACCTCAATGAGGAGACCTTTGCCGAGCAGCAGCGTATCCATCGGTTGAAGATGGATCACGACCAGCGCTTGGCGGAACTGGCGCAGTCCGAAGATATTATGTGATTTGATCGTCCCGACACCGGGGCGGCGGAGTTAAGGCGAATAAATGGCGAGCAAGGCGACAGGCAAGGGTGCGGGCGAGGATGTGGATACCGGCGATGCGCCGCTCCTTGATCTGAACGAGGCGTCGGTCAAGAAGCTGATCGCGCGCGCGAAGAAGCGCGGCTACATCACCTATGACGAGCTGAACGATGCCCTGCCGCAGGACCAGATGTCCTCCGAGCAGATCGAGGACATCATGGCCGCGCTCAACGAGATGGGCGTGAACATCGTCGAGAATGAGGAAGCTGGCGAGGACGGCGAGGACAGCCGTGACGACAGCGACGATGATTCGGCCGATGACGGTTCCGATGACGATGGCGGCCCCAAGCTGGTCACCGAGAAGAAGAAGGAAACGGTCGATCGCACCGACGACCCCGTGCGCATGTATCTGCGCGAGATGGGGGCGGTCGAGCTGCTGAGCCGCGAGGGCGAAATCGCCATCGCCAAGCGGATCGAGGCCGGGCGCGACACGATGATCCTGGGCCTGTGCGAAAGCCCGACGACCTTCAACGCGATCATCGAATGGTCGACCGCGCTCAACAATGGCGAGATGCAGCTGCGCGAGATACTGGATCTCGACGCGATGCTGTCCAAGGACCCGGCTCCTGAAAATCTGGAGGAAGGGGCCGAGGATGATGACGGCGAAATCAGCGAGAAGACCGCTGGCCCCAGCTTCAAGGAAGAGGAGGAGCCCGAGGAGGAGGCAGCCGATTCCGACGAGGATGAGGATGATCTGACCGAGCGCCGCGCCCGCCGGGTGGAAGAGGATGAGGAGGAGGACAACACCCTCTCCCTCGCCCAGATGGAAGAGACTTTGAAGCCGATGGCTTTGGAGAAGTTCGCGACCATCACCGAGATTTTCCGCACCTTCTCCCGCGCGCAGGAAGCCCGCATGGCCGCGATGGCCAATGGCGAGGCGCTGAGCCAGAAGGCGGAGGACGAATATCAGGAACTGCGCGAGAAACTGACCGCCGAGGTCGAAAGCGTCCAGTTCCACCAGCAGAAGATCGAATATCTGGTCGATCAGCTTTATGCCTATAACCGGCGCCTGACCGCGCTGGGCGGGCAGATGCTGCGCCTGGCCGAGCGTCACAAGGTGAGCCGCAAGGACTTCCTCGACCGCTATGTGAACCATGAGCTGGACGACGGCTGGATGGATCGCGTGTCCGGCATCGACAAGAAATGGGCTGCTTTCGCCGCCGCCGAGGGACGCGCCGTCGAGCGCATCCGCACCGAGGTGAGCGAGATCGCGCAGGCGACCGGCATGTCGCTGGGCGAGTTCCGCCGCATCGTCAACATGGTGCAGAAGGGCGAGCGCGAAGCGCGGATCGCGAAGAAGGAAATGGTGGAGGCGAACCTGCGCCTCGTCATTTCCATCGCTAAAAAATATACGAACCGTGGCCTGCAATTCCTTGATCTTATTCAGGAAGGCAATATCGGCCTGATGAAGGCGGTCGATAAGTTCGAGTATCGGCGCGGTTACAAGTTCTCGACCTATGCGACCTGGTGGATCAGGCAGGCGATCACGCGTTCGATCGCGGATCAGGCGCGGACCATCCGTATCCCGGTCCACATGATCGAGACGATCAACAAGCTGGTGCGCACGTCCCGCCAGTTCCTGCACGAGCAGGGCCGTGAGCCGACTCCGGAGGAAATGGCCGAGCGCCTGTCCATGCCGCTGGAGAAGGTGCGCAAGGTGATGAAGATCGCCAAGGAGCCGATCTCCCTGGAAACGCCGATCGGCGACGAGGAGGATTCGCATCTGGGCGACTTCATCGAGGACAAGAATGCGATCATCCCGGTGGATGCGGCGATCCAGGCGAACCTCAAGGAAACGGTGACGCGGGTCCTGGCTTCGCTGACGCCGCGCGAGGAACGCGTGCTGCGCATGCGCTTCGGCATCGGCATGAACACCGATCATACGCTGGAGGAAGTGGGCCAGCAGTTCAGCGTGACGCGCGAGCGCATCCGCCAGATCGAGGCGAAGGCGCTGCGCAAGCTGAAGCATCCGAGCCGCAGCCGGAAGATGCGCAGCTTCCTCGACCAATAGAGGCGCAGGCGCGGCGAAATGAAGGAAAAGGGCGGCTTCCGGGCCGCTCTTTTTTTGCCCCGTAAACGGCTCTTTTACCCCGTCATCCTATCTTTCCGGTTCAGCGGCAACGGGTTGCGCCGCATAGGGAAATTTCAATGAGCCAAGCAGCAGCGCGCCATTCGCAGGGCGGCATTTCTCAGGTCGTGGAAGCGCTGGTCGCAGCCGACGGAACCGCGGGCCATGCGCATGCCGCCAATGTCCGGTCGGGGATCGGGCGGGACGCGGTGCTGACGCTCGCCGACCTGGCGGATGCGGCGCATTATCTATGCCTGCTGCATGGCCGCCATCCGGGCGTGATCGATCATGCCGCGACGCGATCGGCCGACAATGCGGCGCGCGCCTGGCTGGTCCAGTCAGCCGAAGCCTTTGCGCGGGAGCGGGCCTATCTGACGCAGGTGACGGTGGCGGCAGGTCCGGCCCCAAGTACCGCCGGGCAGAGCGATTGCGAAACCGTGGTCAGCCAGCAACGCCATGCCCTGGACATGCTCGCCCAGTCCGACCGGCGCGGCTGCGCCATGGGGGCGGCGATCGCGCTGGTGCTCGACTGGCGCGCCGTGCGTCACGGGCTGGACATGGCGGCGATCCGCGTCGGGTTGGAGCCGCATGCCTGCGACCTGCCGGACCGGGCGGAGACGCTGGCCGTCGCCCGCGCCATTGGCGGCAATGACGCGGCGGACCGGGCGATACAGTTCGGCGCGCGGCAGTTGCTGGCGCAGCAGCGGGGCCTGTGGGACCTGTTGCAGGCGCGGGCCGAAATCCGCCAGCAGAGGCGCTGACCCTCCCCTCCCCGCCTGCCCCGTCATACCAGGACCAACGGGCATTCAGTTTCGCAGCCTGCAAATGGCGGCTCTTCGCGCCTCCGGTCCTCACATAATAGAGCAGGATGCGCGCCGGGCCATGAAAAACCACCATTTTAGCTGCGCTGGGCTTTCGGCTCGGATAGCCGCCTCCTGAACATCGATCGTTCCTAAGCCGAGGCATGAGCCGGACGTGCGCCAAGCGCCGGCCGGGCACGGGCCAGAAGACGGCCCGCGGCCCATTCCAGAGGAGGTCCGGGACAAACGCATTGCAGGCGCGAGCCGCTTTCCCTAGGTCGGTAGCGAACAGGAAAAGCGGACGAGCCGATGCGATTTGAAGGTACGGAAGATTATGTCGCGACCGATGATCTGAAGGTCGCCGTCAATGCAGCGGTGCTGCTGCGCCGCCCCCTGCTGGTGAAAGGCGAACCGGGCACGGGCAAGACGGTGCTGGCGCAGGAAATCGCCAAGGCGCTGAACGCTCCGCTGATCGAATGGAACGTCAAGTCCACGACCAAGGCGCATCAGGGCCTGTATGAATATGACGCCGTGGCCCGCCTGCGCGATGGACAGCTGGGCGATCCGCGCGTCCATGACATCAGCAATTATATCCGCAAGGGCAAGCTGTGGGAGGCCTTCACCTCCCCCACCCTGCCCGTGCTGCTGATCGACGAGATCGACAAGGCGGACATCGAGTTTCCCAATGACCTGTTGCAGGAACTCGATCGCATGGCGTTCCACGTCTATGAGACGGGTGAGACCGTCGCGGCGAAGGAGCGGCCGGTTGTCGTCATCACGTCCAACAATGAAAAGGAACTGCCCGACGCCTTCCTGCGCCGCTGCTTCTTCCACTATATCAAATTTCCCGATCGCGAGACGATGCAGGCGATCATCGACGTCCACTTTCCCGGCATTCAGAAGATATTGGTCAGCCGCGCGCTGGAGATTTTCTACGAGATACGCGAGGTGCCGGGCCTCAAGAAAAAGCCTTCCACCAGCGAATTGCTCGACTGGCTGAAACTGATCCTGGCCGAGGATATGCCGCTGGAGGTGTTGCAGGATCGTGATCCAGCCAAAGCGATCCCGCCGCTGCACGGCGCGCTGTTGAAGAATGAGCAGGATATCATGATGTTCGAGCGGCTGGCCTTCATGGCGCGGCGGCAGGGCAGATAGGAGACGGCTGATGGCGCATGGAGCGGGTTGCTTATGCGGTGCGGTCCGCATCAGCATCGATGCGGAACCGATGGCGGCGCGCATGTGCTGGTGCCGCCTGTGCCAATATCTGGGCGGCGGAACGGGAACCGTCAACGTCTGCTTCCCGGCGGACAAGGTCGAAACGCAGGGCGAGGTCCGCTGGCATGAGAGCGTGGCGGACAGCGGCAACAGGATGCGGCGCGGATTTTGCCCGCAATGCGGAACCCCGCTGTTCAGCCTTGCCGAATCGCGGCCGCATCTGCTGTTCATCCGGGCCGGGGCGCTGGACGATCCGGGGCTGATCGGCCCGCAAGCGGTGATCTGGACCAGTACGGCCCCCGATTGGGCGCATATCGATCCTGATCTGCCCCATTATCCGGCCCAAATTCCTCCGGTATCCTGACAAGCCCTTGCGGTGGCGCTGAATCCGCGTCATCCTGCCTTTTCCATTCAAGGCCGCGCGAAGACGGTCTGGATCAGGAAGGATGCCAGTGCGACTCCATGCATTGCCCATGATCTCGGCCGTTCTGGCCTTGACCCTGCCCGCCGCTGCGCGCGCGGACGAAACTGCGCCTGTTCAGGAGGCGTGGACCGCCACCGGCGATATGCTGCGCGCGGGCGCGGCGGGGATCAGCGCGCCTCAACAGGCGGGCGGCCTTTCGCTCTCCAAGAGCGGGGAAGCGTCCAACGGCGGCAGCGGCATCGACAATTATGCCCAATATCTCTCGCAGGACGGCGCGATCCAGGCGACGCTCTACATCTATCTGCCAAGCTATGCCGACGCTTCGCTGGCGGCCTACATGACCGACAAGGCGATCATGAGCCGTTTCGGTGCGAAGACGCGCCGCACGGCCTATGACACGGTGCGCGTTGGCGGGCGCGATGGCGGAGCGATCAGGGCGGTATATGAAGATGCGGCCGATGGCGCGCTGACCACGGCTGCGGCTTTCGTGCATGCGGGCCGCTGGCTGGCGAAGATTCGCGTGACGGGCCCGGCGGAGCGCCAGCGCGAGGTGCTGGCCGGGCTTGACGGCATGTTGTCCTCCCTGCGCTTTGACGATGCGGCGTCGATCCATTCGACCAGGGCGGTGAGCTATGCCGATTGCGCCGACAGCGCATCCGCACGGGCGGCGGGCGCGGACGATCTGGCGTTGAAGCCGGAAGGCGGCGCGGCCCTGTGCGTTCGCAGCCGCATCGAAACGGCGGACGGTTCCTACGAGATGTTGCAGGCGCAGGGCGTCAAGGATGGCCCCGTCATCATCCCGGCCGATGACATGGGCACAGTGCTGGCCTTTGACCGGACGGCCAGCGGCCGGGGTTACCGGCTGTCGATCCATTCGGTTGGCCGCACCGATTTCTACGGCACCTACGCACGGCTGCCCGGCGCGCAGCAGATTGCCGCCATGCTGAACGGCAAGGACCCGCAAATCGCACAGGCCAGCAGCACCGCCGATTATGCCGCCAACGGCAAGGTCACGGTGCGCCATGCGCAGGACAAGGCGAACTGATCGCGGCAGGCCCGCGCGTCAGATCAGATAGCCGACCTCGTAAAGGCCCCAGCGCCTGCCGCGAAAGCTGAGCGGCACGAAGACGCTGCGCAGCGCCCGGTAGCGCCCCTCGCCCAGATCCTGCCGGTAGGTGAAGAGGAAGAAGTCGCCCTCTCCGTTCAGCGCCCGGCGGGTCTGGCTGTCCATGAAAATCTGGCGGTTGCGCGAATGTTCGATGTTCCAGCGGGGCTGGCCCGGCCGCTGCGGCAGGCTGCGCACGCTGATATGGGTGGGCAGATAGCCATTGATGTCGATGAGGCAGCACCCCACGATCGCATCGTCCTGCGCCGTTCTGCGGTCAAGGATCGGCTGAATCACCCGGTCGGCAAAGGCGCAGAAGCCATTTTCATATTGCGCGGGATCGGACCCGGCAATGGGGCGGTATTCCGTGTCGAACAGGGCGGCGGCGGTCAGTTCCCCGGTCTCCAGCGCCTGCGCGATCAGCCGCTGAACCTCCTCCGCCCCCTCTTCCGCGAAGGCGATGTAGCGGCTGTTGCGGGTGGGCCGCCCGGCATGGGCCGCAGCGTTCAGCATGTCGTTGGCCATGCCTTCCAGCGTTTCAAGCTGTCCGCGCGCCGTTTCCACGCGAGAGGCGCTTTCGATCGCCGATCCGCTGAAGGTCGCGAGGCCCTGACGCAACGCCGCGACATCGGCGTCGGCCGCATCGGTGCAGGACATGATCGCGTCCGACCGTTCGCCAAATTGCGCGACAAGGGACGCGATCTCCACCACCGCCTCGCTCAACATATCGATATGGGTGCTGACGCCACGGCCGCGCACGATGTTCGCCTCCACCCCGCTGATCAGGCTGCGGGCATCGCGGTCGAGCTGGCCGAGCTTGTCGCCGACCGTCGCGGCCGCATCGCCCGCCTGCCCGGCGAGGCGGCGGATTTCCTCCGCGACGACGGCAAAGCCCTGGGTCGCTTCGCCCCCGCGCGCCGCTTCGATCGCGGCGTTGACGCCCAGCAGGCGGGTCTGCCGCGCGATGCCCGCAAGCTGTTCGGATATGCCGCCCACGGCCTCGATCACGTCCAGGAACTGGCGCAGATGGCCTTCAAGGCCCGTCACATGCTCGACAAGGCCGCTGAGTTCCGTCAGTGCGGTCGTGACGGCTTCATGCCCGTCGGCGATGATGTGCCCGGCGCGCCGTGCCGTCAGGCCGAGTTCCTGCGCCGCCGCGACGCTTTCATTCTGGCTGGCCGCAAGCGTTTCCATGGTGGATTGCAGTTGGGACAGGCGGGCCGAGTCTTCCCGGATGCGCACGGTCAGCTCACCGAGGAACCCTGCCGTTTCGCTGCATTGCAACGCGAGGTCGCCAGACCGTTCCCCCAGCCCGACCAGCAAATCATCGTTACCCAATGAACGTTGTCCCCATTAACTGGATGGATAGTGCCGCCTTTACGATGCAATGCAATATTTTTTACACAATGTGTCCTCCCGGCCATGCTTGCATCCTGCCTCCGCCTGTCGGACAAGGGCCGCGTCATGATGCTCAACTTCCTAGACGCGCTCCGCACCGCCGGTATCCCTGCCGGGATCAAGGAGCATCTGCTCCTGCTGGAGGCGCTTGACCGCGACGTGATCGCGTGGAAGCCGGAGGAATTCTATTATCTCGCCCGCGCCACCTATGTGAAGGATGAAGGGCTGCTGGACCGCTTTGATCAGGTCTTCGCCCGCGTGTTCAAAGGCGTTCTGGGCGGCGAAGAGGTCAAAGCGGACATACCGGAAGAATGGCTGCGGCTGGTCGCGGAAAAATATCTCAGTCCTGAGGAAATGGAGAAGATCCAGTCGCTGGGGTCCTGGAACGAGATCATGGAGACGCTCAAGAAGCGGCTTGAGGAGCAGAAGGAACGCCATCAGGGCGGCAGCAAGTGGATCGGCACCGGCGGCACATCACCCTTCGGCCATGGCGGCTACAACCCGGAAGGCGTGCGGATCGGCGGGGAAAGCCGGCACAAGCGCGCGATCAAGGTGTGGGAAAAGCGCGAGTTCCAGAATCTGGACAATGACAAGGAACTGGGCACGCGCAACATCAAGGTGGCGCTGCGCCGCCTGCGCCGCTTCGCCAGGGAGGGCGCGGCGAGCGAACTGGACCTGGACGAAACCATCCGCGGCACGGCACGGCAGGGCTGGCTCGACATCCGCATGCGGCCGGAGCGGCATAATGCGGTGAAGCTGCTGCTGTTCTTCGACGTCGGCGGATCGATGGACCCGTTCATCAGCCTGTGTGAGGAACTGTTTTCCGCCGCGACCAGCGAATTCAAGAATATGGAATTCTTCTACTTCCACAATTGCCTGTACGAAGGCGTGTGGAAGGACAATCGGCGCCGCTTTTCAGAGCGTATTCCGACCTGGGACATACTGCACAAATATGGGCATGACTATAAGGTCATACTGGTCGGCGACGCGAGCATGAGCCCCTATGAGATCGCGCATCCGGGCGGATCGGTCGAACATATGAACGATGAGGCGGGCTCCGTGTGGATGAGCCGGCTGCTGCATACCTATCCCGCCGCCGTGTGGCTCAATCCGCTGCCTCGCGCGCACTGGGACTATAGCCAGTCGACCCGGATGATCCGCGAGATCATGAGCGACCGCATGTATCCGCTGACCATCGAGGGCATCGATGCCGCCATGCGGGAACTGACCCGTAAGCGCTGATCGTCAGGCGGGGGGAAAGAGCACGCCGCCTGCCATCTCGCGCGGCGCTCCGGTGGTGCCGGGAAAGCTGATCGGCAGGCCCTTGAGGTGCCGTACCGCCATATAGGCAAAGCCCTGCGCCTCCAGCGCGTCGCCGTCCCAGCCAAGATCGTCCACCGGCCGCACGTCCACGCCGGTCCGTTCGCCGAGCATCGCCATGAGGGTGGCGTTATGGCGCCCTCCCCCCGCGACATAGATGCGCCGGGGCTTTTCGGGCAGATGCTCCAGCCCGCGCGCCACGGCGGCGGCGGAAAAGGCGGTGAGCGTGGCCGCGCCGTCCTCCAGACCCAGGCCGCGCACGGCGTCGACGGAAAAGGCCTCCCGGTCGATGCTCTTGGGCGGGGCGAGAGCGAACCAGGGGTCGGCCAGCATCTCGCCAAGCAGGGCTTCGTCCACCTGCCCGCGCGCCGCGATCTGGCCGCCAGTGTCGAAGGCGGCGGCGCTATGCGTCTGCATCCAATTGTCGATAAGGCCGCTCGCCATGCCGGTGTCGAAGGCGATCAGCGATCCGCCCGGCCCGACCGCCGTCACATTGGCGACGCCGCCAAGGTTCAGGATGGCAACGGGCTTGGGCAGGGCTTGGGCAAGCGCGCGGTGATAGACCGGCAGCAAGGGCGCGCCCTGCCCCCCTGCCCGCACATCGGCGCTGCGCAGGTCGCCGACGACCGGGATGCCGAACGCGCCAGCCAGCGCCGGGCCATCGCCGATCTGCCACGTCCATCCCCATTCCGGGCGGTGGGCGACGGTATGTCCATGAAAGCCGATGACGGAGATGTCCTGCGCCACATGCCCGCTGCGGCCGAGCAGGTCCGCCACGGCATCGACATGCAACGCCGTCAACTCCTCCTCCACCGCATGGATCAGCGGCTCGAACCCCGGCTTTTCCATGGCCATGGCGCGCTGGCACGCTTCGGTCAGGCGCAGGCGGAAGCCGTCACCATAGGCCTTTGCATGAAAGGCGGCGGGCGTGACCCGCCCCTGGCCGTCCGTCTCGATCAGCGCCGCGTCGATGCCGTCGCGCGATGTGCCCGACATGAGGCCGATTGCCAGCATGGATTGGCTGTTGGTCAAGGTTTCGTCCTTCCGCTCACTCCTGCTCTGTGGGGCGGAATGGATCCTGAAACAAGTTCAGGATGACGGGTAAAGATGACAATGCTAGAGGGCGCGGCGTTATGACCAGCTATCAATCCGACCTGCTCCGCCTGCTTGAGACGCGCGGCTATATCCACCAGTTGACCGACGCGGAGGGGCTAGATGCCCTGGCCGCCAGGCAGATCGTGCCGGGCTATATCGGCTTCGACCCGACCGCACCGTCGCTGCATGTCGGGCATCTGGTGTCGATCATGATGCTGCGCCAGTTGCAGAAGGCCGGGCACAAGCCGATCGTCCTGATGGGCGGGGGAACCGGCAAGATTGGCGATCCGAGCTTCAAGGATGAAGCGCGCAAGCTGCTGACGACCGATCTGATCGCGCAGAATGTGGCGAGCATCAAGCGCGTGTTCGAACGATTCCTGACCTTTGGCGACGGTCCTACCGACGCCATCATGCTGGACAATGCCGAATGGCTGGACCGTTTGGAATATATCCCGTTCCTGCGGGATATCGGCCAGCATTTCTCGGTCAACCGGATGCTGAGCTTCGACTCCGTGAAGCTGCGGCTGGACCGGGAACAGTCGCTGAGCTTCCTTGAGTTCAACTATATGATCCTCCAGGCCTATGATTTCCTGGAGCTGTCGCGCCGGTCGGGATGCCGGTTGCAGATGGGCGGATCGGACCAGTGGGGCAATATCGTGAACGGCGTCGAACTCGCCCGGCGCGTGGACGGCATGCAGGTGTTCGGCCTGACCACGCCGCTGCTGACCAATGCGGACGGCACGAAGATGGGCAAGACCGTGGGCGGCGCGGTGTGGCTGAACGAGGATCAGCTTTCCAGCTACGACTATTGGCAATTCTGGCGGAACACGGCGGATGCCGATGTGGCGAACAGGCTGCGGCTGTTCACCGACCTGCCCATGGATGAGGTCGAGCGTCTGGCCGCGCTTCAAGGCGCGGAGATCAACGAGGCGAAGAAGATCCTCGCCAATGAGGCGACGGCCCTGTGCCGGGGCACCGAAGCGGCGGCCGCCGCATCCGAGACGGCGCGCAGGACGTTCGAGGAAGGCGCGTCGGACGCCAACCTGCCCACGGTCAGCATCGGCACGGACGGGCTGAACGTCGTTCAGGGCACGATGGCGCTGGGCTTTGCCGCGTCCAACAAGGAAGTGCGGCGCAAGCTGGCCGAGGGCGCGATCCGCGTGAATGGCGAGGTGGTGAGCGATCCTGCAATGGCGTTGAAGCCCGGCGACAAGCTGAGCTTTGGCGCAAAGAAACATGGGTTGGTAACCGCCTGAAAAATAAAGGGGTTAATCAGCGATCAACCATGGCGGGTAAGAAAGGGATGATCTTCCTTACCATAAGCTGCGCCCATGTCCTCGGTGCTCGCAAACCTGGCCCATGTCGCTAAATCCCGCGATCCTTCCATCGATCAACGGCGCGTGCCCCGCGTCCTGGTCGACATGGTCAGCCATATAAACTTCAACGGCCGCTCTTATGGAGCGCGGATCATCAACATATCGCCGCTGGGCCTGATGTGCAGGACCGAGGGGGAACTGCTGATCGGGCAGCATGTGTCCGTGTGGCTGCCGATCGTCAGGGATATGCAGGCCGAGGTCCGCTGGGCCGAGGACAAGCGAGTCGGCATGGAGTTCCGCCAGCCCATCGAGCCGCGCCTGTACGACGCCATGCTGTCGCTCATCCCGCCACGGCAGACGGCGTGGTGAAGCCATCGGCGGCCTCGATCCGCTGACGCGACCTGACCAGCGCCTCGGGCATTTCCGTGCGCAGGAATTGCAGCATCTCCTCCCGCACCTCGCAGCGCAGGTCGAAGGCGATGCCTGCATTGCGCGCGCTCAGCAGCCCGCGCAGTTCCAGCGCGTCGGCGCGATGATCGGTCACCTGCAATATGGCGACGCGCCCGTCCCAGCGCGCATTGGCCTTCACCGCTTCGACGAAGCGGGCGCGGATGCGTTCGACATCGGCCGAAGGATCGACATAGAGGAAGACGGTGCCGAGCAGGTCGGACGTCTTCGTGGTCCAGTTCTGGAACGGCTTTTCGAGGAAATAGGAGACAGGCACGACCATGCGCCGGTCGTCCCAGATGCGCACCACCACATAGGTGAGCTTGATATCCTCTATCCGGCCCCATTCCCCTTCCACGATCACAACGTCATCCAGGCGGATCGGCTCTGAAAAGGCCATCTGGATACCCGCGATCAGATTCTTGAGCGCGGGCTGGGCCGCCGCGCCGACCGCAAGCCCTGCAAGACCCGCCGACGCCATCAGCGTGACGCCCACCGTGCGTACGCCCGGAATCATGATCAGCATCAAGGAGACGATGAGGAAGCCGATGATGAATTGCGCCACGCGATAGAGGATGCGGATGCGGGTATGCTGGCGGCGGGCCTTCAGATTATCCTCGACGCTGATGTCGCTGCGCCGTTCGAGCAGGACGCGAAAGGCGCGCATCAGGGCGAAGATGAGCCAGCCCATCAGCAGGATGAAGACCATCCCCGAACCGATCGTCCAGATGGATTCGACGCGGTCGCTGAATTTCAGCGGCTGGACCCCGGCGGCGAGCGCCATCAGCACGACGAGCCAGCGGGTCGGGTGATAGATGGCGGGCAGGATCACCGGATCGAGCTTCATCCGCCGCGCGATCCGGCTGGCTATCCAATAGGCAAGCCAGTGCAGCAGGAAGGCGGCGGCGACCGATATGCCGATCGAGATCGCCGCCATGGGCGTGATATGGTGCAGGCTGATGTCGGATTGCATGTGATGGGCAACGACAGGGCGGCGGGATTGTTTCGCGGTTGCAGCATGAGGGTGAGATAAGCCGTGTTGCTGCGTAGGCGAGGACCCGGTTTCTGCCGTTCCATAGATATGCTGCCGTTCGGATTGGGTTCCTGCCTTCGCGGGATGACGGCGTACTAGCCGCTGCGGAGCAGGCCGACGGCGGCGTCCCGTTCGAACAGATAGAGGCAGATGCGCGCCGCCTGTCCCCTCGCCTCGCTGAGGCCACCGTCGCGGTCGATCAGGAGATGCGCGTCGTCGCGCGCCGGGTCGAGCAAGGCGGAGAGATGTTCGGGCGTGGCGATCTTCAACTGCTGCTCGCCCGATTGCTTCGTGCCCAATATCTCGCCCGCCCCGCGCAGCCGCAGATCTTCCTCGGCTATGCGGAAGCCGTCATTGGTTTCCCGCATCAGGGCCAGACGGGCGCGGCTGGTTTCGCTGAGCGCGCCGCCGCGAAGGAGGATGCAGACGCTATGGTTCTGCCCCCGCCCCACCCGGCCCCGTAGCTGGTGAAGCTGCGCCAGGCCAAAGCGGTCGGCGCCTTCGATGATGATGAGGTTGCTGTTGGGCACATCGACGCCGACCTCGATCACCGTGGTGGCTACGAGGATTTTCGTGCGGGCGGAGGCAAAGGCCTCCATCGCGGCGTCCTTTTCCGGGCCCTTCATGCGGCCGTGGACAAGGCCGACGCGTTCGCCAAAGCGCATGCGCAGCATTTCGGCGCGGGCTTCGGCGGCGGCCTGATCACTGGTTTCGCTTTCCTCCACCAGCGGGCAGACCCAATAGGCCTGTCCGCCGCCTTCGACATGGCGGGCGAGCGCTTCGACCACTTCGTCGAGGCGGTTGGCGGACATGACCACGGTCTGGATCGGCTGGCGGCCGGGCGGCATCTCGTCGAGGCGCGAGACGTCCATCTCGCCATAATAGGTCAGCGTCAGCGTGCGCGGGATAGGCGTGGCGGTCATCACCAGCAGGTGCGGCGTGCGTTCGGCCTTGGCGGCGAGCATCATGCGCTGGGCGACCCCGAAGCGATGCTGTTCGTCGATCACCGCGAGGGCGAGATTCTTGTAGCGAACGGCTTCCTGAAAGATGGCGTGGGTGCCGACGAGTATGTCGATGCTGCCGTCCGCCAGCCCCATGAGGGTGGATTCGCGCGTCCTGCCCTTTTCCCGGCCGGTCAGGATAGCGATGGAGACCGGCAGGCCCGACGCCATCTTGCGCAGCGTTTCATAATGCTGGCGAGCGAGGATTTCAGTGGGGGCGAGGAGCGCGCCCTGAGCGCCTGCCTCGACCGTGTTGAGCAGCGCCATGAGCGCGACCAGCGTCTTACCCGATCCGACATCGCCTTGCAGCAGGCGGAGCATCGGGACGGGCTGGGCCATGTCGCCTTCAATCTCTCCGAAGGCGCGGCGCTGGGCCCCGGTGGGAGCGAAGGGGAGTTTGAGCATGGCGCGAAGGCGGCCATCTCCGGCGATGGGGACGCCCCGGCGCTTGCGGGAGGATTGGCGGACCAGCATCAGGGCAAGTTGACCGGCGAAAATTTCATCATAGGCAAGCCGCTCGCGCGCCTTCGCGTCGCTGGGATCGGCATGGATGCGGGCAAGCGCCTCCCGCCATGCTGGCCAGCCCTTGCGGCCGAGCAGGCTGGGTTCGATCCATTCAGGTAGGTCGGGGGCACGGGCCAGCGACTGGCTGACCAGATCGCGCAGGCGGTTGTTGGTCAGGCCCTCCGACAGTCCATAGACCGGCTCGCGCGCGGGGATGGTGGCGGCTTCCTCCGGCGGGAGAACATAGTCCGGGTGGACGATCTGAAGCGCGTCGCCATAGGCCTCCAGCTTGCCGGAGATGAATTTGGGCTCGTTCAGCGGCAGCAGCTTGCGGGGCCAGGCGCTGTTCTTGCCGAAATAAACAAGGGTGACTGTGTTGCCATGCCTGTCCTGCGCGATCACGCGGAAGGGCGCGCGGGCGCTGCCGGAGGCGCGATAGTCGGTGGGTGTCAGGGTGATGCCGATGACGCGGCCGGAGTCGCTCTGGGCAAGATCATCCACCATATGGCGGTCGATGAAGCTGACCGGCAAATGGAAGGCGACATCGATGGCGCGGGCAAGGCCGAGGCGCTCCAACGGCTTGGCCAGCGCGGGGCCAACGCCCTTGAGCGCTTCGATTTCGGCGAAGAGTGGGTTGAGGATATCCGGGCGCATGTCTATCTGGCGGTGTCTAGCCCAGCCGGGACGATGCGCAAACATCCGATCGGCTAAATTCCTGTGCCCGTCCTCTACCGCCCTTCGTGCTGAGTAGGGGCTGAGCGAAGCCGGAGTCCCGTATCGAAGCAATGGGCGCTCATGTTCCTTCGATACGCCACTTCGGCAGGCTCAGTGGCTACTCAGGACGAACGGAGAGTAGTGAAGATGAACGAAGATCCTCGCATCCGCCGCCTGCAATTCCGGGCATGGCATCGCGGCATCAAGGAAGCGGATCTGGCCGTGGGGGGCTTTTTCGACCGCTATCATGCCGAATGGGGGCAAGAGGAGATCGACTGGTTCGAGCGGTTTATCGAGGAGCAGGATGCCGACATCATGGCCTGGGCGCTGGGCACGCTGCCATTGCCGGACGAATGGCGCGGGCCGATGTGGGACAGGTTCGTGAAGATGGATTTCGTGGAGATCGGGAGGAAGTGAGACCATCCCGCTTGCCTTCGCCTACGCTCAGGCGGGCACTTCGACAAGCTAGTGCGAACGGATGTTGTTAGTTTGACCGACCTTCAGAAAATCCTCAATGCTTCCGCCCCCGTCACCCTGTCGGGCGTGCCAGCGGGGTTCCAGCCCTGGCTGCTGGCGGACATCGCACGCGCGGCGCCTTCGCGCGCCCTCTTCGTCGCGCCGGACGAGCAGCTTATGCGGGCGGTGGCGGATACGGCGCATTATTTCGCGCCGGAGATCGAGATTGTCGAGATTCCCGCCTGGGACTGCCTGCCCTATGACCGGGCCAGTCCTTCGCTGCGGACGGCTTCGGCGCGGCTGGCGGGGCTTTATGCGCTGCAAGGGAAGCCCAAGGGGCCGCAGCTTGTCCTCACCACCATCAACGCGCTGACGCAACGGACGCTGACGCCGTTCCGCGTGCGGCAATTGGTGGCGAAGCTCGCGCCCAAGGAGCGGATCGCGATCTCGCGGCTGGCGGAGATGTTGCAGGCAAATGGCTATGTGCGGACCGATACCGTGCATGACCGGGGCGAATTCGCCATTCGCGGGGGCATTGTCGACCTGTTTCCCGGCGGCGAGGAACAGCCGCTGCGGCTTGATTTCTTCGGGGATGAGATTGAGACGGTGCGGCGGTTCGATCCGGCCGACCAGCGGACCAGCGGGAGCGTCGAGGGGTTCACGCTGCTCCCGGCTTCCGAGGCGCTGCTGGATGAGGAGACGATCAAGCGTTTCCGGGGCCGCTATCGCGAGACGTTCGGGGCGACGGCGACGGGCGATCCGCTTTATCAGGCGGTGAGCGACGGGCGGCGGCTGGCGGGGATGGAGCATTGGCTGCCGCTGTTCGAGGAACGGCTGGTGCCGATGACCGAGCATCTGGGCGATGACACCGTGGTCGTGCTGGATCATGGCGTGGCGGGCGCGGCCGAGGCGCGGTTCGAAGCGATCCGCGACTATCATGCCAACCGGGTGCAGGCGAAATCGTCCGATCCGGGGGCTTATCGGCCCCTGGAGCCCAGGGCGCTCTATCTGGACGCGGAGGAATGGGACGCGGCGGTGCGCGCATGGCCGATGCACGCGACCACGCCCTTTCATGAGCCGGAAAGCGCCACCGTCCTTGATTTCGAAGTCGATGGGCCGCGCGATTTCGCGCCGGAGCGGGCGCAGAACGCCAATGTCTATGAGGCGGTGAGCAAGCATATCGCCGCGCTCCAGCGGGCAAAGAAGAAGGTGGTCATCGCCAGTTACTCCGGCGGTGCGCGGGAGCGGCTATCGGGACTGCTGATCGACCATGGGCTGAAGCGGGTCGCGGCGGCGGATAGCTGGCAGGAGGCGCTGGGGATCGCTGCGGGAGGCAGCACCGTGCTGACTGTGTTGCCGCTGGATCATGGCTTCACCGCGCCCGATGTGGCGGTGCTGACCGAGCAGGACATGCTGGGCGACCGGCTGGTGCGCCGGGCCAAGCGCAAGAAGAGTTCGGATGCTTTCCTTGCCGAACTGGCGACCCTCTCGCCGGGCGATCTGGTCGTGCATATGGACCATGGCATCGGCCGTTATGAGGGGCTGACGCAAATACCCGTCGCCAAGGCGGCGCATGATTGCGTGGCGCTGGAATATGCGGGCGGCGACAAGCTCTATGTGCCGGTGGAGAATCTGGAGGTTCTTTCCCGCTACGGGTCCGATAGCGAAGGCGTGAGCCTCGACAAGCTGGGCGGCGAGGCGTGGCAGCGGCGCAAGGCGCGGATGAAGGAGCGCATCCGCGAGATTGCGGGTGAGTTGCTCAAGACGGCGGCGGAACGCGCGCTGCGGGCGGCTACTGTCGCGGAGCCGGACAGCGCGGGCTATCCGGCGTTCGTGGATCGCTTCCCCTATCAGGAGACCGAGGATCAGGACCGCGCCATCACAGACGTGATCGAGGATCTGGGCGCGGGGCGGCCGATGGACCGGCTGGTGTGCGGCGATGTCGGCTTCGGCAAGACCGAGGTGGCTTTGCGCGCCGCTTTCGTGGCGGCGATGGCGGGGATGCAGGTGGTCGTGATCTGCCCGACTACCCTGCTCGCCCGGCAGCATCATATGAATTTCGAGGAGCGGTTCCGCGGCTTTCCGGTGAATATCGGCCGCCTGTCGCGGCTGGTGCCGGACAAGGAGGCCAAAGCCGTAAAGGCAGGGCTGGCCGATGGCACCATCGATATCGTGGTGGGGACCCATGCGCTGCTGGCAAAGGGCCTTGAGTTCAAGCGGCTGGGGCTCGTCATCGTGGACGAGGAACAGCGGTTCGGGGTGACACACAAGGAGCGGCTGAAATCTCTCAAGACCGATGTGCATGTGCTGACGCTGACGGCGACGCCGATCCCGCGCACCTTGCAGATGGCGATGTCAGGGCTGCGCGAACTGTCGGTCATTCAGACGCCTCCGGTCGATCGTCTGGCGGTGCGGACCTACATCATGCCATGGGACGGGGTGGTGATCCGCGAGGCGCTGCTGCGCGAACATTATCGCGGCGGGCAGAGCTTCTTCGTCGTGCCGCGCATCGCCGACCTGACCGAGGTCGAGGAATATCTGCGCACCGAAGTGCCGGAGGTGAAGCCGATCGTCGCCCATGGCCAGATGAGCGCTACCGAGGTCGAGGAACGCATGTCGGCCTTTTACGACAAGCGCTATGACGTGCTGCTATCGACTACGATCGTTGAAAGCGGGCTCGATATCCCATCGGCCAACACGCTGATCATCCATCGCGCAGACCGTTTCGGACTGGCGCAGCTTTACCAGCTTCGGGGGCGCGTCGGCCGGTCGAAGACACGAGCCTATGCCTATTTCACCACGCCCGCCAACCGGGTGATCACCGAAACGGCGGAAAAGCGGCTCAAAGTGCTGTCCGATCTGGATACGCTGGGCGCTGGCTTTCAGCTTGCGAGCCATGACCTGGATATTCGCGGCGCGGGCAATCTGGTGGGCGACGAGCAATCGGGCCATATCAAGGAAGTCGGCTTCGAACTGTATCAGTCGATGCTGGAGGACGCGATACTGGAAGCCAAGGCTGGCGGCGCGGGGCTGGAAAAGCGGGAAAGCTTCTCTCCGCAGATCAGCGTGGATGCGCCGATCCTGATCCCGGAAGATTATGTGCCCGATCTCGACCTGCGCATGGGGCTTTATCGCCGCCTGAACGAGGTCGAGGACCGGCAGGGGCTGGAAGCCTTTGCCGCCGAACTGATCGACCGTTTCGGCAAGCTGCCCGCGCCGACGCAGAACCTGTTCAAGGTGATCGAAATCAAGCAGAATTGCGTGAAGGCCAACATCTCCAAGATCGATGTGGGGCCCAAGGGCGCGCTAGTCAGTTTTTTCGAGGACCGTTTCCCCGCGCCGGAGGGGCTGATCGCCTATATCCAGCGGCTGAACGGCGTGGCGCGGCTGCGCCCGGACAGCAAGGTCGTGGTGAACCGCGCCTGGGCCGATCCCGCCGCGCGGCTGAACGGCGCCCTGCAATTGTCGAAGGGGCTGGCAAAGGCCGCTGGTCAGGAGAACGCCTGAAGGATTTCCAAAGGCAGCACCCTTTGTCGCCTGTCAGCAAAGTAGCAGCAACAGTCGCTATCTAAATTCCATGCCGATGACCGGACATGAAAGCCCGGCATCGAGCAGGAGAATGACATGAGTGTAACCCTCATCGCGATGGCGGCCGCGGCTGCCACCCATAATGTGCAGATCGACCATGGCGGTAAGCCGGTGCAGGTGACCTACTCCGCTCGGACGGAATATGTCACGAAGACCGTGGGCGCGAAAACGCCCAACCGCATGAGCACCCAGCGGTGCCAGTGGACCGCGAAGGTCATGGTGGACCGTTCGCTCAACCAGGGCCCGGCGCTGGCGCGCACGGTTTCCAGCGACAAGCGCTATTCGGGCAGCGAGCATGGCGCCTGCATCGGCGGCAGCCGCGCGGCCGAACGCCATATGGCGCAGCATCAGGCGGAAATCCGCGACCATGTGATCGCGGTTGCCGAACGGGATCGCGGTCCGCTATTGGCCGAACTCGATGCTGTCCGAAATCTTGCCTCGAACTGAGTTGCGCCTTGCGCTGGCGGCCGGGATGACCTTGGCCGCCAGCGCCTCCCCTGCCCTCGCGCAATATGCCGGGGGCGTTTCCGGATCGATCGAAGTTGCGACCGATGAGCGGCGGCGGGGCCTGAGCTGGAGCGAGGGCGACCCGGTGCTGCGCGGGTCCGTTTCCGTTCCCGTGAGCGAAGGGCTGAGCCTTGATGGCACGGCGGTCTCGCTCTGGGGCAGCGACCGGCATGGCGGCGCCGATGCGGTAATCGATCTTGGGCCAAGCTATGTACGGCAGCTTGGCGGCTGGCGGCTGTCTGCCGAGGCGCGCTATCATCTGTTCCCCGGCGCATCGGACCAGGGCTATGGCGAGATTGGCGGCGGCGCCGGCTTCCTGCTTGGCCCGGCGAGCGTCGACCTGTTCGCCAGCTACGCCCCGCGCCAATCGGCGATCGGCGGCGACAACCTCTATCTCTCCGCTTCCGCCATGGCCGGGGTGCCGGGCACGCCATTCACCGTTTCGGCGCGCGTGGGACGATCGTCAGGCGATGTCCGCGACGCATCGCGAGCGGCGCGCCTGCGCCCTGAGGGCGCTTATTGGGACTATGGTTTCGGGGTCGATTACCTCCAGGGACGCTGGTCGGCGGGCCTGCGTTACGCCGACAGCGGCATAGAAGGTCCGGGCAGCCGCCATGCTGGCCCCAGCCTGATCGGACGGCTGGCGCTGAACCTTTGACGTTGGGTCGAGCGGCGGGACTTCAAAACCCTTCGGCTGCCTGCTTGCAGCAGGCGCTCAGGATAGGGCTTCGACAAGCTCAGCCCGAACGGTGGGGGGGATTTCCGAACGGATGGGATTTACGAACGGACGGGTTTTACGAACGGACTGGTTTTTCGAAAGCTGCGGGATTTTCCACGGGATGGGCGATTTCCGCTCATCGCATGATCTTCACGACTGCGACGCGAGCCTGACCAACTCGTCCGACGACACTCCGGCCGAACGCAGGAAACCCTGATAATAATCGCAGCCTTCGCGGGCGAGCAGTTCCAGCTGCTGCTGGGTTTCCACCCCTTCCGCTATCACATGCAGGCCCAGCGACTTTGCCATATGGATGACGCCCCGCACGATGATGCGGTCGCGGGAAGTGCCCGCAATGTCCTGCGCAAGGCCACTGTCGATTTTCAGATAATCGAGCGGCAGGCTCTTGAGATACGCAAGGCTGGAATAGCCGGTGCCGAAATCGTCCACGGCAACCGCCAGTCCTTCGGCACGGAGCGCGGTCAGCAGCGTCGTGGCCGCCTCCACATCCTCGATCAACCCGCTTTCGGTGATCTCCACCGTCAGGCGGGACCGGGGAAAGCCGCTGCTGTCCACCAGGCTGAGGAAACGCGCCATGAAGCCGGGCTGTGCGATGTCCTCCGCCGTGACGTTGATGGACAGGCGAAGGGCGCCGAGCGCGGGCGGCCAGGCCGATGCCAGCCGTAGCGCCTCCGCCTGGATATGGGCCGACAGCGGGAGCATGTAGTCGGACCGCTCCGCCGCCGCGAATAGCATGCCCGCGCCGAGCGGCCCATATTGCGGATGGTTCCAGCGCGCCAGCGCCTCGACCCCCACCATCGCGTCCCCGGCGACGGGATATTGCGGCTGAAAGAGGATGGCGATCTCCCCCCGGTGCAGCGCCAGCCGCAGGTCGGTTTCCAACTGCTCCGCATCCACCTGACGGCTGCGCTTTTCGGCGGAAAAGATGCGGATGCCCTCCCCGCCGCCCTGACGCGCGTCGGCCAGCGCAGTTCCGGCCCGGCGCAGCAGTTGAGTGGCGTCGTCCTGCGCGCGTGACTGGGCGATGCCGCAGCGCGCCGTGAGCCGGATGAGATGGTCGCCCGCGCTGAAAGGACGGCCCACCGCGCCGATCAACTGGCGCGCGAGGAAGGTAGCGCGGTCGCTGGCCGCAGCCTCCCCGGTCAGGCCGATCAGGAATTCGGTTCCCGCGATCCGCGCGACGATCGCCCCTTCGGCGACCTCGGCTGCGATCCGCTCTATCCGGCGGGCGATACGGCCCAGCAATGCGTCGCCGACCAGCGGGCCATAGGCCGCATTCATCCTGTCGAACTGGCTGATGGACAGCAGCAGCACCGTGGTCGCCATGCCCGTGCGCTGCTCCAGCCAATCGACCGCCGCCTGACGGGATCGCAGCCCGGTCAGTTCATCCCGCTCGACCGTGTCGGGCGCATGCGCGCCGGTCAGCCATTCGACGTCAGCGGCCACGATGCCATCGGACTTGCGCAGATGATGGACCAGCCGGTCCTCGCCTCCGCCCGGCGCGGCATGGGCGAAGGATTCGACGCGGCCGCTGCGCATCATCGCCCGGAGCGCGGCCATGATCGACCGGCGTTCCGGCCGGGGCAGGCAGCGGATGAAGGCGGCTGGGCTGATCATCTGCCGGTCGAGGCCAAGATGGCGCGCCAGATTGTCGCTGAGCTTGATCTCACGCCCGTTCGCATCCATTTCCCAGAACAGGGCGTCGCCGCGGCGGATGCGCTGGGCGCGCTGGCTGGACGATGCTCCGCCCCCCAGGCGCTCGACCAGCCGCTGCGCCGAGGCGAGGACCGCGCGAAGCTCCTCCGCCGAAAATGGCGCGGCGAGATAATGGGTCGCCCCCGCCTCCAGCAGAGCGGGCACGCCGCCGATCTGGTTGCGATCGACCAGCACGATCAACGCGCCTCCCCCCGCATTCACGGAGGGAACGATGGGCGCAAGAGCCGCGCCGTCCCCATCGGCGGGTCCGCGCATGTCCACCAGCGCGACCTGCGCATCGCTGTGCATCAGGCGGCGGGCGGCGTCGCTTGCCCGCCGCGCGGCAATGACGCGCCAGCCCGCCTGCCTCACCGCAAGGGACAGGCCGTCACGATCGCCGGGAGAAAGGATGAAGAGACTGCGCTGCCCATCGGCTGCACTATGGCCGCTCACACATGATACTCCCTGGAGCGGCACGCCGCCACATTGCCCTGGCGCATCGATACTCACCTGCTGGCCTCGCCGCAACCGCTGCCCGCTTGCGCGCGGCAAGTCCATGCCCTAGCTAACAGGGCATGGACATGGTCGATCTACCGCGCGCGGCGTTGATTGACGCGCTTGGTCGCCGGATCAGCTATCTGCGGATTTCGGTGACGGACCGGTGCGACCTGCGTTGCCGTTACTGCATGGCGGAGCGGATGACATTCCTGCCCCGCGACCAGTTGCTGACATTGGAAGAGATCGCGCTGCTCGCCGACCTGTTCATCGCGCGAGGGGTGCGGAAAATCCGGCTGACGGGCGGGGAGCCGCTGGTCAGGCGGGACATTATCGACCTGGTGCGCCGGATCGGGCGGCATGTGGGTGAGGGGCTGGACGAACTGACGCTGACCACCAACGGCACAAGGCTGGCGGACCATGCCGATGCGCTGTTCGATGCGGGCGTCCGGCGCATCAACGTCAGCCTGGACAGCCTGAACCCGGACAGGTTCGCGCACATCACCCGGCGCGGGAATATCCAGCCGGTGATGGACGGGCTGGCGGCGGCGCGTGCGGCAGGCCTTGCCGTCAAGATCAACATGGTAGCGCTCAAGGGCGTCAATGAAGACGAGATATTGCCGATGCTGCGCTGGTGCGGCGATCAGGGCTTCGACCTCACCCTGATCGAAACCATGCCGCTTGGCGAGACTGGCGAGGACAGGACGGACCATTATCTGCCGCTGACGGAGGTGGCGAAGCAGCTTCGTAAGCATGTCGAGCTTACCCCCATCGCGCATCGCACGGGGGGCCCGTCGCGCTATCATGCGGTCGAAGGCATGGCCGCCCGCCTGGGCCTCATCACGCCGCTCAGCAATAATTTCTGCGCTGATTGCAACCGCATGCGCATGACGTGCGAGGGCAAGATCTTCATGTGCCTGGGCCATGACGATCATGTCGACCTGAAAAGCGCCTTCCGCACCGGCGGCGTCGCGGCCGTCGAACCTCTGATCGACCGCGCCTTGCGGCTCAAGCCTGCCCGGCATGATTTCCGCATCGGCGCTGGCGCTCCCCCCGCGGCGGTACAGCGGCATATGAGCGTGACCGGCGGATGATCACCGAACCGCGGCGCGCGCTGGTCGCGTCCCCGACTCAGGCGGCCAAGGCCGCGGAAGAAAGGCTGCGCGCGGCCTATGACTTCGTGCCGGTCAACGAAGCCAATATGCTCATAGCCCTGGGCGGTGACGGCTTCATGCTCCAGACGCTGCATTCGATGCTGGAGGGCCGCCACATCCTGCCCGTGTTCGGCATGAATCTGGGCACGGTCGGCTTCCTGATGAACGAATGGCGGCTGGAACGGCTGGAGCAGAGGCTGAATGCCGCAAAGTCGTTCAAGGTCAACCCGCTGCGCATGACGGTGGATACGGTCGATGGCGAGCGTTTCTCCATCCCTGCCATCAATGAAGTGTCATTGCTGCGCGAAACCCGTCAGACCGCGAAGCTGGAGGTGCAGGTCAATGACCGGTCGGTGCTGCCCGAACTGGTGTGCGACGGCGTGCTGGTGGCGACCCCGGCGGGATCGACCGCCTACAACCTGTCGGCGCATGGGCCCATATTGCCGCTGGGTTCCAGCCTGGTGGCGCTGACCCCGATCAGCCCCTTCCGCCCCCGCCGCTGGCGCGGCGCGATCCTGCCGGAAAGCACGACGATCCGCTTCACCGTCCTCGACCCGGTGAAACGCCCGGTCAGCGCCGTGGCCGACCAAAGGGAAGTGCGCGACGTCGCCCAGGTGGAAGTGCGCATCGACCGCGCCACGCCGCTGACCCTGCTTTTCGACCCGGAACATACGCTGGACGACCGCATCGCGGCGGAACAGTTCATCGCCTGAAAAAATCTGCAACTCAGCCCTTGCCATCCGAAGAATCCCGCTGCTATAGGCGCGGCCTGCCCAGCGAGAGCCGGGCTGCTCCCCGATAGCTCAGCGGTAGAGCATTCGACTGTTAATCGAATGGCCGTAGGTTCGAATCCTACTCGGGGAGCCATTTTCGCACTTTCGGGTGCAGACCCCCTTTCAGTGGGGTATCGCCCCATTGGGGGATCCAATCTTTTCGCGCTAATCGGACGGCTTGCGGCAGGTTGTTACTAGCTCCCCGTTGGCGAACGAGCAGTTCGATGGCACAAGATTCAGAGCCTACGCTTGCTGGAAATAGGCAGCGTTTCAAACCGGTTATGCGCCGTTCGGGCGAAATCAACCAACGCGACACCGTCGTCGATCACGTCATCCTCAGCCAAGGCCAGGCTCTCGAGATCGCGGACGCACCTGTCTCTTTCCTCCTTCCACGTCGCCACCACGCGATCGTGAAACTCGCTTGTCGCTCCCCCTCGATCTTGTCGAAGTAGAGCGTATCGAGCCGGTGTCGGAGGCGGTCAGCTTCTGCTCGAACCTTGACCACCCGTTCGTCGCGTTCGCGAATCTCGTTAGCACGGCTCTCGCAGCAAAGTGCAAGAGCGTGAACCGCAATCGTTCAGGGGGGCAACTTTGGACGCCTATCACCTCAGAACCGGGGTCAACATTGCAGATTTATTCACAGACGGACATATTCCGCGACATCAACCGGACGGTATGTCCATGCGCTGCTAGCGCACGGCCCATATGATGGGCACCGCAACAGGCCTTCCATCGCCACAACGCATGGCGCAAGCGATGCTGCGAAGCTGATGACCGTCTCACGTTGCATACGCCTGCGAACGACAACCTTACCGGCGCCGCCGAGACCTACCACGCTACAGCTGTTCTTGCCGAGGTTGATCCCCAGAACCGAACCATCCATGACCTTCTCCTTCCTCAAACGATCCAATGCCGGTTAAACAACAACGGTTCGGTTAAGGGGCGGGCCATCCATAAAGGGGGGTTCGTGCGCAGGCTTTTGGTCGATCACACGGCGGAACCAGCAAAATCCACGGACTGACCGAGACCGCCGGGTGCCCGCGCATCCTGCTGATCTCGCCCGTCAATACATCCGACATAACAATGTTAGCGCGGGTCGATCCCATGCATCAGCACCTCTACCATCGACGCAGCAATCTGTTGCGCCGTCTGCCCACCATCGGGCACATGCCAACGTGCAGGCCAGTTGAGGGCGCCTGCCAAGGTAAAAGCAGTTATTTTGACGTCCCTTTGCGCGATAGAACCATCTTCAATTGCTTCGTTCAACATCTGCCGCATGGCGGCATCGATCTCCTTCTTCAGCGCCCTGTATTGGGGCAGGCTTTCCTTTGAGAGTGCTTCTTCGCCTGTACGGATAACGCACCTGCCGAAATCTTCCATATTGATTTCGGCGTACCGCCGAAGGAACTTAATGAGGCGCTCACGTCCCGTTCCCGCTTCTGCCCTCGCCTGTTCGGCAGCCTGGAGCAATTGCTGTAAGCCGATGGTCACGCACTCCAAGAGTACTTGGTCCTTGCTCGCAAGATAGTGATAGATCGTCCGTTTGGACACGCCTAGACTTGCCGCTACATCATCCAGCGACGTCGCGTGAAATCCTCGATCGTTGAACATCCGCACTGCCGCTCGCAAAACCGCCTCGCGTTTTGCAATTCTATCCGCTTCCCGCTGAGACGCGCTTCTGAATGGCGAAATATCTTGCATCTTGAAAAGCCCGACTGATGTGACCGCCCCCTATTGACATAAAACTTATTCGCATACAATACACTCGCAAGTGCATATTGTTCGGATCAGTGATCATGATTCTTTCTGATACACAATCAGCCATCCGCGACACCGTTCGCGCCTTTGCTCAGGAAGAGATCAAACCCCGCAGCTTCGCCTTCGAGGCGGCAAAGGGGTATCCGCCCGAACTGTTCAGCCAGATGGCAGCATTTGGTCTAATGGGGATGACGGCACCGGAGGCGGTAGGTGGCGCGGGGGCAGATTATGTTTCCTATGCGCTCGCTCTTATGGAATTGGCGGCGGCGGACGGTGCGCTCTCCACAATCGTCAGCATTCAGAACAGCCTCATCGTTTCGGGGCTTCTAAAGGACGGTTCGCCCGAGCAGCAGGCGCGCTTCCTGCCTGATTTGATCGCGGGGGAATTGATCGGCGCTTTCGCCCTTACGGAGACGGATGCCGGATCAGACGCTTCGGCGATCCGAACGCGCGCAGTGAAAGTCGACGGCGGCTATCGCTTGTCAGGCGCCAAGCAGTTCATCTCCTCGGGCAGGATCGCAGGTATCGCTATCGTCTATGCCGTCACTGATCCCGAAGCTGGCAAGCGTGGGATAACGGGGTTCATCGTCCCGACCGACAGCGAAGGCTATGCCGTGGACAAGGTCGAACACAAGCTCGGGCAGGCGGCCTCCGACACCTGCGCGATCCGCTTCAATGACCTGTTCGTTCCCGATGCGCTTCGTCTGGGCGCCGAAGGCGCGGGCTATGGCATCGCTCTTTCGAACCTGGAGGCGGGGCGCATCGGGATCGCGGCGCAGTGCATCGGCATGGCGCAAGCGGCGCTGGACATCGCGATCACCTATGCCAAAGAGCGCAAAAGCTTCGGCAAGCCCATTATCGACCATCAGGCGGTCGGTTTCCGCCTGGCCGATCAGGCCGCCCGGCTGGAGGCGGCACGCCAGCTCGTCCTGCATGCGGCCGTGATGAAGGATGCGGGCGAACCGTGCCTCAAGGAAGCGTCGATGGCGAAGCTGGTCGCCTCCGAAACGGCTGAAACTGTGGTATCTTCGGCGATCCAGACACTGGGCGGCTACGGTTATCTCGAAGAGTTCGGCGTGGCGAAAATCTACCGCGATGTCCGCGTCTGCCAGATTTACGAAGGCACATCAGACATTCAGCGCATGGTTATAGCTCGCGCATTGTAGGAGAGCAAGGATGCAGGACGATCCTGTCGTTATCGCTGGCTATGCCCGCACCCCGATGGGGGGTTTCCAGGGCGCGCTTTCGGCGCTCAAGGCCACTGAACTCGGCACGGTGGCGGTCAAGGCCGCTGTCGAGCGCGCGGGCGTGCAGCCGGACGCTGTGGACCGCATCTATATGGGCTGCGTGCTTCCCGCCGGGCTTGGTCAGGCGCCCGCACGGCAGGCGGCGCTGGGCGCTGGCCTTCCCCGGTCGGTCGAAGCCACCACGGTCAACAAGATGTGCGGATCGGGCATGCAGGCGGCGATCATGGCGGCCGAAGCGATTGCCGCGGGCGGGGCCGGGATCATCGTCGCGGGCGGCATGGAAAGCATGACGAACGC
>NZ_ATHO01000145.1 GCF_000445065.1 Sphingobium quisquiliarum P25 | reverse complement strand
CCATGCCCGCGCGCTGGGCGTCAGCGAAACCGCGCTGCGCCAAGCCTGCGCCCGTGTCGCGGGCCTTTCCCCCGCCGCCATGCTGGACGAGCGCGCCCTGCTCGAAGCGCGCCGCCTGCTGCTCTATTCCAATCTTTCGGTCGCGGAGGTGGGCTATGCCATCGGCTTTGAGGACCCGGCCTATTTCTCCCGCTTCTTCGCCCGCCACACCGGCCAGTCGCCCCGTGGCTGGCGCGCGGGCAAGGGCCGGGCTATCAGCGGCTAATGAGCCCGTGCATGGGCTCCGTCAGGCCTTGATCTGCTCGCCGAAACTGATGACGAACTGGCGCAGAAGCTGTTTCTGCATGTCCATCAATCCGGGATCGGTGGATGGCTTGCCCGCCAGCGTTTCGATGAGCGGCGACGACCAGAAAAAGCCGAACAGCGTGTTGAAAATCGCCACGGTCTGCAACGCGACGCTGTTGTCATCGCTTGGCGCGCCCAGCTTTTCATTCAGCAGCCGCCCATAGTCGACCAGCCGGCTCAGCCAGTCCAGCGCGATCTCATCCCGGTCGAAATCGCGCGAGATGACGGCGCGGATCAGCAATTTGGCGATGTTCGGGTGGATCGCCAGCAGATCGGTCAATTGATCGGTCAAATCGTAGAAGACCGGCATGTCGGCGGTCCCCGCGACAATCTGGTCCATCAATTCGGTAAGCGGCCGCAGCGCGCGTTCATAGACCTGGCGGTACAGGTCTTCCTTGCCGGAAAAATGCTTGTAAAGGCCCGGCTGCTGAATGCCGGTCATCGCCGCGATCTCGCGCAGGGACGCAGCGCTATATCCCTTTTGAGCGAACAGCAGTTCCGCTGCATCCAATATGCGGTGCGCCGTGCGCTGCCCCTTGTTCATCATTGCCCTGACTTGCCCGAATTCCCGCCCAGCATGGACGATCTTGCCGCCATGCAAAAGGACTTGCGAAAAAAGTTATCATCCTATAACTTTTCGAATCAAGTGAAGGGTGGCCCGGTGCGCCCTTTCACGCATTTTCGAGGAGATCATGATGCTTGACGACGCGCGTAAACAATATCTGTCGGACATTCTGCGCCCGGCCTCTCCGCCGCGCGAGATCGACAAGCCTTTCACCGAGGAACAGAAGCGGCTGCTGCTGGACGTGGTGCATGACAAGGGTCCGTGGAAGCTGATCCTGGCGCAGCATTTCCCCAATGCCGAATCGCTGCTGGCCACCTTTGCCGGTGGTTTCCCCGACGATTTCAAGCCGACGCTGGATATGTTCCTGACGCCGACCTTCCGCGGCTTCCTGGCCAACTATTCGGCGGTGCTTTATCCTGAACTGCACGACGTCTTTTACAATGAGGCGTTTCTCAATCACGCCAAGTCCTACTGGAACGCGGAATATGCCAAGCCGCAGATGATGCTGTTCAACATCAACGGCCCCTGCGCGAACACGGACCCCGGCCATCTGGATACGCCCAGCTTCCGTGGCGTTCGCTATGAAAACTCGCCGACCTGGCTGTGTTCGGTGATGGGCCGTTCGGGCCTGTTCAAGGATTATCTGATCAAGATGGCGCAGGTCATCACCTGGTTCAGCCATGACCCGGCCAGCGGCTTCACTTACTGGCCCAACGGCCCTCTCGCCAAGCCCGCGCGGGTCCAGGCGCCGATCTACAATCGCGCCGTCGTCGTCCAGAATGAGATGCTGGTCCATCGCGGCGAAGCCAACGGCCCCGTCGAACGCCGCCGTCCCGCTGGCCTTGCCTTCGATTCCGTGTTCACGGGCGAACAGGGCGATTCTGACGGCTGGGTCGTAAAGACTGGCGACCAGGTCATCGAACGCTATCATACTGACGACCTGCGTTTCCTGGTCCACTGGTCGGCCGAAGTGTTCAGCGACTTCGCGGAACTGAAGAAGAATATGGAAGGCACCGACGACCTGACGCACGAGCAGGCGATCGACATGCTGATCAAGGACGTTCGTTCGCGCGGCATCCAGATCGAAACGCCGACCGACCCGCTGAACGATCCGGTCTTCATCCGCGCGCTCAATGCCGCCTATAATTTCGGCGGTCCGGCCGAATATCCGGCGGAAGCGCCCGTCGATCAGCTGCTGGCGGCCTGACGCCACGCACCGGCATGATAATGACGAAGGGCCGTGCTTCCAGAAGGAGCACGGCCCTTTGCCGTTGATGATGCGAGGCCGCAGCGTGCAGGATGTTCTTCTACGCAAAGGGCCAGTGAAACTGCATAGCCGATTGCATTTTGCATGTTGAGCATCGACTCACTATGACGTTTGGCGGATAGCCCGGCCTTGGGTGGATTGGATCATGGAGAAGCTTGAATGAAGGGTCAGAATTATATCGACGGCCGGTGGGTCGATGGCGCCGCATCGTTCGAAACGATGAACCCATCGGACCTTGATGAGGTCGTCGGCACCTATAGCAAGGTCGGCGAGGAGCAGGTGCGCGAAGCGATGGCCGCCGCCCGCCGCGCGCAGCCGGGCTGGGCCGCTTTCAACATGCAGGCGCGCGCCGACATGCTGCGCAAGGTTGGCGACCTGCTGATCGAACGCAGCCGCGACATCGGCACGCTGCTGGCCCGCGAAGAAGGCAAGACCCTGCCCGAAGCGATCGGCGAAACGATCCGCGCCGCCCAGTGCTTCCACTATTCCGCCGCCGACGTGGTGCGCGCGCAGGGCGAATGGTACAACAGCATGCGGGACGGCTTCAACGTGCTGGTGACGCGCGAGCCGGTTGGGGTGGTCGCGGCGATCACGCCGTGGAACTTCCCCATCGCGCTGCCTTCGTGGAAGGTCGCCGCTGCATTGGCCTATGGCAACAGCGTTGTGCTCAAGCCCAGCTCCTACGTGCCGGGCGCGGCCGTGATGCTGGCGCAGATATTGGAAGAGGTTGGGGTTCCGGCAGGCGTCTTCAACCTGGTGATGGGCGAAGGCCGCGCGGCAGGCAACATCATGATCGATGAGGCCGACGCGCTGACCTTCACCGGCGGCACCGCGACGGGGCGGGTCGTGCTCAACCGCGCGGCGGAAACCATGACCAAGTGCCAGCTTGAGCTGGGCGGCAAGAATGCGCTGGTCGTGCTGGACGATGCCGATCTCGACCTGGCGGTGGAAATCGCCAGCAACGGCGCATGGATTCAGACGGGTCAGCGCTGCACCGGCACCGAGCGGCTGATCGTGACCAAGGGCATCCATGACGCCTTTGTCGAGCGGATGGCGAAGGTGGCGGGCAGCTACAAGATCGGCCATGCGCTGGATGCCGATACCCAGATCGGGCCGGTCGCTAACGTCCAGCAGTTCAACGAAAATCTGCAATTCGTGAAGGATGCGCAGGGCGAAGGCGCGGAGCTGGCCGCTGGCGGCGTCGCTCTGGAAGGCAGGACGCGCGGGCTGTTCATGGCGCCTGCCCTGCTGGTGAACACCAAGACCGAATGGCGCTGCAATCAGCATGAATCCTTTGGCCCGATCGCTTCGGTCGTGAAGGTCGAGGATCTGGACGAAGCGATCCACGCCGCCAATGATTGCGACTATAAGCTGTCGTCGGGCATCGCGACGACGAGCCTTAAAAATGCCGAACGTTTCCGTAAGGCATCGCAGGCAGGCATGGTCATGGTCAACGCGCCGACCGCTGGCCTAGAATATCATGTGCCATTGGGTGGACGCTCGCCGTCCGGCTACGGCCCGCGCGAAACCGGTGCATCGACGGCCGAATTCTTCACCGAAACGAAGACCAGCTACATCAATCACGGCGCGCTTTAACGGCGTTTGAGTAACGGGCGGGGTCATGCGCTTGTGAGAGCAGGCGTATGACCCCGCTGCTTTGCGGGATTGGTTGAGTTGCCGTGTCAGGCTGGGCCGAAATTGGTCTGGTGTTCTTGAATTGCGGAACGATGCTCTGAAACCGCTCGCCCTATTGTAATTTCAGTGACGGGAGGCTCCAGCAGGGCAATGCGCCTGTTGGAAACCGTAGTCACTTTTAGAGATTGTCTTGCTTGGCCTCAGACGTGTTCCTGCACCGGCAGGAACACGTCATCTTTCATGCCAAATAAAAGCTTCAGTCAGCCGCGATCTGGCGGGCCAGGTCGGGCATGATCGGGGGAATCTGATCCTGGAGGAAGCGGATGCGGCCGCCGATGATCTGCTCGCTCATTTCAGGCTGGCTGTGAACCCAGAATTTATTCTCCGCCATCTGCTCCAGGAATAGGCGGCAGCCTTCGTCCAGATCCATGCCATAATCGCGCATCATCTCAAACATGGCGCGGCGATGGGCCTGGGCATTGGCGGGCTCCCCCTCACCGGCTTCGGCGTTGAAGATGTTGGTGCGCAGCATGCCCGGCACGATGGACGAAACATGGATGGGCAGGTTTTTCAGCTCCATTTCCAGATAGAGGCATTCGCTGAACGCCTGCACCGCATGCTTGGTCACGGTGTAAGCCGTCTGCGCGGGCATGTGCCCGAACGCGCCGACCGACGACAGATTGCCGATCCAGGCTTCCTTGCCGCTGGCGATGATGTGCGGGACGAAGGCACGCACTCCATGGATGACGCCATGCACATTGATGTTGAGCGTCGCTTCCCAGCGTGCCGTCGGCACTTCCCAAGTATAGCCAACGGTTTCGATGCCAGCATTATTGATGAGCAGGCGCACTTCACCATGGCGGGCAAAGACCTGTTCGGCGAAACGGTCCAGTTCTTCCGGGCGGGACACGTCCAGCTTCCACGCTTCCGCCTTGCCGCCTGCCGATGTGATTTCATCCACCGTGCCAGCAGCCGCCTGTTCATTGATGTCGGCCACGATCACCGTCATGCCAATCTGTCCGGCGCGGCGGGCAATGCCCGCGCCGATGCCCGAACCCGCGCCGGTAACGACGGCTACGCCGCCTCCAAAAACTTCAGCATCCCGCGCCATCTATGATCTCCCAATATGATGTCGAAACCCGGCCTGACCCGTGACCAAACCGGCTGATCCTGCCTGATGAAAGAAGAAGGCGGCCGGGCGAAGCATGCTTGCCGACGCCCCGCCACCCCCTTATTTCATCCACCCGGAACGCGCGCCAGCACGCCCGGTTTTGTCAGTATTTACCCACTTGGCCTATGATCAGGCGAGCAGCCTGTCAAGCAGCGTGCGCCCCGGCCAGCATCTGGACATTTTCGCACAGCGCGCCTTCGGGATCGGTCGAAAACACGACGCGGACGCCATGTTCGCGCTCCTCGCGGATCGGCCCTTTCAGCTTGCCGCCATTGGCAGTGATCTTTTCCACCAGCGCGTCGAGATCAGGCACGGTGAAGCCCAATATCACCTGCTGGTCGCGCGGAGCGGGGCGATCGACATAGTTGAACATGACCAGCGTCCCCTTGGTCCAGTCTCCACCGGGCGCCAGGATGATTTCGCGGAAGGCTTCCCCGTCGCTTTCGCCCTGAACCCGCTGCACAATGCCCAGGCCATATACATTGCCATAATATTCGGCCATCGCCTCTTCATCGCGGCAGATCAGCTTGGTGAAAGTGGAAGGGGCCGTCATCGCATTTCTCCTATCGGTTGTGATCAAAGCGTAAGAACCGGAAGCAAGGAAGCCCATGCATCACGCGCAGATGCGCACGCGGCGCGGGGCCTTTGCCTGCATAGCGGGGATAGAACAGAAATCCGGGCACGTCGCCTGTAAATTAATCTCTCCGCCTTAATAAGGCCGCAGATTCAAGAAGGGCGGGACGCGGTTGCCCGGTCCCGCCCTCCCTGTCAAAGCTCCGGTACTGCCGCCCCGGAGGGCGGCCGCACGATCAGAAGGAGATGCGCGCGTCGATACCGTAGGAAATCGGGCGATTGAAGACGGCCCCGGCAAAGCCGAGCGCGCCGAAGTCGATGCCATAGGTCAGGCGCTGCTGGTTCAGCAGATTGTCGCCCCAGACCCCGACGTCCAGCTTGCCGCCGCCGACATTGATTTCCTCCACCGACAAACGCGCCTTCACATTGTCCTGCGGCGGCGAGACGATATCTTCGTTGAACGGCGCGGTGTTGTTGAGCGCGTTGAAGTAGATCTTGGTCCGGCGAGAATAATCGCCGCGCAGGCGTACCGTCGCGTCACCAAGAGACCAGGCATATTCAGCACCCGCATGGATCGTCCATTTGGGCGTGTAGACCGGCTTCGCTTCATCCGACACGTCCAAGAGTATGTTGCTCGTGGGATCGCGGAACTCGAACGTCTTGTAGTTCGACTTCACATAGCCGACCGAACCGTCGATCTGGAAGCCCCGGAACGGCATGGCCGTCAGTTCCGCTTCGAAACCGGACAGCCGCACCTTGCCCGCGTTCACGATCAGCGACGTCGCGCCACCGCTGCCCGCGGCGAACTGCTGCACCTGAAGGTCCTTATAGTCGGTGATATAGCCCGCCAGGTTGAAGCGCAGCCGGTTGTTCAGGAATTGCGACTTGATGCCAGCTTCGTAGGCGGTCGCCTTTTCCGGTTCGAAGCTGTTGATGACGCCAGCGCGCGGGTTGAGGCCGCCTGAACGGTAACCGGTGGACACGCGGGCGTAGACCATCACATCGTCCGTCACGTCATAGGATGCGGACGCCAGCCACGAGAAATTGTCGAAGCTCTTGCGACCCCGCTGAACCGGGCTGACATCGCCAGCGAGATAGATGCTCTTGTCATCGCCCGTGTAGCGGCCGCCCAGGGTGATTTCCAGCTTCTCATCGAGCGAGGACGGTTTCCAGCTCGCCTGGCCGAAGATCGCCATCGACTGCGACGTGCCGCCAAAGGCCTGGACCGGAGTGGCCGGGATGCCGATGGTGCTGTCGGCGGTCAGGCCGGGGTTGAGAGCAAGGATGCCGTCGACCACCGACTGCGTAATACGGGGATCGAGCAAGGGCAGGCCGCCGACAGTGGAAAGGATGTTAATCGACTGGCGATTATTTTCCGACGACTTTTCGTAGAAATAATACATGCCAAGCAGATAATTAATGTCGCCGACCTTACCCAGAGCTTGCAGTTCCTGGCTGAACTGCCACTGTTTCTGCGGGGCGTTGTTGGCATTATAGAGCGGCGTCACCTGATTGGAGACCAGCGTGGGCGAGGTGAAGTCGAGCACAAGACCGCGCAGGAACCCGTTGCCGCTCAGATCGACGATCGAATCCTGGTAGAATTTCCGGTAGCCGGTGATCGACTTGATCGTCAGTTCGGGAATGGCTTCATAGCTGATGGTCAGCGCATGGCCCTGAACCCGCGTCGTGTTGCGATAGCGGGTTTCGCCATTCGCCTCGGTATAGCCAGCCTGCTGCACAGTGCCCAGCCGATCGCGGCTGACCAGGAAGGGCGCGCCGCCGAAGCTGGGCGATTGGGAATAATAAGCCTGTGCCTGCGGTGTCGTGGCGACAAGCTGGAAGAAGGGAGCAAGACCCTTTCGTTCATCCCAGTCGAAATTATAGTTGACGGTGACGTCGCCAAAGTCGCCCTGAAGACCGAGCGCGAAAGAATTCGACTTTACCGCACCCGGATCGAGCGACTTGGGGTTCAGGGTGTTATCGACCCAACCGTCATTTTCACGATGCTGTCCCGCAATGGAAGCCTTGATCACGTCGCCGATGATATAGCCGGTGTCGACACGCGCTTTTACATACCAATCGTTGAAACGGCCGTACCCCGCCTTGGCGGTGACGGCCATGTCGTCGCTGGGCTTCTTGGAAACGAGTTGAAGCGCGCCGCCGATCGTGTTGCGGCCGAACAGCGTGCCCTGCGGTCCGCGCAGAACTTCAATCCGTTCCAGATCGATGAGGTTGAACACCGCACCGGCGGCGCGGGCCAGATAGACGCCGTCCAGATAGATGCCGACGCCCTGTTCGGATACGGCCGACGGTTCGTTATTGCCAATGCCGCGGATAAAGACAGTCGCGGCCGACAGGCTTGCCGGTTGCTGCTCGATCGTCAGGTTGGGCGCAAACTGGGGAATGTCGGTAGGATCGGAGATATTCTGGCGTTCGATAAAGTCCCCGCTCAGCGCGGTGACGGCAACCGGCACGTCCTGCAATGTTTCGGCGGAGCGGCGCGCGGTAACGACGATGTCGCCAAGCGCTCCCTGATCCTGCACCTGACCGGCGGCAGGGGTTTCCTGCGCCTGCGCCGTGGCGGCGAGGGGCAGCACCAGCATCGGTGCGACACTGGCCAATAATATGGATTTCATAGTCATCCTCCCTTGAATCCTTGCTCTTCTGAACTGGCAATCGCCCGGCCTTTAGCCGCATGATCCGACGCTTCACGCAAAAACATGCGTTCAGGCCATGTCTGAACCCATTTTGCAGCCGATGCGGCTATTTAGGGCCGAATATGTTCTGTGTTGAACAGAATCATGCGCGATGTGCGTATGGAAATGCAGAATTGATTACGAATAAGTGGGTATAAACTTACTTGCGTGTCGCAGGCGCCGTTGCCGTAGGGGAATGCAAAGTGCGCAGATCAGGACAGTTCCTGCTGCGCAATGCATGACACGTATATTCTGGAGGTGGCGCTTCAAAGCGCCGCGCTTACAGCCTTTGGGAATGTATGTTGCCGCCGTCGACCAATATGTCGGCGCCGGTAATGTAGCTTGCCTCTTCCGACAGCAGGAAGCGGATGACGCGGCCCAGTTCCTCCGGCGCGCCGTAGCGGCCCAGCATGATGTGCCTTTCGAAATGGCCGGGCAGCGCCGCCTTGGTTTCAGCCATGATCGGGGTGTCGATCATGCCTGGGCTGATGCTGTTGATCCGCACGCCATCATTGGCAAGCTCGTCCGCCATCGACCGCACCAGCGAGATGATCGCGCCCTTGGCCGCGCTGTAGATCGGGATCAGTGCGTTGCCCAGGGTGGCGTTGATGGAAGCGATGGCTACGATGGCGCTACCGGGATTGGCGCGCAGGTCCTCCCGAAAGGCCTGGGTGATCAGCACCAGCGCGCGGGCGTGGAGCGCGAGGCCCGCATCCCAATTGTCAGGGGTCACGCCGTCAATCCCCGTAATCTCGCTCGTCCCGGCGCCGTGCACGATGCCGCCCACGCTGCCGAGTGCTTCACGGGAAGCAATGGCGGCGGGCGTAACTGCCTGCGAATTGCGCAGATCGACGGAAAGGCCGGTCGCGGCGACGGAATAGCGTGCGGCGATTTCACGCGCGGCGGCGGCGGCTCCTTCCGCATTGATGTCCCACAGCGCGACCGGCCGCCCGACAGCGGCAAGCGCATGCGCGGTGGCAAGGCCGATGCCCGATGCGCCGCCGGTGATGATGACTCCAGTGCCGGGCAAACCCAGCCGGGGGGTGAAATCCGCTGCCATATGTGATCCTCTGCCCTTTTCAGTTCCTAGCCCAGATCGCTCCTTTTCAGGTCGCGATAGGCCGCTGCGATAATGTCTGGCCGCATCTCGCCATTCAGCGAGGACGGCCAATATTGGGTGAGATACAGAAGGAAGAAGCCGCGCGAAGGGTCCATCCAGCAGGCGGTGCCAGCCGCTCCCGGCCAGCCGAACACGCCCGCCGGAACCTCCCCCGGCCAATCGAACATGCCACCCGTCCGGTGCCCGCCGGTCAAGGACACGGACATGCCAGCGCCAAAGCCTGCGCCGGACAAGGTCTGACCAAGCGGCAGCTGCACCATCTTCACGGCCGGGGGCAGCAGGTTCGACCGGGCAAGGCGCACCGTTTCCGGCTTGAGCAGGCGCACGCCATCCAGTTCGCCTTCGTTCAGCAGCATGGCGGCGAAGCGGGCATAATCATGCGCCGTGGACAGCAGGCCGCCGCCACCCAATGGATAGAGGGGGCGGGCATAGCTGCTGCGGGCAGGATCGTCGGCCAGCGTCCATTTGCCGTCCTTACGCTCGGGCAGATCGGCGAAGCGCCTGACCTTGTCCGGCGCGATCGAAAAGCCGGTATCCACCATGCCGAGCGGCTTGAACAGCCGCTGTTCCAGAAAGGTGTCGAACGGCATGCCCGATGCCTGCTGGATGACGAGGCCCATCAGGTCCAGCGCCACACTGTAGTCGAACCTGGTGCCGGGGTCGGCTGCGAGCGGCAGGGTGGCAAGCCGGTCCGCCATTTCCACAAGCGTCGCGGCTGCTGGCGGAGTCCCCGGCGCAGACGCGCTCCGCAAGGGGCTGGGCGTGACGCCATGCTCGGCGTAAAGCGTACTGAGCGTCATGCCCGCCATGCCGAACCCGGCCGTGTGCGTCAGCAGATGGCGTATGGTGATGGGGCGGGCCGCGGGGCGCGTTTTCGCAGGATCGCCCCCCTCCATCACGCGCATATTCGCAAAGGCGGGCAGGATGTCGGCGAGCGGCTGGTCGAGGCTGATCACTCCCTGCTCCACCAGCATCATCGCCGCGATGCCGGTGACAGGCTTCGTCTGGGAAAAGATGCGGAAGATCGATCGTTCATCGACGGGAGCAGGATTGGCGAAGCCCAGCGCGCCAGCGGACCGGTAGCGGATCGGGCCGTCCCGGTCGCGCCACGCGATGATTGCGCCGGGGACGGTGCCCCGCTCCACGAAGCCGCGCATCACGCTTTCGGTTTCGGGCAGAGCCTGCGCCCCGCCCCGCGCCCGCTCGCCCCCCGCCCGCGCGAAAAGCGGCGCTGGCAAGATTATGGCAGCGCCGGACGCGGCGATCATCGTGCGGCGGTCGATCCTCATGCCCGTCCCTCCCGGAAAGTCAGCGCTGATCCCACCAGGGGAAGAAAGGCGGCATCTCCGACGCCTTGCCAGTGAATTGCGCGGGCCGCTTCTCGTTGAACGCGCGCACGCCTTCCCGCCCGTCCGCCTGGCTGGTGTAGAAGACGGCGAGGGATTCCGTGAGATGCGCGTCCAAGGGCGTCGGCGCGGCGCTGTTGCGGTTCAGCATCTGGCGGATAAGGGCGATCGATACGGGCGAACGGTCCTTCACCAGCGACCGCGCGAACGCCTTTGCCTCGTCCAGCAGTGTTTCGGGCGGGCAGACTGCTCGGACCAGCCCCTTCTCATGTGCTTCGGCGGCGTCGAATATGTCGGCGCGATAGGCCCATTCCAGCGCCTGTTCCAAGCCGACGATGCGCGGTAGGAAGAAGGAGGAACAGGCCTCCATCGTGATGCCCAGGCGCCCGAAGACGAAGCCGAAGCGCGCCTTTTCCGAAGCGAAGCGGAAATCCATCGGCAGCAGCATGGTGGACCCGATGCCGACCGCCGCGCCGTTGACCGCGCCGACGATGGGTTTCAGGCAATCATACATCGCCATGGCGACGCGGCCGCCCGTGTCGCGCACGCCGTTCAGGATCGCGGGATCATCGCCCCGGTCGCGCACATCCTCCATCGTCGGAGTCAGGCTTTCGTCCAGCCCGAACACATTGCCGCCGACCGACAGGTCCATGCCTGCGCAGAAGGCGCGTCCCTCTCCCGTGACGACGATGACGCGCACCGCATCGTCGCGGCTGGCGCGCCCATAGGCGTCGACCAGTTCCTCGCACATTTCGACGGTGAAGGCGTTCAGCTTGTCGGGCCGCGCCAGCGTCAGCAGCAGCAGACCATCATCCTCCACCTCATAGCGGATCGTATTGTAGCTCATGTCATTCGCCCTCCGCCGTCAGGGCCGAAGCACGCGCCAGCGACTCCCGGCACTCCGCGACGATGCGTTCGACCAGTTGGGCGCAGGTGGGAATGTCGTCCATCAGGCCGATGCCCATGCCTGCCCACACCAGACCGGCTTCGACATCCCCGCTTTCCATCGCAACGCGGCCCCGTGCCCCTGAAACCAGTTCGCGGATATCCTCGAACGTGGCGCCGGGCTGGCTTTCGCGGCTGTTGACCTCCTGCGACACGGAATTGCGGAACACGCGGGCGGTGTTGCGCAAGGCGCGGAAGATAAGCGTCGTGTCACGCTCCGTTCCCTGGATCAGCGCCTGCTTGATCCCGTCATGGACCGGCGATTCGCGCGTCAGCATGAAGCGGGTGCCCATGGTGACGCCTTCCGCGCCCAGGGCAAGCGCCGCCGCCATCGACCGGCCCGTCGCCATGCCGCCCGCCGCCAATATAGGTATGTCGAGCGCACGGGCGGCCGCCGGGATCAGCACCATGCCCGGAATATCGTCCTCGCCCGGATGGCCCGCCGCTTCGAACCCGTCGATCGACACGGCGTCCACCCCCGCGCGCTGCGCCGAAAGGGCGTGGCGGACGGCGGTGCATTTGTGGATGATCCTGACCCCGGCCTGCTTGAAGCGGGCGATGAACTCCGCCGGGCTGCGGCCAGCGGTCTCCACCAGCTTGACGCCGGATTCGGCGATCACCTCGACATAGGCGTCATACGGCACGGGCTGGGTGGTGGGCAGGATGGTGAGGTTCACGCCGAACGGCTTGTCCGTCATCGTGCGGCAGCGCTCGATCTCCGCCATCAGCGCTTCGGGCGTGGGCTGGGTCAGCGCGGTCAGAATGCCAAGGGCGCCAGCATTGGACACCGCCGAAGCGAGTTCGGCGCGGCCGACCCACTGCATGCCCCCCTGAACGATCGGGTAGCGGGTGCCGGTAATGTCCGTGATCCGGGTCTTCATCAATGCTCCTGTTGGCGAATGAGGTTCATGAGGGGACCATGAGGGCTGTAGCGGCCGCCATTTTCGTAGGGAAGCACGCCTTCTCCTACGAATAGCGCGAGGCTCTGGGCCATCACGCCGCAGCGATTGTCATGGATTTGGGCCACCGACTTCCTCCTCCAGCCATGGCGCTTGCCAAGGCCGAACCCACAATGCAAGCTGAATCAAAAGCGCGCCAGATGGAGAATGCGCGGGTTTCGGGCCCCTTGCGGGCATATACGGGAGAGGATGGATGGACAAAGCCATGTCCGGGCGCACGCTGCGCCGGGAGGTGCATCATGGCCGGGTCGTCGCTTGCCACACTGACAGGCCAGCGGACATTGCCGATATGTTCGCGCAGGCTCTGGCCCGCGCGCCGGACGCGATTGCGCTGGTCGATGGGGAGGAGCGCTGGAGCTACAGGGAGCTTGCGGCGCGGGTCACCGGCTGCGCGGCGCGGCTGACGGCGCTGGGGCTGCGCAGCGGCGACCGGATGGCCATATTGATGGACAATCGCGCCGATTACATGACCTTGCTGCTGGCGATGGCGCGGCTGGGCATCATCGGCGTTCCCATGAACATACGCCAGCGCCCGCCGGAAACCGCTTACGCGCTGGAGGACAGCGGGGCGGCGGCGATCATCTACGAAGAATCGCTGACCGACGAACTGCCGCAGCGGGAGGCGCTGGCCCATGTGCGTCACTGGCTGACCTATGAAGCCGAACGCCCCTTGTGGGAGGCCAGTGCAGCGCCCGATCCTGCCTCCGTCCGTTCGGCCGTGGGCGAAGACGATCCCTTCTGCATCCTCTATACGTCCGGCACCACCGGCCAGCCCAAGGGCGCGGTGCTCACCCATCTGGGCGTCATCACGTCCTGCATCGGGTCGCAGGATCACCTGACGCTGCGCGATGGCGAAGTGATGATCCTGTCCGTCCCGGCTTCGCATGTCACCGGCATCCTGCTGCTGCTGATGCTCAGCATCAGGGTGGCGGGAAAGCTGGTGATGCAGCGGGGGTTCAAGGCATGCGCCTTCCTGGACCTGGCCGAGAGGGAGCGGATGAGCTACGCCATCATGGTCCCGGCCATGTACAAGCTGTGCCTGATGGAGCCGGGGTTCGCCAATGCCGGCCTGTCGAGCTGGCGGATCGGCGCTTTCGGCGGAGCGCCCATGGCGGAATCGACGATCGCGGCGCTGGCGGAGCAGCTTCCGCGCCTGACCCTCGTCAACATCTATGGCGCGACCGAGACGACCTCTCCGGCGGTGATGATGCCGCTGGGCGAATGCGCGGCGCACCCGGACAAGGTCGGCCGCCCCCTGCCCTATTGCGACATCGTCATCATGGACGATGAAGGGCGGCAGGTCGCACCCGGCGAACAGGGTGAAATCTGGATCGGCGGCGCGATGACGGTGCCGCGCTACTGGAACAAGCCGGAGGAAAGCGTGAAGGCGCTGATCGGCGGCTATTGGAAATCAGGCGATATCGCGACGATGGACGAGCAGGGCTATATCCGCCTGCTCGACCGCAAGAAGGACATGATCAACCGGGGCGGCTTCAAAATCTATTCGGTCGAGATCGAAAATACGCTGATGGCGCATGAGGACGTGGCCGAGGCAGTGGTGATCCGGCGGCCCTGCCCCGTTCTGGGGGAGCGTGTGGAAGCCTTCGTGGTCGCGCGCTGCGAGGTTCAGGGCGAGGATCTGCGCAGCTTCTGCGCGGCGCGGCTGTCCGACTATAAGGTGCCCGACCACATCTATGTCGTGGAAGGGCCGCTGCCCCGCAATGCGAACGGCAAGCTGCTGAAAAGCGCCGTCCGCCAATGGCTGCCACCTTTGGCGTAATGAAGATGCACTGGCGGGGCAGAAGCGCTGTTAGCCGCTCGCCATCGACCGAAATCATCCGGCCGTTCGGGCTGAGCCTGTCGACGCCTCCCTTTTTTCCCCTTAAGGGAATAGAGGCCCTTCGACAGGCTCAGGAGGCCCGCCTACCAGCGCAGCTTCAGGGAGGTGAAGCCCATCACCGAGCCACCGAAGATGGAGCCTTGCTCCTGATCCTCCGCGAGTTCGAAATCGGGGATCTGCCGCAGCCATTCCTGAAGCGAGATCATGATCTCACGCTTGGCGAGGTGCGACCCCATGCAGCGGTGCGGGCCTACGCCGAAGGTCACATGATTGTTTACCTGACGGTCAAGGTTGATCGTCTGCGGGTCCTCAAAGACCGACGGGTCCCGGTTGGCCAGCGTGTTGGACAGGATCACGCGGTCGTTCCGGCGGAACTGTATGCCCTTATATTCGCAATCATGGGTGACGCGCCGGTAGATGTTCGACACAGCATTGATCCGCATCAACTCCTCGATGGCGAGCTGGAAGGCGGTTGGATCGTCCAGGCGGTCGCGAAACTCCGCCCGCGCCTGCGGCGTGCTCGCCAGATAGCGCCACACATAGGCCATGGTGTTGGTGACCGTGTCCAGCCCGGCGACGAACAGCAGGAAACCGCAATTGAGGATGTCCTGCCAGGGATGCTGCTGGCCATTCTCATCGCGCGCGGTGACGATGGCCGACGCGATGTCGCTGCCCGGATTGCGATCCTTTTCGCGGAACAGTTCTTCCAGCACGGCATAGATGTCGTTGAGATTCTGCGCCCGCGCATCCGGGTCGGTGCTGCGGAAGAAGACTTCCGACAGCGCCAGAAATTCAGGCAGCCTTTCTTCGGGCAGGCCGAACAGGTCAAGGAAGGTGCCGGTGGGGAAACGCGAAGCATAGTCCGCGATGAAGTCGCAGCCGCCCTTATCCGCGAAGGACGAGATCATCGTCTGGGCGCGGTGCTGCAATCCTTCGGTCATCCGGCGCACGGCCAGCGGCGTGAACATCGGCGCCAGCAACTTTCGGAAGACATTATGTTCCGGCGGATCGACGCCCTGCGGCTGCATCACCGGAAAGGGTTCGATCGGCGGAATCGGCGTCTGATAGGTCGAAAATATCTCGTGATTGCGATAGCCTTCGACAATGTCGCTATATTTCAGGAACACCCAATGGCCACCATTGCGCGGCGTGTAGAAGATGGGCGGCACGCCCCGGCGGACCAGATCATGCCAGATCTGGACGGGATCGTTCAGCCCTTCGGGCGCCTGAAAGAAGTCGAAATCGACGATCAGTTCGGCCGGAACATGATCAGGCGGAGAGGGAGACCATTGCAAAGTCATGCTGCACCGCCTTTCGCGATACGCAACGCCCCTTCCGGGCAGTTGCGAACGGCCAAGCGCACCTTTTCTTCCAGTTCCGGCCCGAATTCAGGATGTTCTATGACTACCTTGCCTTCGACCGCATCTGTAGAGAATATTTCAGGACACAAGTCCTCACATCGCGCATGGCCTTGGCAGACCTGTAGATTGGCGACTACTCTCATCGGACATTCTCTCCTCTCGCTTGCAACCGCTTTACCAGCGCGGCCGCCATCGGCCCACCCGATCGGATGAACCCGCCTGGACAGAATAATCATCTTCGGCCACTATCGGACGGGACAGGATCATGGACTTCACGCCCACCATCATTCATTCGGCGCCCCTGCGCGGCGGGCGGTTCGAACTGGTCGAATGGCAATGGCCCGACCTGATCGACTTCATGGTCAGCGAGCCCAGCCTGATGCTGGAAATGTCCCTGCCCCCGCTCGCCACCGATGCGTCAGCCGAATTCCCGGACATCGATCGCGGCAATCGCTGCTTCATGGGGACGCTGTTCATCCGCTATCCCGGCGTGATGGTGCATGGACGCGGCCAGGGCGGGCATATTCGCGTGCTGCGCGCCATTTTTTCGGGCCAGCTTGCCGCATCGATCCTGGGCAGCGGCGGCGTTCCGCCCGTGCAGGTGCTGCAAGGGCTGCTTGACATCAGGAACGATGCGCTGCGTACGATGATGCGGCTTGCCGCGCGCGAACTGACGACGTCCGAAGCGCGGTCCCCCGAAGCGATGGAGGCGCTCCATATGCTGGTGGCGGTGGAGTTGCGGCGGCTGTTCGACCGGCAGGTCCATGCCTCCACCGGCGGCAGGCTGGCGTCATGGCAATATCGCCGCATCCGCGAGCGGTTGATGGAAAGCGATCTGTCGCCCTCCATATCCGAACTGGCAGCACTGTGCGGCATCAGTGTCCGCCATCTGCATCGCCAGTTCCACGCGCTGACCGGCAGCAACGTCGCGGACTATGTCGAAAATTTCCGCATGAACCGTGCGCAGACGCTGCTTTCCCAGCCCGACTTGCCGATCAAGATAATCGCCGCGCGGCTGGGATTCGCTCATCCCAACAGTTTCGCGCGCGCATTCAGGCGAGTCACCGGCATGACTCCGCTGCGTTACCGGCAGAGCATGCTGGGCGGCGTAGTGACGGAGGAAGAGGAGGATGTCCTCTCCCCCTGATGAGGCATCAGCAGCGCGGGATTATGTAATCTCGCCCCGGTGCATCGCTTCGGCCCTGGCCTTGAGCGCCCGCGCCGAGTCGTTGAACGCCCGCGTCACCCAGGGACCGCAGAAGCGCATCACATGGATGCCGTTCGGCCCGGTGAAGGCATCGGTCGACTGGTAGCGGCACTTTTCCGGGCCCAGTTCCTCGATCATCTGGTCGCGGCGCGCAGGATAGGGCCAGGCTTCGCTGTCCAGCAATTCCCAGGAAAGCAGCCGCCCCGGCTCGAACGCGCAGATATGCTCGCAATTGGGGGACAGCGACCCCGGATTGGCGTAGTTCACCAGCCGCATATAGACCGGCGCACCCATCTCCAACGTCGATTGCGCCCATACGCAGAAGGGGTTCCATTCCCCGTAGCGCGGCATGTCAGTCAGGATGTTCCACACGACCATCGCGGGCGCATCGATTTCGACCGGGTCGGACGCGATCAGAATATCCGGGTCATAAATGGCGAAGGGATCGTACCGCGCTTCGGCAACGCTGTCGGCTAGCATCGACGTCTCCTGCTTTCTTCTGTCCCGCGCGGCAGTGGCAAAAGCCGTCAAACGCCCGCGGCGGACATTCATTGTCGTTGGGCGGAGGGTAGCACGGAATGGCCCGCGGTCAACAAGGGAAGATGATCAAAACGGCTTTCATCTTCGCCTTGGCACGGCCTGACCGCATATGAAGGCTTGACCTGCGTAGCCGATTGCCCGACTCCTTCCGCAAAGATCGGCGCTGGCACTTCCGGCGATGGACCGCGCACGTGCGTCGTCCGCGAAACCAGTGCGGGGCGGGAGAGATTATGGCTGACCAATATGACTTCATCATCGTGGGCGCGGGATCGGCCGGTTGCGTGCTGGCCGGACGGCTGTCGGCCGATCCGCGCAACCGCGTCCTCCTGATCGAAGCAGGCGGGCGGGACCGCAGCATCTTCATCCACGCGCCCGGCGGCCTGCTGCCCATCATGTATCGCGGCATGTTCCAGTGGATGCATGTCAGCGTGCCGCAGGCCCATGCCGACGGGCGGCAGATGTATACGCCGCGCGGCAAGGTGCTGGGCGGGTCGTCGTCCATCAACGGCATGGTCTATGACCGTGGCGCGGCCGCCGACTATGACGGCTGGCGGCAGCTGGGCAATGAAGGGTGGAGCTATGAGGATGTGCTCCCCTATTTCAAGAAGCTGGAAAATTTCCAGCCGGGCGGCGAGGAAGGCTATCATGGCCGCGAGGGGCCGGTGATGGTCACTCGTCCCGGCATCGCCAACCCGCTGGCCAAGGCGTTCCGCGACGCCGCCGTCGCGGCGGGCGTTCCCTATAATGACGACCCCAGCGGATCGGTGCGCGAGGGCGTGTTCCCGGCCGACGTCACCGCATCGGCGGGACGGCGGTTCAGCGCGGCCCGCGCCTATCTAAAGCCCGCTCTCAAGCGGCCGAACCTGCGCATCGTCACCGGCGCGAATGTCGAGCGGGTGATCGTGGAGGACGGGCGCGCCACAGGCGTTGCGTGGCGGCGCGGCGATCAGGCCGAACAGGCGCGCGCCGCGCGGGAGGTCATCATTTCCGCCGGAACGATCCATTCGCCCTGGATATTGATGCTGTCCGGCATCGGCGACGGCGACCATCTGCGCCAGACGGGCGTTCCGGTCGTCCATCACCTGCCCGGCGTCGGCCAGAATTACCGCGATCATGTCGCGGTGACGGTGAAGCAATATTGCACCCAGCCGGTGTCGCTGTTCAACGTCTTCCACCCGCTCGTCGCGGCGAAGGCCGTCGCCAATTTCGCGCTGTTCCGCCGGGGGCCGCTGGCCCAGCCGCCTGCCGAGATCGGTGCTTATCTGAAGACCATGCCGGGCGCGGAAACGCCGGATGTGAAGGTGCATTTCGCCATGGCGCTGTACGAAGCCATGGGCCGCAAGCTGATCATGGAGCATGGCTATTTCGCCCATATCGACCTGCTGCGGCCGGAAAGCGTTGGCGAGGTGAAGCTGACCGGGGCGGATGCCAGCGCGCCGCTGTCCATCGATCCCAACATCCTGTCGACCGCCAATGACATGGCGATGGGCAGAGCGGCGATCCGAGCGGTGCGCGACATCTTCGCGCAAAGCCCGTTCGACCCGTTCCGGGGCGAGGAACTGGCTCCCGGAGCGAACATCCGGTCGGATGATGAGCTGGACGCCTATCTGCGCGCCACCGCCATTTCCGACATCCACGCCGTGGGCACGTGCCGCATGGGGCATGATCCGCTGGCGGTGGTCGATCCCCAGTTGCGGGTGCGCGGCCTGTCCGGGTTGCGGGTGGTCGATGCCTCCGTCATGCCGCGCGTGCCGGGCGGCAATACCAACGTGCCCACGATGATGGTCGCGGAAAAAGCCGCCGACATGATCCTCCAGGCATGATCCCGCACGCGTGAGAGGGATAGTCATGGGTATCAGCGAGATGACGGAAACATCCGCGCCGCAGGGTGCAAAACCGGCGGAACGGCCGCCATACCGGCTCTACGTCCTGCTGCTGCTGTTGCTGCTGAATTCATTGAGCTATGCCGACCGGCACCTGTTTTCCATCCTGATCCCGGCGATCAAGGCGGAATTCGGGATCAGCGATTCGCTGCTGGGGCTGATCGGCGGGCCGGGCTTCATCGTCAGCTATGTCCTCTGTTCCATGCCCTTCGCCTGTCTGGCAGACCGCTGGTCGCGGCGCGGCGTGCTGGCGCTGGCGGCAACCTTGTGGAGCGCGGCGACGGCTGCGTGCGGCGCGGCGGGCAATGCCGTGCAACTGGCGCTCGCGCGCTTCGTGGTCGGCATCGGCGAAGCGGGCGGGCTGCCGCCGTCCCAGTCCGTGCTGGCCAGCCTCTATGGCGAGGATCGCAGGTCGGCGGCCATGGGCGTGCTGGCTTCGGGCACCTATTTCGGGTTGATCCTGGGCCTGCTGGGCGGCGCGGCGATCGCGGCGCAGTGGGGCTGGCGCGCCGCCTTCCTGATATTGGCGCTGCCCGGATTCCCACTCGCCCTGCTGATCTGGTTCACCGGCCCGCGCCGAAGGCCGCATGAATTGAGGCCGGGCACTGGGCGCGACGGCCCCGGATTCTGGACTTCCGTCCGCATGTTCTGGAACATCAAGTCACTGCGCCTGGTTGCGCTTGGCGTCGGCACCTTCAACATATTCGGCTATGCGGGCGCGGTGTGGATGCCCGCCTATTTCATGCGCTCCCACGGCATGAGCGTGGTCGAGGCTGGCGCATGGCTGGGCGTTGGCTCGGCGATCGGGGGCATCACGGGAAGCATCGCGAGTGGAGCCATGGTCGACCGGCTGCGGCGGCGCGGCGAACATTGGCAGCTGCGCCTGCCCGCCATCGCCTTCCTGCTTTCCTTCCCGCAGAACATCTTCATGTTCACCATGCCGGGGGGAGCGGGGATCGCGCTGGGCGGGCTCCATATCCCCGGCGTAGCCTTGATGACGGTGCTGGGCGGGTTCCTCGCGGCCTGCTGGGCAGGTCCGTCCTTCAGCGCTGCCGCCCGCCTGGTGGCCCCTTCTCAACGGGCGCAGGCGACCGCGATGCTGGTCGTCATCATCAACATCATCGGCAGCATGATCGGCCCTTCGCTCAGCGGGTTCGTCAGCGACCTGCTCACCGCCCGGCTCGGCGGGGAATCGCTGCGCGTCAGCCTGCTCATCATGAGCCTGCTGACGGTCGCGGGAGGGTTGCTGTTCTGGCGCGCGTCAGTCCACTATCCCCGTGACCTGGGAGCGCGCGACACGATTTGAACTTGCGCCGCCGCACGAGGTTTTCCAGCCTCGTGTGGCGGCGCCTGAGGCTCAGCCCTTCGCGCTTTCCTGCTTCACGATTTCCAGGAACAGCGGGCGTTCGCCGCCGCCATGCACTTCCAGCTTAGCGCCGCTGATATAGGCGGCGGCTGGGGAGGCGAGGAAGTTGACCGCCTCCGCAATGTCGCTGCCCCGCCCCATGCGGCCCAGCGGCAACGATGCGGCGATACGATCCTGCGCGGCGGCGCTGCCATAGGTCATTTCGGCGGTCTCGGTTTCGATCAGGCCGACGATGATCGCGTTGACGCGCACCTCGGGCCCCCATTCCTGCGCCAGGCTGGTGGTCAGGCTGACGAGCCCGGCCTTGGCAGCACCGTAAATGGCGGTGTCGGGCGAAGGGCGCACCGCCGACACGCTGGCGATGTTGACGATGGAGCCGCCCGCCGCTTTCAGGTGCGGATAGGCCGCCTGCGACACATGCAGCGGCGCGAGCAGGTTCAGTTGCAGGATGCGTTCAGAAAAGCGCGGGCTGGCGGTCGCCGCGTCCGCCTGCGGAGAGCCGCCGGCATTGTTGACGACAAGGTCGATGCGCCCATGGCGCGCGGCCAGCGCTTCTATCCAGGCGGCGACGGCGGCGGGATCGCGAATGTCGCAGGCGTCGAATTCAGCCTGCTTGCCATCAATGCCGACCGGCTGTTCGGGCGGCGTCCGGCCGCAGGTGGCCACGGCATAGCCTTCCGCCAGCAAGCGGCGCACGATCGCAGCGCCAATGCCCCGCGTTCCGCCCGTGACTATGGCGACCTTGCCCCGACCTGTCTCGCTCACCTGCTGTCCTTTCTTTGACCGTAATGCGCCGCGCCATCGCCCTTTCCGCTGCGCGGCGCAAGGCAGGAGTCATGCCCCTGGAACCTGACGGATCGAAGGCAGTCCGATGCGCTTCATCCTGCGCGATTGTAAATCGGCCGCGAGGGATCGCCATGCGACCCTAAGCGGCCTGATCCCTTATGCCACGATCGCCGGGTGCGGGATGCGCGGTTCGCCCAGCATCGCGCGATAGGATGGCGGCACGCGCCCTTCCGCTTCGGTGATGCCATAGCGCTGCGCGATCTCGGCAGTGATCAGCGTCTGCCCGTTCAGTTCGTCGCGCTTGGGATCGTTATGGATAGCGGCGATGACCCGCCCGTTGAATTCGGGCGTTTCCGCTTCCGCCATGAACTTTTCATATTGTTCGGGATGCTCGGCCAGCGTGCGGGTGCTACGCTCGGTCAACAGCGGGCCCATCCAGAGCGATATGGCGGTAACGCCAGTGCCCCGGAAATCGACGCCCATGTCCGCCGCGAATTTGTCCACGCCCGCCTTCTGCGCACCATAGGCCGCTCCGTGCATGTAGCAGACCGATCCGAAGGACGAGGTGAAGGCGATCAGCCCGCTGCCCGCTGGCACCATCATGCGCGCGGCGTGCCAGCTGGCGAGATAATGGGACCGCAATCCCACATCCAGAATATCGACGAGACCCGTGGATTTTTCCCAGAATGGACCCGGCTTCACCAGATCATCGTGCAGCGCGGCGACGTTGTTGACCAGAATGTCCAGCCGCCCGCTTTCATCCGCCACCCGTTCGAACAGGGCCGCGATCGCGCCACTGTCGGCATGATCCACCTGAACGGCGCGGCCTTCGCCACCCGCCGCGTCGATCTGGGCAGCGGTCGCGCCGATCGTGCCGGGCAGCGCCGCGTCGCCTTCGCGCACGGTGCGGCCCGTCACATAGACACGATAGCCCTGTTGTCCCAGCGCAGCCGCGATCCCACGGCCCGCGCCCCGGCTGGCGCCGGTGACGATCGCCACCGGACGTTCACTCCTCTCCATAGTCATCCCCTGTTGATCAGGCCGCAGCGCTGGACGAACGCTTGTCGAGCGTCACATGCATGCCGTTGGTCCGCTTGTGCAGATCGGGCGTCTTGTCGCGCGGACTGTAGAACTGCTTGTACCAGGTCCGTACCTTGCCATAGGGCCCGTCATTCGGGATCACCAACGGGTTGATGCAGGCCTTCTTGTTCTGCCAGATCTCGACATCCTGCGCGAAGGCGAGGCGGCTGCCCTCCTGATATTCAAGGGCGGCGGCGCGCAGTTCGTCAGTGATCGGGGCCGATCCGTCATTCACCTGCACCATCAGGCCGTGCCACACGCGGATCTTGCCATCTTCGATGGGCGTATGGGTGATCAGGATGAAGCTGTTGAACGTCCCTTCCATTTCCGACTGGAGGATGGACGGCCCGGTATACCAGGTGTCCAGCGTCAGCACGTCTTCCGGGTTCTGCACCAGCGTGCGGTGCCCGGCGGCATAATATTGGTGGACGATGTGATCCTTGAACTCGTTCGCGAAGTAGACGAAGTCCTTCGCGCCATGGATAGGGACGAAATGGCCATAGTCGGCCATGTTGTCGACCACCTCAATCGGGTGAATGTCCAGGTCGCCCATGAAGTCGATCTTCCAGCGGACCCAGCCCGGCGCATCCCAATGGCCGCCAAAGTCGGGCAGGTCGAAGTTGGGCTCCAGCCCTTCGGGATCATGCCACATCCAGATGGTGCCCGCGCGCTCGATCACCGGGAAGGTCTTGAGCTTGGCGGCCTTGGGCACGAAATCGGAATAGGGAATGTTCTTGCAGTTGCCGTCCGGCCCGAACTGCCAGCCATGGAAGGGGCAGCGGATCGAATCGCCCTGTACCTGCTCGCCGTCGCGGACGATGTAGGATGTCGTGTTCTTGGCCAGGTGGGCGCCCATATGGGGGCAGTAGGCCTCCGTCACGTAGACCTGCCCGCTTTCACCGCGATACATGACCAGATCCTGCCCGAAATACCGCATGGCGGTGGGCGTGGTGGTCGCCTCGGCGCTTTCGCCGACCATGAACCAGCCACGGGGGAAATCGAACTCTCCCAGACGATAGTCTGACGATTTTGCCATAAAGAAAACCTCTCGCAATCAGCGGCAAATTAGCATGAAGGGCGGCAAGACGCCACCCCCTCGACCAACAGGATCGAGCAGAAATAATCCCGCCCATCTACGCAAACAAGGGTATATAATGCAAGCCGATTGCACGAATGCGGCGAAGCGCGGGAGGTGAAATTGCCATTCGAACAAGATCGGGAGCTGCCCGGCGGCAAGCCGCAGGGCGAAGGCGTCCCGCCGCAATCGGTGATGCGCGCCGGGCTGGAGGCCTATGTCCAACGGATCAATGACGGCGATCTGAAAGGGCTGCTCAGCCTCTTCGCGCCGGACGCCATCATTGAAGATCCGGTGGGAAGCCCCGTCAAGCAGGGCGAGGAGATCGCCGCCTGGTTCAGCGACACGATCGCCTTTCAGACACGGATCACGCCCGTCGCGCCGATCCGGGGGTCGCATTCCAATGCGGCCGCGCTGGTCTTCGACGTCACCTTTCAGCCGCCGGAAGGGCCGCGCCTGCTCATCCGGTCGCTCGATATCTGCACCTTCGATGCGCAAGGGCGGATCACCAGCCTCAAGGCCTATTGGGGCCCCGGCGACATCCAGCCCGCGCCGGAGTGAAGCTTCGGACGGGGCGGCCGCTTGTTTCCTCCCCCAGCTATGGGTAAAGCTCTGCCGGTCAGGACCTTGGCAGGCGGCTTGAAGACCTTCCATCGCTGGCTTCAGGAGTGTCGATCGGTCAATGCCCACCCCCCGTCTATCAAGTTCCGACCGCCGAGCCTCCATTATCGCAGCCGCGCGCACCGTTTTCGCCCGTTATGGGCTGGAGGGCGCGCGGACGCAGCAGATCGCGCAAGCCGCTGGCGTGTCCGAAGCGCTGATATTCCGCCATTTCAGTAACAAGACGGCAATTTACCGCGCCGTCCTGCGCGAAGTCATTGCCGATCAGGATGCGGCATTCCGCACCGCGCCCCTGCCGGAACCGAGCACCTTCGGGCTGCTCGACAGCATCCGCCGCATGCTCGAACATGCGCTGCGGGGCCAGGGGGCGGGCAATGCGGACGGGATGCGCATGGTCGTCGGCAGCCTGGCGGGTGACGGGGGCTACGCCCGGCTGGTCTACAGGCGGGCGATGCGCCTGTCCCGCGCGGGCCTGGAGCGCGCCCTCGCCGCGGCACGGGAGGAAGGAAGCATCACCGGCGAACCCATGTCCGTCACCAACGCATCGGCCTTCCTTGAGCATGTGAGCACCATGATCATGATGGCGCATTGCCATGAGCAAAGCGCTATCCCTTATGACGAGGATCATGACCGGCTGCTCCGCGACGCCATTTCCTTCTGCGGGCGAGGCATCGGCATTTCGGACGAGCGGATAAGGGAATTTCTGGAAAGCATGTCTGCGCAAATGGCGTGATATGATCCGCTTTTCCTTCGATATTGCGTAATATTTCCCTGCGCCCTATCGTGCATATCGAGGATTCGTGGATAGGCGGGTCCGCCAGCAATGAAAATCGTGCGGCGAAGGAACGGGGCGCGGCCCGCAGGCTGCGGCGCGATGGAATGGAGAGGAGATAGGCTATGCTGCTTCAAAACAAGGTCGTCATCGTCAGCGGCGTGGGCCCCGGCATGGGCCAGGCGCTGGCGCGCATCGCGGCGGCCGAAGGGGCGTCCGTCATACTCGCCGCCCGCAACCAGTCCTTTCTGGAGGAAGTGCGCGGCGACATCGTGGCGAAGGGCGGAAAGGCCGTCGCCATTCCCTGCGACGTGTCCGACGAAGCGCAGTGCAAGGCTCTGGCCGAACGGGCGGCGGCCGAATTTGGCGGGCGCGTCCACGGCCTGATCAACAGCGCTTATTATCATGGCGACTGGAGCTTCATCGAAAATAGCGATGCGGCGGACATGGCGAAGGCGTTCGACGTCAATTGCCTGGGCGCATTGCGCCTGACGCGCGCCTGCATCCCCTATCTGCGCGACGGCGGCGCGGTGGTGAACGTGTCGACCATGGCGACGGTCCGTCCCTTCGGCGGCGAACATGGAATGGAAATGGGCTATGCCGTCGCAAAGGGCGCGCTCAACACTTTGGGCAAATATATGGCCACCGACCTTGGCCGCTTCGGCATTCGCGTCAACACCTGCCGCATGGGCTGGATTCACGGCGAGCCGGTGGAAGGACATATCCAGGCACAGGTCGATGCCGGGCTGAAGCGGGAGGATGTAATCGCCGGCATCACTCGCGACATACCGATCGGCATCATTCCGCCGGAAGACGATTGCGCCCGCGCCGTGCTGATGATGATTTCCGATTTTTCCCGCGTCGTCACCGGCGCGACGCTGGACGTCAACGGCGGTCACTGGATGGCGCCCTGATCGCAGGCTTGGCAGGGGACAGCGCTTCTCCGGCCAGCACTTAGGAAAAAAGGGAGAAAGACAGCCATGTTCAAGTGCATCGCCCTGCTGCGCCGTCGGCCGGACATCAGCCATGAGGCCTTTGTCGATTATTATGAGACACAGCATGCCAGGCTGATCCTGCGCCTTCTGCCCGGCATCCTGGATTACCGGCGCAACTATGTGGAGCGGGAGGGCGCGTTCACCTCACCGCAAGCGCCGATAGATTTTGATTCCGTCACCGAAATCCGTTTCGCTGACCGGGCGGCCTATGACCTGTTCCTGTCAAAGGCCGCCGAGCCGGACATTGCGCGCCAGATTGCCGAAGATGAAGCGAATTTCCTCGACCGCGCCGCGACGCGCATGTTCGTGGTGGAGGAACGGGCGAGCGCTCCGGCGGCCTGAGCCGCCGCAGCCTACTCCGCCGCCTGCTGGAAAGGCAGGCAGACGCTGTCGAAGCCCAGCACATGAGCGACGCGGCCAAGCCCCACCCAGGCGGCGACGCTGTGCGCGAGATCGACAATCTCCGCATCGGAGAACAGCGCATGCGCGCGTGCCCAGAAATCCTCGTCGGCGGCGATCACCTTCGGCTCCTGCGCGAAACGTTCGGCAAATTCGATCGCCAGCCGCTCACGGGGGCTGAACAGCGGGGAGGTGCGCCATTGCTCCACCGCGTCGTAAAACGCCTCGTCAGGCGCGGGGCCATTGTCCGAAATCAGATGGTCCGGCCGCACCCCGGTCGCAGCGAACATGGACGGCGCATCCTTCGCCGCGCGGAACTGCTGGCAGATCACGCAGCCATTGATCTGCGCGATCCGCGAGCGAGCACCTTCAAATTCGCGCAGGGACAGGATGCTGTGCTGATAGACGGCCTTTGAAAAGGCGTCCGCGCCAGCCATGATCTCCCGCCCATGGGTGCGCGCAGCGTAGCTGTAGGGATCAGCGGCGCTGTCGGCCGGAATGTCGATGCGTATCATGGAACCCTCCTTCGATATTGCGCGATGCCAGCGCCTCCGCGTCAATCCACGCCGGGCGCGCCTGGGAAACCTTCATAATAATGGCCGACGATCATGCCGCCGTCGACGACGATCTCAGCCCCGGTCAGGTAGGAGGCGTCGTCGCTCGCCAGGAACAGGCTGGCCTTGGCGATTTCCTCCGGGCCGCCGATCCGTTGCAGCGGGACATTGCCATAATCCTTGTTCACTTCGTCGCGGCTGCGGCTGTCCAGATTGCCCATCATCGTGTCCACGCCGCCGGGATGGACCGAATTGACCCGGACGCCCTTATGGCCAAGCTCCATCGCCGCGACCTTGGTCAGCCCGCGCAGGCCCCATTTGCTGGAGGCATAAGCGCCAAGGCCGTTCGCTCCCTTCATCCCATCGACCGAGGAGATGTTGACGATCGATCCTTTGCCGCGCGCGGCCATGCCGGGGCCGACCGCCTTGATCCCCAGAAATGCCCCCGCCAGATTAACCTTCAGCACTTTCAGATAATCGTCGAGCGTGGTCTGGAACAAAGTACGGAACAGCAGGATGCCCGCATTGTTGACCAATATGTCGGCCGGACCGAAGTCAGCCTCCACCGCTGCGGTCAGGCTGGCCCAGTCCGCCTCGCTCGTGACGTCATGATGGTAGAAGCGCGCCGCGCCGCCCAGTTCGGCAGCCAATTGCGCGCCCTGATCGTCCAGCAGGTCGGCGATCGCGACCTTTGCCCCCTCGGCTGCGAACAGGCGGCTCGTCGCCTCGCCCATGCCGCGCGCGCCGCCGGTAATGATGGCCGTCTTGCCCTGCAATCGGTTCACGATTCACCTTCTTTCTTCATGGTCTTCACGCCCAGATGGCGCAGGAAAAATTCGGTCATGACCGTGATCGCCTCCTGCGCTTCGGGCAGGTGGAAGGTGTACCAATGGGCATGCGGCATGGCTTCGAAGACGAAGAGGTCGGCGGACCTGCCCGCACGGCGCAATGCCCGGTGGAAGGAGGCAGTCGCGCTCAACAGCGCGTCACGCGTGCCGCTGACCAGCAGGGCCGGAGGAAAGCGGCCAAGGTCGCCATATATGGGCGAGACGCAAGGATCGCGCGGATCCGCGCCGTTCAGATAGGCGCGAATTTCGCTTATCTCATGATCCACCGGCAGCACCAAATCGCCCCAGAAGCCCATCAACGTGAAAATACTGGCGGTGTCGCCCAAATCCCCCAGATCGCCGCCCGCCGTGAAGATGCCGCAGCAGGCGGGCAAGGGCATGCCTTCCTTTTCCAGCCGCATGATCGTCTGTCCGGTAATGAAGCCGCCCGCCGAACCGCCATAGATGCCGATCTGGTCCGGCCGGTGATATTCCAGCATCGTGCGGTATACGGCGGCGGCGTCATCGACAGCGGCCGGATAAGGATGTTCGGGCGCGAGCCGGTAATCTACGGCCACAACCGGCACCTTGGCATGGAAGGCGACGGGAATCGCCTCAATCAGCGATCCCGACCCCAGCACGAAACCGCCGCCATGCAGGTTCATCAGGGTCAGACCCTGATTTTCGGGCGGGATCTCCTTAGGCTTCACCAGATGGCATCGTACCCCGGCAATCTCGATTTCCTCCACGTCCACCGGATAATGCTGCAAGGCGGCGTCGCTCAGCGTCTTCATCTGCTCATCGACAAAGCTACGCAGCATCCACATCGGCAGGCGCTCGGCGTCGGGGTCCGGCGGCTCCGCCCAGGGAGCGGTGGCGAGGAACGTGCGCGCTTCTACGCTGACGGTTGCGGGCACGGGAACGCGGTTCTTCCCCAGCAGAACGGACCCGTCCTCGTCGATCTGATAGCTCATCCATTCTCTCCTTTGCGGTTCAGGCCCGCGCCGTGTTTTCAATGCGGCTGCTGGAAAGCGCCTCACGCCTCATCATCAGGAAGAGGAAGGCGGCGGCGCCCGAACCCGCGATGATGACCCAGACCACGGGGCCATAGCCGCCCGCCGCATCGTGCAGCACGCCTGCGAGCGGCGGCAGGCAAAAGGTCAGCGGCAGGGTGGCAAGGCCGAACAGCCCGATGACGCGTGGCAGCGAATGCTGGCCGAACAGGCGGCTGGACAGCATGTTGACCGCAGGGAACACGGCCGCCCCGCTCATGCCAACCAGCAACGCGGCCGGGATCATCGCCGGATAGGCGATCGTCGACAAAAGGATGACCCAGCTCACGCAAATGCCGCACGCGATCAGCGTCAGCGTCAGCGCCGGGCCGATCCGCCCGCACAACACGCCCGACAGCAGCGACCCCAGGATGGACGCGCCGCCCATGATCGACAGCAGCAGCGCGGCCGCACCGCCCGGCACGCCCCTTTCCATGGCGAAGGCGACCAGATGCGATACTCCGGTGATTCCCGCCGCGTTGAGATAGCCCGCGCCAAGGCACATCGCCCAGAAAGCAGGGTGGGCAAGCACCGCGCGCGCCGATGGAATTTCATGCGTGATATGCCCATGCGCGTCCGGCTTGGGATCACCGCGCAACACCGGGCCGTCTGATACGCCGTGGATGACGGGCAGCAGCAGCACATGGATCGCCGCCAGCGTCAGGTAGAATGCCGGAAGCCCATGGTCAGAGATCAGCACCAGCCCCACCATCGGCAATATCGCCACGAACAGCGGCATGTTGGTGACGCCCAGCGCAGGTCCGGGATTATGCGGAAACCAGTTGCTCGCCAGCACGCTCGATGGGAAGGAGCCCAGCATCGCCATGCCGAAGCCGATCGGCAACGCATAGAGCAGCAGCACCGCGGTCATGCCGGGCGCGGCGGCGAGCAGTGCATAACCCGTCCCGGACAGGATCGCGCCCGCCATCATCGTCCAGCGCAAGCCGATACGCGCGATCATCGTGCCGATCAGAGGACCAGCCAGCCCCATCACCAGCACGCACAGCGCAAGGCCCAGCGTCGCCGTGCCCCTGCTCGCGCCGAACTGCTCCTGCAACGGCAGGACGGTGACGCCATAGCCGCCAAAGGCGCAGCCCACCGCGACATTCTGGGTCAGGAAGGCGCGGAAGACCATCCACCGCGCCCGGCCTTGTCCGGCTACCGCCGCCGCGCTCATATTCGCCTGCTGGCCTGCATGCATCTGCCAAATCCTTCCCCGTCGCCGGTCACGGCCCATCAATCCTGCGCGTAGCCCTGCCACTGCGATGTCATCTGCACCAATTCGATCCGCGTGCCGTCAGGATCGGCGCAGAACATGAGTATGCCATAGCCAAGGTCACAGCGGCTCTGGTCCAGCCGCTGCCCGCCATATTCCACGACGCGGGCGGCAACCGCGTCCAGATCATCGACTATGAAGCAGAGATGCGGCCGCCCCGGCAGGTTGGCGGGGCGGGGATCGGCCGATGCTGCCGCACCACCCTCGATGGACCATAATTCCATGCGCAATCCTTCGGGATGGCGCACGAACTGCGTGCAGACCGTCGCGCCCGGCAGTTCCAGCAGCGGCCCCGGCGTATCCGTCCGTCCGCCTTCCTGCGCCTCGAACCCCAACCCCTCGACATAGAAGCGGGTCGACCGTTCCAGATCGGTGACGTGAATGCCGAAATGGGGAAAAGCCCGGATCATGCGGCGGCGCCGTCCAGCGAAGCGACCGGCGGCATGTCGGGCGTATTGTAGGAATAGCCCATTTCCTCATAGCGTTCCGCGATGCGCCAGCCCTTATCCGTGCGCACCAGCCGGTCGCGATACCAAAGGCCGATGAAGAAGACCTGTTCGGGCTTGCCTTCCCCCTGATACACCATCGGATTGAACAGGATGCTGCGACTGCGCGCGGTGTCGCCGTCCAGGTCAAGCTTTGTGGTGGCAACCATGTGCTGGTAGCGCGGGAAGCGGCCTAGAGCACCCGGTAGCCAGGCCTTGATTTCGGCATAGCTGCCCTTTGCACCGCCGGTTTCGCTATAGTCGATGATCGCGTCGGGGGTGAACACCTCGTCCAGCGCGTCCCAGTCCTGGAAATCGATGGCATGGCTGTAGCGGGACAGAAGATCCGATATCTCCATGCGATCGGATATTTCCTGAAGGGACAGCATTGAAAATCCTCCTCCTTTACGACCGCATGGACGAATAGCGTGATTCGTTCCGCGCTTTGCATTGGTTTTCCGCCTATCATTATTGATATGCGTAGCGCACCGACGCAAGTATTGATTGACAACGCGTGACGGAGAGAGATTCTGAAGCGGTGAAAAAGGCGGCGGGGCAGCCTGCGGGATGAGGATGCAAATATGATATTCTACAAGGAGCATCGGCGCTTGTGCCCCCGCATGCCTGCCTGCGCTCCCTTCACGGCCCATCATCAACAAGAGTGACCCTAATGCCTTCTTCCCTACCCATCGCAGACAGCGCGCTCCTTGACCGCGAACAGCTCCTCCAGCAGGCGCGCGAGCGTGCGGGGCTGTCCGATTTCGGCGACCTCTGGTTCATCGAGCCGATGGACCGCTATATCGAGGCGTCCAACCGGGAAGGCCGCCTGACGCCCGCAGGGGTCGCATCAATGACGGAGGTGGTCGTCAAGGGGCTGGTCAGCCGCTTGCGCATGGTGGAGGACATCAAGCGCCATCCCGAAATACTGGATGAGAAGGTGGAGGTCGCGGGCATCATCCTGGGCCTGCCGCGCACCGGCAGCACCATCTTCCAGCGCCTGCTGGCCAGCGCGCCGGGCATGACCGGCCTTCGCTGGTATGAGGCGCAGAATGTCGCCCCCTTCCCCGGCGAAGACCGCGGCAATCCCGTCGAGCGGCGCGCCTATGCGCAGGCGATGATCGATGGCTGGCTGCAATTGTCGCCCGAACTCGCCTCCATCCACCCGCTCGATCCCGACGCACCGGACGAAGAGATACTGGTGCTGGGCCAGATGTTCGTCAGCACCATGATCGAAGGGATGAACTTCGTTCCCAGCTTCGCGCGGTGGCTGAACGGTTATGATCAATCGCGCGGGCATGAGGATTTGAAGACCATCCTCCAATATCTTCAATGGCAGGACCCGTCACGGCGGGGAGCGAAGTGGATTTTGAAAAGCCCGTCCAACCTTCCCTATGTGGAGGTCGCGGCGAAGGCCTTTCCCAACGCCCTGCTGATCATGACGCATCGCGATCCCGTGGAAACCGTGCCGTCCTACATTTCGATGCAGGCCGCGCTCTACAAGCTGAGCGCGACCGTCTCCGACAGGGATGTCAGCGGCTTCTGGTTTCCGCGCCTGGCCGAATGGATGCGCATGTTCGAAGCCGCGCGCGAACGGATCGGCGAGGATCGCTTCATCGATATAAGCTACAAGGATGTGGGCAAGGACCCGATGAATCAGGCGCAGCGCGTCCTGTCACGCATCGGCATCCCGGTCGATGATCGTCTGGAAGCAGCGCTCACGGAATTCCTGGCAGGCAACAAGCGCGAGCAGCGGCCGATGCACGACTATTCGCTGGAGCGCTTCGGCCTGGACGAAGAGGAAATCAAGCAGGCATTCGCCGCCTACCGCCAGCGTTACATCGTTTAGGTCAGAAGTTTCCCGCCTTTCGGGCCGCATATTGGATGGGCGAGCCCGAAGGCCGGGGTCGCGGCGGCGCTCCCTACCCTGCCCGTTCGACCAGCCGCCGCATCTTCCGCGCGGCCATGTGCGGCGTGGTCAGCACTGGCTCGCCACGGCATTCCCTCACCAGCGGGGCCGCGCGCGCCATGGAGAACTGGCCGATGACCACGACATCGACCGGCGGCAGGCTTTCGGCCGCGCGCGCGCTCAGCAGATCATGCCGCTCCGCATCGCCCGCTTGCAGCGCTTCCAGCGCTCCCGTGGCGACAGCCGGGACGATCGTGGGATGCGCCTGCCCGATCACGTCAGCCATGGCGCGGATTTCTCCAGTCAGCGGCGCGACCGATCCTTCGAAGGTCAGCAACAGACCGATGCGGCCGCCGTCATCCTTCCCCCGGCACAGCGCCAGCGCTTCATCGAACGCGCCCTCATTGGGGGTGATGACGGGGATGGAAAGGTCCGCCTTCACCCGCTCGATCGCCGGGCGGAAGGCGGAACAGGTGAACAATATGCCGCTTGCGGCCACCCGCCCATCGCTGGCGGAAGCGGCATAGCGGCCCAGCGTCAGGAAACGGTCGTAAATGGCCGGGCTGATCTCCCCGATTGCCGCAAAGTCGCTGGCCAGGGAATCATCGATCAGATTATAGGCGCGCGCTTCGGGCCATTCGTCCTGCATGGCGGCGATGGCGGGTCCCGGAGATTGGGCCAGCGCGCTGATGAGCATGATACGCGGTGCGTCAGCCATGCATTTCCCTTCTTCCATAGATGCCGATGATAGCTTGTCTTTACGCATTGTCAGTGCGATCAGCCCGCAGCAAGCGGAAATGCGAAAACATCGGGAGTGGCCTATGCTGAGACTGGACGGACGTATCGCGATCGTGACGGGCTGCGGTTCGTTCGCGCCCGGCTGGGGCAATGGCAAGGCCATCGCCGCCCTGCTCGCCCGGCAGGGCGCCACCGTCTATGGCGTGGATCTGAGCCTGGACGCGGCGGAAGCCACCAGGGACATCATCGCCGGAGAAGGCAACAGCATCCATGTGGCCGCATGCGACGTCACCAGCGCCGCCGATGTGAATGCGATGGTGGCCGATTGCGAGCAGCGCTTCGGGCGGGTGGACATCCTCATCAACAATGTGGGCCGGTCGGAGCCCGGCAACCCGGAAACGATGGATGAGGATGTGTGGAAGGCGCAGCTTGACCTCAATCTCACCAGCGCTTTCCTGACCTCGAAGGCCATTCTGCCCATAATGGTGCGGCAGGGCGGCGGCGCGATCGTCAATGTTTCGTCCATCGCGGGCATGCGCTGGGTGGGCAAGGACCAGGTGGGCTATGCGGCGGCAAAGGCCGGGCTGGTCCAGTTCACCAAGGTCACGGCGGTATCCTATGCGGAAAAGGGCGTGCGACTGAACTGCGTCGTGCCCGGCCTGATGCTGACGCCGCTCGTCCAGCGGCTGGCGGAACGGTACAATCAGGGCGATTATGAGGGGATGGTCGCCAAGCGCAATGCGCAGGTGCCGATGGGCCGGATGGGCGATGCCTGGGATGTCGCCCACGCCGCCCTTTTCCTTGCCTCCGACGAAGCGCGCTACATCACCGGCACGGAGCTGGTTGTGGATGGGGGCATTACCGCATTCACCGGGTTTCCGGGGTGAAGGTCAGGTGAAAGCGATCATTTAATTCGGGCAGAGGCGCAGAGGAGGCAGAAGAAGATGGAACTTTCCTGCTCAAGTTGAATCATGTTCTGCGAAGCCACCCAAACGAGGCGAGGGAATGGTGAGCCCCTGGCTTTCAGGCTGCTCCTGCCTTTGCAGGAGAACGTCACCTCATCGGGACACCTTCACAGATCGACACTTAAACGAGAACCGTTTTTTCCAACGGAGAGAAGTAAAGCGTTAGCCGACATCTGCCGATGTTCAGCAGGGGCGCAGAGAAGGCGGAAAAGCCCCCTTCAAAACTTTCTGCGTCCCCTGCGTCTCTGCGCGAACAAACTCCAACGCCTCGCCTGGAAAGAGCACCGCCCTCGTCAGGCATTCCCCCCGGTCATGTGCCGCGCGGCGACATAGCCGAAGGTCAGGGCTGGTCCCAGCGTGACACCCGCGCCCGGATAGCTTTCCCCCATAGCCGACGCGGCATTGTTGCCGACCGCATAGAGGCCGGGGATCGCCTTTCCTTCGCCGTCCACCACCTGTCCCCTGGCGTTGGTCATCAGCCCGCCATTGGTGCCGATGTCCCCCGGATAGATCGGCATTGCGTAGAAAGGGCCTTTGTCCAGCGGACGCAGGCAGGGGTTGGGCTGGTGCCGGAAGTCGCCGTACATCTTGTCATAAGCGGCCTCGCCCCGGTGGAATTCCGGGTCCTCGCCCTTGGCCGCCCCCGCGTTGAACCGGCTGACCGCCGCCGACAGCCGCGCCGGATCGACGCCGATCCTGCCCGCCAGTTCCTCGATCGAGCGGCCCTTCTTCAGGATGGAACGCACGCCCTTGCCATGCATCGCCGTGGGCATCAGCGGATAAAGCGGACCCATCGGGAACTTGTGCCGGTATTCATGGTCGAAGATCATCCAGCACGGATCGGCGTCGCCATGTTCGGCCTGACGGCGGGCCATTTGCTGGCCGACGACATGGTAGGACGCGGCTTCGTTGAGGAAACGCTCCCCGCTCTGGTTCACCATGATGCAGCCCGGCAAGGCGCGTTCGACGGTGCATAGCCGTCCGCGATCCTCGCCCGGCACGTAGAAGACTGGCGCGGCCCAGGCCGACTGCATGTTCATCGTGCCAGCGCCGATGGCTTCGCCCGCGACGATGCTGTCGCCGGTGTTGCTGGTCACGCCGCCCGAATAGCGCGCCGCCGGATAGAGCGGCGCGTTGTCCGCGCGCATGGCTTGGTTCTTGTCGAAACCGCCCGCCGCCAGCACAATGCCCTTGCGCGCCCGGATGCGGTAGGGCTTGCCGCCCTTTTCGACGACAGCGCCCGTTACTGCGTCGCCTTCGCGCACCAGTTCCTTGAGCGGCGTTTCCAGCCATAGCGGCACGCCCTTGCAATTGAGCGCCATCCGCAAACCGCCAGCCAGGGCGTTGCCCAGCGTTAAGCGCCGATCCTTGCGCGATGTCAGGCGGAACGGCAGGTCCAACCAGTATTTGGCCATGTTCCTGACCAGATTCTTCATCCAGCCCTTTTGCCGGTACAGCAGCTCATAGGTTTCGCTGAAATGCCAATTCAGATAGCCGAACAGGCTGGCGGCGGGCGATGCGAACCGCAGCGTGCGGATGTCCGCGCCCAGAGCCTTTCCGTCCAGAGGGGATGGAAGATGGGTGCGGAAGCCCTTCGCCGATCCACCCGGATTTTCCGCATGATAGTCGGGATAGGGAAAGGCCATATATTGGACCGGCGTGTTCGCCATCAGCCAGCGCAGCATGGGCGCGGCATTGTCAACATAAGCACGGATATTGTCGTCCGGCACATTATCCGCCGACAATTTGCGCAGATAGGTAAAGGCGTCGTCCAGATTGTCCTCGAAACCCGCCTGCTTGGCGACATCGCTGCCAGGTATCCAGATGCCGCCGCCCGAAGTCGCCGAGGTGCCGCCCCACTTGTCCGCCTTTTCCACGACCAGCACGTCGGCGCGATTGTCCGCGCCCACCAGCGCCGCCATCAAGCCCCCCGCCCCGGACCCGATCACCAGGATATCGACTTCCTTGTCCCAATCGCTCATGCTGCCCGCCCGCACATAGAAAAGCTCTTATATAGTACGGGAGCAGGCCCACGGCCAAACGCCGGAATAACCCCTATATCTCCCGCAAAATCCACGCAGACGTCGCCTCATCTTGCCATAAAGTCAACATACGCGTAGGAATTTGTTTTATCAGATACGACATTCAAGGAATGAGGATATGCCCGGTTTAAGGGGAAAGGCCGCTCTTATCACTGGCGCGGGTCAGGGTATCGGGCAGGGAATAGCCCTTGCGCTGGCGAGCGAAGGGGTCGACCTGCTGCTTGCCGGGCGCACGCTGCAAAAGGTGGAGGAGACCGCACGGCTTGCCGCCAGCCGTGGCGTGCGCGCCATTCCTGCCGCATGTGATGTCAAATCCTCCACTGATCTTGCCGCGGCGGTGGACAGCGCCGTGGCAGAATTTGGCGGCATCGACATATTGGTCAACAATGCGCAGGAAGTGCCGCTGGGGCCGATCGATCAGGTCACCGACGAAGCCTTTACCGCCGGTTTCGAATCAGGCCCGCTCGCATCCTTCCGCCTGATGAAGCTGGTGCATCCGCACATGGCGAAACGGGGCGGCGGCACCATCTTCAACTTCGCCTCGTCGGCGGGCATCCGCTGGGACATGAGCAACTATGCCTGTTATGGCGCGATCAAGCAGGCGACGCGGGCATTGACGCGGGGAGCGGCGGCTGAATGGGGCCGCGACAATATCCGTGTCCTCACCATCGCCCCCCATGCGGAATCGCCGGGGCTAAAGGCGTGGATCGAACATAATCCCGATGAAGCGGAAGCTTTTTTCCGAACCATTCCGCTGGGGCGGGTAGGCCGTCTGGAAGAGGATATCGGCCGCGCGATCGTCGCGCTTTGCGGGCCGGACCTCGGCTATCTGACGGGCGCAACCATTCCGCTGGACGGCGGCCAGGCCAATTTTGACTGACATGATGATCTGCTGGAGAGAATATTTATGGAAAAGCTGATCTGCGCCCTGTGGGCGCCGCAAGGCGAGAGCCGGGCTGACTTCGGCGCGCACCTGCTGGCGGAACTGCCGGACGCCCTCAAGGCAGCGGGCGCGAGCGGCATCCGCCTTAACATCCGCGACGCTACTGTCGAGCCAGCCGCGCCGCTCGTCCAGCAATGGCAGCAGCCGCAGCAGGACGCAGTGGTGCAATTCTGGCTGCCGTCGGCCAACGCCATCTTCCGGGAACGGATCGACGCCGCGCTCGCCGCGGTGAGCGGCCGGTTCGAAGCATGGCTGACCGCCGAATCCACCATCATCCCCAATAAGGAGCATCCGCCCCATGCCGGGGAACGCACCTGGGGCTGGTCGCAGGCGAGCTTCATTTCCTTCCGCCCCGACATGACCCGGGAAGCGGCGGTGGCGCACTGGCACAGCCATCACACGCGCGTGGCGATCGATACCCAGGCCAACTTCGAATATGTCCAGAATATCGTCGTCCGCCCGCTGACCAGCGGCGCGCCGCTTTACGGGGCCTTCGTCGAGGAATGCTTCCCGCTGGAGGCGATGACCGATTCCCCTGCCTTTTTCGACGCGGTGGGGGATGAGGAGAAGTTCGCGAAGAACACGAAGGACATGGCCGACAGTTGCGCCGGGTTCATCGACTTCTCGCGGATCGACATCATTCCGACCAGCCAGTTCGACTTCGCCCATCTGGACAAGGCCTGAAGGGCCGCAGCGGGCGGGGGACCTGACCCCCCGCCCGCCTGTCGCGTCAGGGAATGATCTCGCGCCCTTCGCCGAAGATCAGCGATGCTTCCTTGCTGTCCATCGGCCCCTTGAAGCCGCGCCAACCCAGCGCTTCGCGCGCCTCCGCCGGTTGCAGGTGCAGGATGGTTTCGAATTTCGCGGCGAACAGCATGTCCGACTGCTGGCCGACTTCATATCCATAGCTCAGATTCCGCCACAGCGTAGGCCATGCTCCCGGATAATGAAGCATGGTCCGCGTCATCCACGGAAACATGATGAGCGTATTGGTCGTCATCAGCGCTCCCGCCAGTTCGGGGCCCAGATGACGGAAGGCATTGCCGGTCACGACGCCGGTGATGAAATATTCGGCGACTGATCCGAAGCCGATCTCGCCCAATATATGGTAGCAGTCATGGGTCTGCCCCATGCGCAGGTTCCAATAATCGAACGTGTTGGCGGGCTTCCAGTCAGGATCGCTCAGCAGCCGGGAGTTAAGTTCCGGCGACAGGTCGAACTCGTCCATATATTCGAACAATTGCCGTCCCACAGATCCTGCGGGATAGCCGCGCAGGTCCTCCTTGCCATAGGTCGATACGAAGGCTTCGCTGAGCCACTGGTCGAAGGCGGGGTTGCGGCGGCGTTCTTCCGCCGCCAAGCGTTCGATATGATCGATGTCGCTGACCTCATCCACCGCCTGCATCAGCGTGGGCAGCCCATAGAGCAGCGGATAATCATGGCCGTTGCGGCGCAGGCTTTCGGTGGAGACCCATTCCCTCACCCGCGCATCGTTGAGCCAGGGCGACGAACTCACCAGCACGCTGCTGTCCGTCCGCACCTTGCGGCGGCCGTTGAGGTAGAAGACGGGGCTGCCTGAGGTGACGTCCTCGTTCGCCGCGCCGGTGTCCAGGCTTTCGGGCTGTGGTTTCATGCTGCAACTCCGGTATCCGGTTGGAATGAAGCGGGCGTGGCGCCGTCGAAGCGGGCGAGCATCCGCTGGATATGCACGGCACGGCCAAAATCCGGCGCGACCGGGCCGTCCGTGCGGATCGCTTCGCCCAGTCCGGTGTATAAACTAGCGATTGAACTCAATGCCTCGCGCGATGCGAAGGAGCCGGGATAGGCGACATAGCGATCGGGGGCCGGAGGGATGGCGGCGCAGTCGAGCGCGGGATCGATGGCGATGGGTTCAAGCGGGCCGCCCCTGCTAGCGCCATGCAATAGCAGCGCTTCTATGCCGGGCACAGCGGGGTCGCGGGTGGAGAGCGTCAGCATGCCCTCGCTCCCCTCGATCCGCCACAGGCACCCCATGCCGGTCATCGACACGCCCGCAAGATCAAGGTTGAACAGCGCCCCGTTCGACAGGGCGCCATGGAATTGCAGATGATCGAACGCATCGCGGGCGACCGGCGCGCCGGTTTCGTCCACCGGCGGCAGATGGATCGCGCCGCGCATCGCGACATCCGCGATCCCGCCGCCATAATGATCCACCGCATCGAGCAGATGGCCGCCATAGATGGACAGCAGCGTCGTTCCCCCGTCCCGCGTCGCCATCGCCCGCATGACCGGGCCGAACATGCGCGCATGCAGCGACAGGCTGTAAAGCTGCCCCACATAGCCGTCCGCGATCAGCCGCGCGGCCTGCCGCAACGCGGGCGAGCCATGCAGGTGCAGGCCGATCATCGCCTTCACCCCGCGCGCGGCGGCCAGCGCCGCCAGCTCCTCCGCCTGATCCACGGTGAGGGCGAGCGGCCATTCGCAATAGACATGCTTGCCCGCGGAAAGCGCCGCACGCGCGATGGCATAATGGTGCGGCACCTTCACACAGATGGCGACGAGATCAATGTCCTGATGTCCGCATAATTCTTCATGATCGATGGTCCAGAGCGGCGCGCCAAACTGTTCCGAAGCGCGGCGGGCGCTTTCCTCCCGCGTGGTGCACACGCCATGCAGGCGGAAGCCGGGCAGATGATCGATCACCCGGCGGTGGACGCCCGATCCCCAGCCAAAGTCCGGGTTCGCACCGACCATCCCCACGCGGATCATATTTGCCTCTCCAGCCTTGTTTCCCAGACCATACTGCGAGTCTAGTTTACTGTCCAGAGCGGCCTTCGTTCCAGAGGTCCAGCATGTCGGACGAGATGATATCCAGGCAGATGTCCGCGTCCGCACCCTGCATTTCGCCCCGCGCAATCCCGGCGCAAACGCCAGCGGCCTGGTTGAACAGCAGGCGGACGCGCATCCTTTGCCGCCGCGCGTCGTCCCCCTCCCCGGCCGCGCGGGCGAAGGCGGGATCGCCGGACTTGGCCACCAGATCGATCAGCGCCTCGGTGTCCTTGAGGATGCGCGCGCGGAACCCGCTTTCGAACAGTTGCAATTGCGCGATCAGCGGCGTCACGTAGCGATGTTCCAGATGCATGCCGACAAAGTCCGTCAGCCATTGGCGGACCGCGCCTTTCCCCTGCCGCAACTGACCGGGCAGGCGCGCGAACAGGGCAGCGGTTTCGGGCGCGATCTCATCATAGATGGCGCAGGCAAGTTCCAGCTTCGACGCGAAATAGGAGTAGAAGGTCGCGCGGCTGACCCCCGCCGCCCGGATGATGTCGTCTATCTTCGCATCGGCATAGGAAGCGTCGGCAAATATCCGCCGCGCCGCCACCAGGATCGCGGCGCGGGTCGCGATGCGCCTGCGTTCCAGATAGGCGGCCCGGCCCGGCGCAAGCGCTGCGGGAGGCTGCATCATCCTGTCACTCCCCTGCTGCGGCATATGGCGTACGGTCCCGGAAAAATGCGGTCAGAGCAGGCTGGTGAAGCCGTCGAGGAAGATGGAGGCGGCGCGTTCCGCATAGCGCCGCCGGTCAGTGGCCGATACGACCCGTTCCGCGCCAAGCAGGCGATTGCCGCGCGTGGCGAGCACCAGCAATTGCCGCGCGAGCCATTCCCGGTCCCCGCCCGCATTCACCGGCGCAAGCCAGCGCAGCAGCGCATCCACCCATGGCGCGCGCAACAGGGTGAAGACCGCCCGGCCTGTTTCGGGATCGCGGCGGGACTGGCTGATCGCTGCCCTGTGCAGCCGGATCGAGGGCAGGGACGCAAGAGCGGCGATCGCCTTGTCCAGAAATGCCTCCAGCGCGCCCCTGTCCATCAGCCCTTCCGGCAGAGGAGGAGGCGCCGCGATCGCCGCCATCCGCCGCGCATGCTGGCGCAGGGCGGCCGCGAACAGCCCGGCCTTGCTGCCGAAATGCCGGTAGAGCGTTCCCCGGCCCACCCGCGCCTCGGCCCCGATCACATCCAGATTCGCGCCTTCAAAGCCCTGTTCCAGAAAATGGCGCGCCGCCACGTCCAGCAAGGTGCGGATATGATCGGGCGGGCCGGAGAGGCTGTCAGGACGCGCGGCCTCGTTTGCCGCAGCCCCAGCTTCAGCCCCAGACCCAGCCTCGCCGATCCACGGGCCGATCCCCTGGGAAAAGAGCAGCGCCGCCTGTCCCGCCATCCTGTCCCGCTCGGCCGCCGCCGGTGGCGGGAAGCCCATCAGCATCGCCGGGCCTTCCACCGCCAGCGACCCGAAATCCAGCGCCAGCTCCAGCGGCACATGCCGCCCCAAGCCCTGCTGCCGCGCATATTCCTCCAGCGCCAGCCGCACCGGCTCCATCCGCGTCCATTGCTGGTCGTGCAGCAGGGAAGCGAAGTCCGGCATGCGCTGCGCCACGCTGGTGGCGACCCACAGTACGCTGAACATGCCCTGATCGACCGTCGCGTCGATGATGGTGCGGGCAAGACCCGCCAGTTCTATGCGCGGGTGGGCCGCCGCCTGATGCACCGCTTGCGCGCGGGCGGTGAATTCCGCGCCCGCCGCCTCCAGCGCGGCGCGGAACAGCGCCTCCTTGTCGGCGAAATGGCGGTAGATGGTTTCCTTGCTGACCCCGCCCGCGCGCGCAATCGCATCGATGCTGACCGCATCGAAGCCGCGCGCCACGAACTCGGCCCGCGCGACAGCCAGCAGATGGCGCACGCGTTGGGACGGGGGCTCTCCCTCCGTCCCGGCCTCTTCGGTAATCGCGCGCTGATGCTGCCCCATGGGACCGCTATATCAGCTTGGGCGCGGCTTGCACCCCCCTCCCCCTTTCATGCCAGCCTTGACGCCTGCCGAACGGTTCGATACCGTTCGGGAAAGACAGAGGAGAGGCTATGCCGGGAGACGCGTGGGAAGAACGGCCGATCGAACCGTTCGGCATGGAGATCGGCATCCGCCTGGACGCGCCGCTGCCCGATGGCTTTGAACAGCGCATGCTGACGCTGTTCGACGAACATAAGCTGCTGCTGTTCCGCGACCAGCAGCTTGGCGAGGATCAGCAAGTCCGCATCCTATCGCTGTTCGGCAAGGTGCTGGGATCGACCGGCGAATATCGCCAGATTTCCAGCGACGGCAATCTGGGGTCGGGGCCGCTGACCTGGCACAGCGACCTTGCCTTTACGGAGGACCCGTTCAAGATTCTGTCGCTGCATGCGGTGGAGGTGAATGACGGGCAAAGCTGGACCGCCTTCGCCAACGGCGTGGAGGCAGCGAAGCGCCTGCCGCAAGACCTGGCCGAAGCGATCGAGGGACGCGATGCCGTGACGGCGCTGGCGCTCATCCAGTCGCACCGCACCGTCGAATATGACGTGCCCGATTTCGTGCCGCAGCAGACGCGCCCGGTGGTGATCGCGCATCCGCGCACCGGCGAACCCACGCTCTACATCAGCGACATGCAGACCGCCCGGATCGACGGCCTGCCGCGCAAGGACAGCGACGCCTTGCTGGCCGCATTGTTCGACGAGCTTTATGCCGGGGACCGCATCTATCGCCACCATTGGAACAATGGCGACTTGCTGATCTGGGACAATATCGCGCTCCAGCATTCGCGTTGCGACCTGACCGGCATGACGCCGCGGCGGCTCCAGCGGGTGTGCGTCGCCAACAAGAGCTTCTTTGAACTGCTGCCTCAATTCAAGCTGGACGATCCGCGCATCGCCGCATGGGGATCGGCAGGCAAGAAGCTGGAACTCAACTGACGGAGGATGGCGATGACGGAGCTTCCCTATCTGATGCGCGGCGTCATGCCGGTGGGCACCGACAGCAGCGTGCTGGTGTCGTCATCCAAATATCTGAACAATCCGCGCCTGCGCGAATGGCTGGCGATGATCTGCCTGCGCAAGAATGGCGCGGACATACCACCCCAGGCGGAGATGTACGAATTCCTGCCGATACTGGATTCGCTTCGCGACTTCGACGCGGTGGAGGAGATGTTCACGCAGGAACGCAAGGTCAATCCGCAACTGGACGCATGGTTCGAAGAAGGCTTCATTTCCAGTTACAAGATCGAGGATTTCAAGGATTATGCGCCGGGGTCGCTGGGCGGCATATTCTACGCGCAGATGACGTCCGGCAATTACGAGATCCAGATCACGCCGTGGACGCAGCCGCAGACACAATTGCAATTCTATAATCTGCGGTCAGGCCAGACCCATGATTTCGAACATATATTGTGCGGCGGCGGGTTCAACTTCATGGGTGAGCTGGTTCCCTACTGGTATCGGCTGACCAATGTGCCGCGCTTCATCAAGAACCCTGAACTGGCGGCGGAACTGAACCTGATCCAGCTATTCGGATCGCTGCGCTACACGGTGCGGACCATGCTGCATTACCCGCATGTGTGGCCGACCTGCGTGAATGCGATCCAGCGCGGAATGCGGGTGGGGCAGGAAAGCGACGCCCTGTTCATGAAGAAGCTGGAACCGGCCTTCCACCTGCCGCTGGAAGAAGCGCGGGCGGCGCTGGGCGTGCGCGGCGCGGTGGACGTCAATACCGATCGCGAAGGGGCCTATTGGGCCGGGCGTGCGCCGCTGGAGCCTGCTCTGGAGCCTGCGTGACGGGTTGATGGGTTCGCGCAGAGGCGCAGAGGGCGCGGAGAGGGATGCTTGTCGGCGGAGGCGGCGCGATTGACGCTTTCCTTCCGCTTGAAAGGAGAAAAGCGCCTTCAGCGGGATGCTTGATCTCTTTTCTGCGTCCTCTGCGCCTCTGCGCGAACAGCGAAGGGGCGGCCAAGCTCCCCCTCGCCTCCTTCAGGCAGCCGTTGGTTCGCCCGACGCCAGGACGGTGAGCGACCCGTCCTCGTTGATCTGCTCGGTCAGGATGGATGTGACGCGGCTGACGCTCTCGGCGATCCACCAGCGGCCATCCTCGCGGCAATAGATATCGTCATATTCGACGCCCAGCCGCGTGACATGACGCGGACCGGTCAGGATCGTGCGGAAGTTGAGCGACCACAGGCCCCGCGCTTCGTCCGGCCCCGTCAGGCTGATGTCCCAGTTGGTGGCGTGGTGAATATCATAGACGCCGCCATTGCAGGCCATGCTCTCATAGGTCGCGACAAAGGCGTCGCGGCCGGTGAACACGGGAAAGCCCTGATAGGCGATCCGCACGCCGCGCGGCAGGAAACAGTCGCGCACGGCCTCAGGCTGTTTCAGGTCGCAGGCGCGCAGATAGCGCGATTTCAGCAGCCTTATCTCTTCCTTGTCCTCCAGCGCCTGCAAGCGGGCCGCCAGATCTTCGATGCTATGGGCCATGCCCTCTCCTTCAATTCTCGTCATACAGGGCGGCTTGCGGCAGCCGCCCCGGCAATCCTCATTCTATTCCCATTCGACCACGGACAGGACGTGGTTGGCATAGCCGGGGAACACATAATCGAATTCCAGGATCATGGTTTCGCCCAGCAGGCCGCTCGACAGGATGTCGGTTTCCAAAAAGGCCTGCACGCCGTTCTTGCCATAGGCGAAGCGGGTCGCATCCTTGTAGATGGGGGACGCATCCAGCCGCGCATCCACATCCGGGTTGCCCGGCAGCGCGCGGTTGTAGACCAGCTTCAACCGCCCCTTCATTTCAGGGTCGCTGCGGTTCGCCTCCTCCAGCGCCATGAAGACATTTTCCAGATCCTCTAGGCTTTCGAACAGCGTGCCATAGTGGAATCCATATTCGGGATCATGGTCCATCCTTTCGCGCATCGCGGTCACGGCGGGATGTTCCTGATCGGTGCCGACGTTGAGGGCGCCGTGGATCGCGTTCATCAGGTCGCGCTGCGCCTCGGGCACGCACGACAGATAGACGATGCCGTCGCCGCGCGGATGATGCTGCTGATCCACGACGAAGCGGTAGAAGTGCGTGCCGTCGGGCAGCGGCAGGTCCTGCGTCTGGATATAGCCCAGCATGCTAAGCAGGCGCGCGGCGAGCGGGCCTTCCTCCGGCTTCTTATAGTGCAGGGCCATGTGACCCATCGACCTTGCGCCCGTCAGCGCTTCCGATTTCAATGCCGTCGCCATTTACCGTCTCCTGTTCGCCATTCCCGCATGCTGCGTTCTCTGCCCGCGGCCGGACCGCGCGTATAGCTGCTTCCCTTTGCCAACGCCATGCATTGGCATTTTGATCTTGATCGCAGCGTTACGCGTAGCTTGTAGCAACAGGCTTCACGCAAAGCAAAGATGACGGGCGGGCGGAGGCAGAAAGAATATCACGCCCGCGCCGCCCGCCCGCAGCGGGTCAGACGCCGAAGCCGCCCGCGACCGACAGAGTCTGGCCGGTCACGTAATTGGCGTCGTTCGATGCCAGGAACACGGCGGCCTTGCCGATATCCTCCGCCTTGCCCCAGCGTTTGATCGGGAGCATCTTCTTGACCTCGCGCTCCCAATTCTCGTCGAAATAGCCTTCTTCCTGGCCGACCTTGAACTGGCCTGCGTCGATCACGCCGACCAGGATGGAGTTGGCGCGGATTTCATGGACGCCTTCCTCTTTGGCAATGCCCTTCACCAGCGATTCGTTGCACGCCTTGGGCGCGACGGACAGGCCGTCGAGATGCGGCCACCAGTCATGCCCGGCCGAACCCAGATGCACGAAGGAGCCGCCCCCTTTCGCGCGGAAATGGGGAATGGCGATGCGCGCCGCATAATAGAAGCCAAATGCTTCGATCTCCATGGAGGCGCGGAACTGTTCCAGCGTCCAGTCGGCGATGTTCACCTGCGCCACGATCGGGCCGGCGCCCCACACGATGCTGTGCACGCGGCCATGCGCTTCCACCGCGCCGCCAAACGCGGCTTCGATTTCCTCATAGCTGCGCGCATCGGCCTGGTGGATGCTTGCCTTGCGGCCCAGGGCGCGGATTTCCTCCGCCGCCGCTTGCGCCACATGCTCCTTGGACCGGTAGAAGATCGCGACGTCCGTCCCCGCCCTGGCGAATTGCAGCGCCACGCCCTTGCCGATCCCGCCGCTGCCGCCGAAAACCGCGACCGCGCCTTCTGGAAATTGTCTGTCCATAGTCATCCTTCTCTCTTCGAATTTCCTGCGCGTCACTCGGCAGCGTCGGCGAGGCCGGGCGCGCCCGCCATGCCGCTGGTGTGGTGCACGCCATCGACGCGCGACTGGATTTCCCGCGCCTTGTCACGCGGATTGTAGAATTGGCGATACCAGGCCCGGCTGCGGTGAAAGGGGCCATCGGTGGGCAGGCGCAATATGCTGATCGCCGGGCCCTTGGTGCGCCAGATGGCGAAATCCTGCGAGAAAGCGCCCAACCCGGCGGCATGATATTGGCTGCGCAGTTCCACATCCTCCGCCGATGGCGGCGTGTTCCGCGCCCGCGTCAATATGCCGTGCCAGACCTGCGTCACGCCATCTTCCTTGGGCGTGTGGCAGATGATCTGCACCGCGTCCGTCTCGCCCGAATAGCGCGCGATCAATATGCCGGGGCCCGTATAGAAGGCGTCGACATCCAGCACGCCTTCCTCGCTGGTCATGGTTTCATGGCCGCCGCCCGACAATTGCCGTCCCACCACCCCTTCGAACACGGAGTCGAAATAGGCGAGCTTCTGCCCATGGATGGGGCCGAAGTGGCGCGTGTCCACGAGATTGTCGAGTATCTCCTGCGGATGGACCGGCAAGGTGCCAAGGTCATCATATTCGCCGGTTATCCATTGCGGGTCCGACCATTCGGGCAGAGCGGGCAGGTCATAGTCCGGCTCTCCCTCTTCGGGATCGTGCCAGGCGAAGACGCAACCGAACGCCTCCTGCACCGGGTAGGAACGCAGCCGGGCGGCGGCCGGGATAGGGCCGTCAAAATAGGGGATATGGTCGCAGCGCCCGTCAGGCCCGAAGCGCCAGCTATGATAGGGGCAGCGGATCGAATCCCCTTCCACCCTCTGCGCCGCCGCGCCCGATGTCTGTTCCGCCGCCAGATGCGCCTGCATGTGCGGGCAATAAGCGTCGAGCAGGACGATGCGTCCCGACGCCCCGCGATAGATCACCAGTTCGCGCCCCAGCATCCGCAATGCCGCTGGAGCAGCCGTCACCTCGCCGCTGCGCGCGACCATGAACCAGCCGCGCGGAAAGGTGAATTCGCCGAGCCTGTAGTCAGCCGTCGTCGCCATATATCCTCTCCCGCCGTGGCAGCCGTGCCGCCATATGCGCAGGGTGGCGGCGAGACATGGCGCGTGCAACCGGATTGTGATTGATGCTATCTTGTGATGATAGATAACTATCGCACCAAGATAGGAGAGTGCAAAATGGCGACGACGCGACGGCCGGGGGCCGCTACCATCCTTTCCGAACTGAGGCGCGAATTGAAGGCGCGGGGCGTGCGGGCCGGACAACTGGCACAGGAGCTGAAGGTGGCGGAACCCACGGTGTGGCGGTGGCTGCGCGGCGACGGGCTGACGCTGGACCGGCTGGACGAGATGTGCGCGATAGCGGGCGTCGACCTGCGCGATCTTGCCGCGCGTAGCGGCGAAGAGGGGGAGGAGAGTTTCACGCTGGCGCAGGAACGGATACTCGCCGCCGACCGGGGTCTGGCGCTCGTCTTCTTCGCGATCCTGCACGGCGCGCAGCCTGCCGAGATCGAACGGGAGCTGGGCCTGCCGCGCAGCCGCCTCCACGCGCATTTCGAGCGGCTGGCGCGGCTGGGCCTGATCGACCTAGCCCCGCGCGGACGGGTGCGGCCCAAGGTGAAGCGGTCCGTGCGCTGGCGGCGCGGAGGGCCGCTGTCCGCCGCCTTCGAACGGACGGTGAAACCGCTGTTCATGTCGATGGACTTCGGGTCCGCCGATGCCCTCTATGTTTCCGACATGGTGGTGATGAGCAAGGCCGGGCAGGCGCGTGTGCACGCCCTGTTCGAAGCGCTGCGGGACGACATCCATATGATCGCGGAGCAGGAAAAGGCGGCCCGGCTGGACGATCGGGAATGGAGCGGCGTGCTGATGATGGTGCGCCCGTTCGACATGGAGGAAACCACGGCGGAGTTGCGGGCCTGACGCCCGCGCCGCGCAGAAGATTGGAAAAGGAGAGGTTGTGGCAAGTTTCCCGGAAGGATGCGCCCTGCTGTTCGGCGGCAGCGGCGGCATCGGCAGCGGCATTTCAAATGTGTTCGCGGGCGGCGGCAGTGACATCGCCATCGTCTATCGCGGCAATCAGGCGCGCGCGGAGCAGGTCGCGCAGGCCGGACGTGACCTGGGGCGCAGGACAAGCATCCACCGCGCCGATGTGAGCGACGCGCGGCAGGTGCAGGCGGTGGTGGCCGACGCGGTCGCCGCGCATGGCCGGGTGCATACGGTGGTCTGGGCGGCGGGGCCGCTGGTCAACCAGCGCTATCTCGCCTCCACCCCGATGGAGGAGTGGCGGCACGCCTTCGATGTCGAAGTGCACGGCTTCTTCGCCGCCGCGCAGGCCGTCATCCCCCATATGCGCGAGCAGGGCGGCGGCAGTTTCGTCACGCTGGGATCGGCCGGGCATGACTGGTGGCCGCAGCGCGACGGCATGTCCGTCGCGGTCAAGGCATCGAACGAGCAACTGGTGAAGGGCATCGCCAAGGAAGAAGGGCGCTATGGCATCCGCGCCAATTCCGTGCTGGTCGGCGTGATCGACGCGGGGCAATTGCATGAACTGACGCGTCTTGGCCAGATCGATAAGCGCTGGGTCCAGAACACGCACCGGCTGCTCTGCCTGAAACGCTGGGGCACGGCGGAGGAGATCGGCCATGCCTGCCTTTTCCTCGCGTCGAACGAAGCCGCCTATGTCACCGGCCAGCGCATTTCCGTTTCGGGCGGGTTCGGCGTCTGACGATGCCATAATCCGGCAACAATCATGCGTGACTTTCTACGCATCATGATTATCAATGCCGCAGATAAGAATGTTTTGCGTACAACCAAGGGATGAGGATCAATGGCCTATACATTGCAGCAGCTTTCCGATTTCGAGGATATCCGCACGCTCAAGCACCGCTATTTTCGCGGCATCGACACGGCGGACATGGCGCTTCTCGGCACGCTTTTCACCGATGACGTGACCGTCGATTATCGCGGCGGCACCTATCGCGTCAGCCTGTCTGGACGTGAGAACATGCTGGAGTTTCTCGCCAACAGCTTCCATTCGGGCGCGGTCGCCATGCATCATGGCCATATGCCCGAAATCACCCTGACCGGCGAGGATGAGGCCGAGGGCATCTGGTATCTGGAGGACATCTTCATCGACGTGGAGCATAGTTCTCACACGATCGGTTCGGCCATTTACCGCGACGTCTATCGCCGTGAGGGCGGCCAATGGCTGATCGCGCGGACGGAATATGACCGCGTCATCGAACTGATCAGGCCGCTCAGCCCGGAGGCGCGCGTCACTTCGCATCACCTCGCCACAGCGGGCCGCAAGCCGCATGAGCGCGCCGACATCAGCCATTTGATCCAATGGACCGCATGAACGCGCCGCCACAGGGCCATCACTGATGCACGGATGCAACGGGCGCAGCATTTTCGCTGCGCCCTGATGAAGCGGGAGGCCACCCGCATTATAATGGCCGCCAGAAATATAATGTCGTTGGGGGAAGATCATGCGCCATCATCTGCTTTCCATCGTTTCGCTCGTCGCGCTCGCCGCGCCGGGCGCTGCCCTGGGCCAGGTCAGCAATCCTGGCCTTTCCGAAGGAGAGATGGGCAGCGACATCGTCGTCACCGCCCGCCGCCGGGAGGAACGGTTGCAGGATGTGCCGATCGCGGTGACGGCCGTTGACTCCGCCGCGCTCGACAGCCGGGGCCTCGACAATGTGACGCAGATCGGCCAGATCGCGCCCAATATCCAGTTCACGCCGGGCCAGGGCGGCAATAGCGGCGGCATCGCGCCCTTCATTCGCGGCGTGGGTGAGAACGACTTCATCATCACCTCCGACCCCGCCGTGGGCGTCTATATGGACGGCGTCTATGTCGCCCGCACCTTCGGCGCGACCACCGAGCTTCTGGGCATCGACCGGATCGAAGTGCTGCGCGGGCCGCAGGGGACGCTGTTCGGCAAGAACACGGTGGGCGGCGCGATCAACATCGTGTCGGCCATTCCGGGGCAGCAGCAGCGGATCGAAGCCGACCTGCGATACGGCTCCTTCAACACCGTGCGCGGGCGCGTCTATGCCGAAATGCCCTTGTCGGGCGACTGGTCGCTGGGCGTCGCGGCGCTGGGCGAGTTCGGCGAAGGCTGGCAGAAGGTGCCCTCTGGCGAGAATCTCGGCAACCGCAACGTGGTGGCGGGAAAGCTGTCTCTGCACAAATCGGGGCCGCTTGACATATTGCTGATGGTGGACGGGCTGCACCGGCGGCAGCACAGCGCGCCGCACAGCATGATCGCCTTTACGCCGACGCTGCTGTCCACCCTGCAATCGACCCTGATCGGGCCTTGCTGCACAGTGCCGGGCGACATCGACCGCACCGACACCACCCCTTCGCTCAGCAAGGACAATACCGACGCGATCAACGCGGCGCTGACGCTGACGGCGGACCTTGGCGGCGCGACGCTCAAGTCGATCACCGCCTATCGCTATGTCGATGCGCTGTTCGGGCGCGATGGCGATGCGTCGTCGCAGGTCAATTATGCGGGCGACATTCACGACGAAAATGCGCAGCAGATCAGCCAGGAGTTTCAGCTTGCGCTCGACCTTGGCGGTCGCGGATCGCTGTTGCTGGGCGCCTTCGCCTATCAGGAGATCGCGCGCGACAATACGCGGCTGGTTGTGGCGGACGGCCTCTATGATGCGCTGGTCGCCGCCGGGCTGGACCCGCTGGACCTTGGCATTCCCGGCGTCGATCCGATCCCGGCGGTGGCGCTGGACCTCAACATCGACTTCCGCAACCGGCAGAAGACCCGCAATCTCGCCTTGTTCGCGAACGGCAATTATGAGCTGACCGACAAGCTGTCGGTGGAACTGGGCGCGCGCTACACATGGGAGCGCAAGAACTTTTCCCAGGCGGCGATCCGCATCTATTCGCGCCAGCCGCTGCTGGCGGGCACGCGGTCCTACTCCCAGGAAAAGAGCTGGGACGCCTTCACGCCCCGCGCGTCGCTGTCCTACAAGTTCAGGCCCGATTTCCTGGCCTATGCCTCCTATTCGCGCGGGTTCCGGTCGGGCGGGTTCAACGGCCGCCCGACGTCGCTGGAGGAAGTCGGCTCCTACGATCCTGAACATCTGACGTCCTATGAAGCAGGGCTCAAGATGGGATTCGGCCGCATCGCCACCATCAACTTCGCCATATTCCGCAATGAATATCGCGACCAGCAGATTCTGATTTCGACGCTCAGTCCTTCAAGCGGGCTGATCGTGGTCCGCAACGAAAATGCGGGCCGCTCGCGTATCCAGGGCATCGAACTGGAAGGCACCTTCCGGGTATCGCCGCAATTCACCTTCACCGGCGCGCTGGGCCTGCTCGACGCCAAGTATAAGGAATATGTGTCGGTCATCAACGGCGTGCCGACCGATGTCAGCTCCCGCAAGCTCAAGCAGGCGCCCGACATCACCGCCAATGCCAGCGCCATCTATCAGACGCCGCTGATCGATAGGCTGGAAGGCATTTTCCGCGTGGACGCCGCCTATAAGAGCGCCGTGTTCGTGGATACCGAAAACACGCCGCTTCTGCGCCAGCCCGATCATGCGATCATCAATGCCAGCGCTGAGTTCCGTCTGACGGGCAGCGGCTTTTCGATCCGGGCCGGGGTGGACAATCTGACGGACAAGCGGATCATCACGGCGGGTTACGACGCCTCGACCAGCTTCGGCTTTACCGAGGCCTATTATAATCCTCCGCGCCGGTACAGCATCACGCTGGCCTATCGCCACTGACGCGGGACGCCTGGGGAGCGGGCTGCCGGGATCGGCGGAAGGGACGCAAATCCCTTTGCCGCCGTCCGCTGAAAGCCTCTATGACATGAACATGCATGATCCGGCCGCTCCCCTGCCCCCCGTCGCGCTGCTGGAGGCGCTCTATGGCGGGCTGACGCAAGAGCCGCCGTGGGAAGGCTTCCTGCGCGCGCTGGCGGAGGCGGCGGAGGCGACCTTCGCCACGCTGCTGGTCGCGACAGGCCCTGCGGGGATCGAGGCGCATGTGACCCCCGATGTCCATCCCGACAAGGCGGGGGAATATCAGCGCCTGTCCGATGCCGATCCCTTCGTCGGCCTGCCGGAAGGACAGGTGGTCGCTTTCCAGGATTTCGTCCGCCATGTGCCGCCCCGTTTCCGCGAATGGCTGGACAAGTCGGGCGGCGGGCAGATTCTGGGCGTCGACCTGCAAGCTCCATCGGGCGCTTCGGTGCGGTTGCGGGTCACGCGCGACCAGAGCCGCCCCGACTTTGACGATGCGCAGACCAGCCTGATCGCCAGCCTGATCCCGCACCTGCGGATCGCGCTGGACCTGCATGCACGGCTGACATCCACCCAGGCGGAGCGGCAGGTGTTCAGCAGCGCGATGGAAGGGCTGGCGGTCGCGACGCTGATCCTGGCGCGGGACGGCCGCATCCTGCGCCGCAATGCGGTGGCGCAGCGCCTGCTGGAGGATGGCCGCTTCATCCGGGAGGAGCATGGGCGGCTGGTCCCCACCATGGGCGCGGCGAGCGCCAGCCTTGCCCGGC
>NZ_ATHO01000144.1 GCF_000445065.1 Sphingobium quisquiliarum P25 | reverse complement strand
GGGGCAGTGCGCACGGCCGCGTTCTGCTGAACGGGCGCGGGTTTGGGTGCTTCGACGGCCGGTGCGGCGGCAACAGGCTTGCGCACGGGCGCGGCCTTCTTGGGCACTTCGTTCGCCTTCACGGGCGAAGGGCGCGATTGCAGACCGAGGCGATGGGCCTTGCCGATCACGGCGTTGCGGCTGACGCCACCCAGTTCGTCAGCGATCTGGCTGGCGGTCAGGCCCTTTTCCCACATCGCCTTGAGCTGGTCGATGCGCTCGTCAGTCCAGGACAATGAATAACTCCTCACAATATCCGGTTCGCGCCCTATATGGGGCGCACAATTCCGCACACAACGCCCTTGCGGCATATCAGGCCAGCCGATAGTCGATCCGATCATGAACGACCAGTCCCAATTTGTAACAAACGCGTCCCGGCAGCCACGCTTTCACGAGCCGGGCGAAATGGTCATCCGCAACGTCAACTGGGCAGGGATGCGCGCGCTGTACCGCAAGGAAGTCCGGCGTTTCATGAAGGTCCAGTTGCAGACCATCTGGGCGCCCGCCGTAACGACGCTGATGTTTCTGGTCATCTTCACCATCGCGCTGGGCGGCGCGAACCGGCAGGTGCTGGGCGTTCCCTTCGCCGATTTCATCGCCCCCGGCCTCATGATCATGGGGATGATGAACAATGCCTTCGCCAACAGCAGCTTTTCCCTGCTGGCGGGCAAGATGCAGGGAACGTTGATCGATTATCTGATGCCGCCGCTGTCCAACGGCGAATTGCTGCTGGCGCTGGTCGGTGCGGCGGTGACGCGCGCAGTCTGTGTCGGATTGGCCTTGTGGGGCGCGATGGCGCTGTGGCCCGGCGTCCATGTGACGCCAGCGCATCCCTGGGCGATCGTCTGGTTCGGCCTGATGGGGGCGTCGCTCACCGCCTTTATTGGCGTGCTGACGTCCATCTGGGCGGAAAAGTTCGACCATGCGGCGGCCATCACAAATTTCGTGATCGGCCCGATGACGCTGCTGTCGGGGACCTTCTATTCCATCGACCGGCTTTCGCCCGTGTTCGGGGCGATCAGCCATGCGAACCCCTTCTTCTACGCGATTTCGGGGTTTCGTTATGGCTTCGTCGCGGCGGCCGACGGCGATGTGGTCGTGGGCAGCATCGTGCTGCTGGTGCTGAACATCGCGCTGGCGGTGCTGTGCTATATGCTGCTGCGGCGCGGGTGGAAGTTGAAGGCTTGAGGGCGCGTGGGCCGGGCTCCAGCCTTTCGGGGGAGCATATTGCCCGAAGCCGTCAGGTAAGGCCAGCCATCACCGGCACGACCAGCGTCAGGAGAAAAAGCAGGGCGGCGGCGATCAGCCAGTGATGCAGCCGTGGAAGGGCGAGGTGGTGATCCCGCCCTTCCTCCGGCGGCAGCCTCATGCGGCTTCCACGCCCTTACCGCCGACGCGGATGAGCGAAAAGCCAGCCGCTTCCGCCTCCGTGCGCGGGTAGATGTTGCGCAGGTCGACCAGAAGCGGCGTGTTCATCGAAGCGGCGAGGCGCTTGAGGTCGAGCGCGCGGAAAATATCCCATTCCGTGACCAGCACCACCGCGTCAGCGCCCGATGCGGCTTCATAAGCGTCGCGGGCCATCTTCACGCTGGGCATCATCGGCGCGGCGACTTCCATGCCTTCGGGATCATAGGCGACGATCTTCGCGCCCGCATCCTCCAGCGCCTGCACGATGGCCAGGCTGGGCGCATCGCGCATATCGTCGGTATTGGGCTTGAAGGTCAGGCCGAGCAGCGCGACTTTCTTGCCCCGCGCCTCCCCGCCCAGCGCCTTGACGATCTTGCGCCCCATCGCCCTTTTACGAAGGTCGTTCACCTGCACGACCGTTTCGACGATGCGGATCGGCGTGTCATAATCCTGTCCGGTCTTGACGAGCGCCAGCGTATCCTTGGGGAAGCAGGACCCGCCATAGCCCGGCCCCGCATGCAGGAATTTGGACCCGATCCGGTTGTCGAGGCCGATGCCGCGCGACACGTCCTGCACTTCCGCGCCCACCGCCTCGCACAGGTCGGCCATTTCGTTTATGAAGGTGATCTTGGTCGCCAGAAAGGCATTGGCGGCATATTTGATCAGTTCCGCCGTGCGCCGACCGGTGAACATGACCGGCGCCTGATTGAGGTTCAGCGGCCGGTAGATCTGCGCCATCACGGCGATGGCCCGTTCATTGCCGGTGGTGCCGACGACGACGCGGTCCGGCCGTTTGAAATCGCTGATCGCCGCGCCTTCGCGCAGGAATTCGGGGTTGGAAACGACCTGGATGTCCAGGTCGGGACGGACTTCCTTGACGATGCGTTCGACTTCGTCGCCCGTGCCGACAGGAACGGTGGACTTGGTGACGATCACCGCCGGTCCATCGAGCGATTCCGCAATCTCCCGCGCGGCGGCATAGACGTAGCTCAGGTCCGCATGGCCATCACCCCGGCGGGAGGGGGTGCCAACGGCGATGAAGATCGCATCCGCCCCCTTTACGCCAGCGGCGAGGTCCGTGGTGAAGGTCAGGCGCCCGGCGGCGGCATTGTTCGCGACCAGCTGGTCGAGGCCGGGCTCATAGATCGGCATGCGGCCGGATTCGATCGCCTGGATCTTTTCGGCGACCTTGTCGACGCAGACGACGTCGTGGCCGAAATCGGCGAAGCAGGCGCCCGATACCAGGCCGACATACCCCGTGCCGATCATCGTGATCTTCATAAACTTCCGCAGCCCCTTGAAATGGAAAGGTCGATGGGCCCTAGCACAGGTCATTGCGCGTGCAAAAGCGCGCGTCCGAGTTACCCCTTGTTCAGACGATGGTTACGATTAGCTGCGAAAATCGCCCAAATGGCACGCACAAGGGGGCGAAGATGAAGGTTGCGGTGGTATTCGGGACACGGCCGGAAGCGATAAAGCTGTTTCCCGTGATCCATGCCCTGCGCACCCATGATCAGGTGGATACGCGCGTCATCGTGACGGCGCAGCATCGCGGACTGCTGGACCAGGTGCTGGACATTGCCGGCATCAGGCCGGACGTCGATCTGGACGTGATGACGGCCGGCCAGACGCTGGACGGCTTGACCGCGAAGCTGATCGTGGAGCTTGGCAAGGCCTTCGACGCTGAGCGGCCCGACCGCGTGGTGGTGCATGGCGATACGCTGACGACCATGGTCGCCAGCCTTGCCGCCTATTACCGCCAGATTCCCGTCGCCCATGTGGAAGCGGGGCTGCGCAGCGGCGATATTCATCATCCCTGGCCGGAGGAGGTGAACCGCCGCGTCGTCGCCTGCATCGCCGACATGAACTTTGCGCCTACCCAAGGGGCGGCTGACGCGCTGCGGCGGGAAAATCGCGCGGCCAAGAGCATATATGTGACCGGCAACACGGTGATCGACGCATTGCTGGCGACGCGCGAGCGGCTGAACGCCATGCCATCGCTGGCGGCAGGGCTGGACGATCTGGCGGCGCGGTTCGCGGGCAAGCGGATCGTGGCCGTCACGAGCCACCGGCGGGAGAATTTCGGCGGCGGCATGGAGGCCATCGCACGGTCGATCGCCGACATCGCGGGGCGGCCCGATGTCGCGGTGATCTTCCCCGTGCATCCCAATCCCAATGTCCGCCCGGTTATGGAAGCTGTTCTGGGCGGCCTGCCCAATGTCGCGATGATCGATCCGCTCGACTATCCGCATTTCGTGCGGCTGCTCGATATGTGCGAACTGGTGTTGACCGACAGCGGCGGCGTGCAGGAGGAAGCGCCTTCACTGGGCAAGCCAGTGCTGGTGATGCGCGAAACGACCGAACGTCCAGAGGGGGTCGAGGCGGGAACGGCGAAGCTGGTCGGCACGGACCGCGAGCGGATCGTGCGCGAGGTGCTGGCGCTGCTGGACGATGGAAGTGCCTATGCGGCGATGGCGCGCGCGCATAATCCCTTTGGAGACGGCATGGCCGCGCAGCGGATCGCGGCGGTCATCGCCAAGGATGCGGGGCAGGCAGAAGGGCTGGACGAGGCGGCGTAGGGCAGGAGCACGGAGGCGCGGCGCGCTCCCCCGGCATCGCCGTTACCGAAATCTTCAGCATTTCCCGGCAGAAAGCGATGCAAATCATCGGCTTCTCAGGATCATCGCATGCCCGTCGACAAGCAGCAGAAGGTTTCCGTCATCGGCCTTGGCTATATTGGCCTGCCGACCGCAGCGCTGATCGCGCGCGGCGGGTGTCAGGTGGTCGGCGTCGACGTCAGCGCGCATGTGGTCGAGACTGTCAATTCCGGCCGCGTCCATATCGAGGAAGTTGATCTGGACGGGCTGGTGCAGGGCGTGGTTGCACGCGGGAACCTGCGCGCCAGTCTGGAGGTGGAGCCGAGCGACGTCTTCATCATCGCAGTGCCGACGCCCGTTGCGGAGGATCGCGCGCCCGATATCTCCCATGTGCTGAACGCGGCGCGCACCGTCGCCAGCGTGTTGAAGCCCGGTGACACGGTCATCCTTGAATCCACCTCTCCGGTCGGCACGACCGAAGCGATGCGCGATCTGTTCGCTCAGCTGCGGCCGGACCTCAGGATGCCGGGGCAGAGCGGCGCTGGCGATATCGCCATTTCCTATTGCCCGGAGCGGGTCTTGCCGGGCCGCATTCTGGTCGAGTTGATCGACAATGACCGCTGCATCGGCGGTATCACGCCGCGATGCGCGCGCAAGGCGCTGGCCTTCTACCGCCAGTTCGTGCGCGGCGCCTGCATCACGACCACGGCGCGGGCTGCGGAGATGGTGAAGCTGGTGGAAAACAGCTTTCGCGACGTCAATATCGCCTTTGCGAACGAACTGTCCGTCATAGCCGAGCGAATGGACATCGACGTGTGGGAAGTCATCCGCCTCGCGAACCGCCATCCGCGCGTCAACATCCTTCAGCCGGGGCCGGGCGTCGGCGGCCATTGCATCGCCGTCGACCCATGGTTCATCGTTCATGGTGATCCCGAAAACAGCCGCCTGATCCGCACCGCGCGGGAGGTGAACGACGGCAAGACCGATCATGTCGTCGCCTGCGCGTCGGACCTGATCGACGAATATCCGGGCGAGGACATTGCCTGCCTGGGTCTGGCCTTCAAGGCCAATATTGACGACTTCCGGGAAAGCCCCGCAGTCAAGGTCGCCGCGCGCCTTGCCCGCCGCTATGGCCGCCGGGTGAAGCTGGTCGAACCCTATGCGCAGGCGCTGCCCATGGAGTTCGCAGGCACCGGCGCGGAGTTGATCGATCTCGATACGGCTCTGGAACAATGCAGCGTTTTCGTCATTCTTGTCGATCATGACATGTTCAAATCCGTGCCCGTGGACGAACGCACCGACAAGGCCGTCTATGACACGCGGGGCGTGTGGCCGGATCAGCCGCGCCGCCTTGCCCCGGCTTCGCTGGGCCGAATGGCCGTCTGACCAGCCGAGTGCGGGCGCAAGCCGTCCTGCCCATGGTTGCCATGGCCTGTCCGCCTCGTTAACCCCTCGCCCGAAGGCCGCCCATCTTGCGGCGGCCGGAAAATTGCGGGGATTTACAGCGGAATGCACGAACCAATCGTCAAGATGACCCGGCTGCTGACCGGATTGGCGATGAGCATTTCGCTGGGTGCTTGCACGACAGTCGAGGATGCGCCCAAGGGGGAGGCTGCCTATGAAGTCATTCCCCCCGCCCCTGCCGTGGGAATGGATTACAGGATCGCGGCGGACGATGTGCTGCGGGTGCAGGTCTATCATGAACCCGGCCTTTCGCTGGAGGATGCGCAGGTGACCGCTGCGGGCATGATCCGCATGCCGTTGATCGGCGAAGTCCCCGTGGCCGGGCTGTCGGCCAGCGAAGCGTCGGATGTGATCGCGGGCAAGCTGGGCGAGCGCTATCTGGTGTCGCCGCAAGTCACCATATTCGTGAAAAAGGCCGTGGGCCGCCGCATTACCGTGGATGGAGAGGTGCGCGAACCGGGCCTGTTCCCTGTCGAAGGACGGCTGGGCCTGCTCCAGGCGGTGGCCCTGGCGAAAGGGCCGACACGGCTGGCCAGCCTGAAACAGGTGATGGTGGTGCGCCAGACCGACGGCGTGCGCGCGGCCGCGATGTTCGACCTGTCCGCGATCCGCAAGGGGAAAGCTCCCGATCCTGAAATCCTGCCCGGAGACATGGTGCTGGTCGGGCTGTCGCGGGCGAAGGCGATTTTGGGTGGCGGGCTGCTGGCGCTTCCGGCGATCGGCGCGGGCTTCGTCGCGCTGGATGGAGGACGCTGATGGCGGGCTCCAGCATCCGCATCGATCCGGGCGTGGCGCCCGCTGTCGAGGAAGGGCGGGCGGCCAGGGCCGTTCGGGCGGCGCGGGGCGCATGGACCGCTGTGCGGCGTCACCGCGTCATCCTGTTCGGCACGATGGCTCTGTGCGTTCTGGCCGGTGTCATCTTCATCCTGCTGTCGACGCCGGATTACAAGGCGACCGCTTCGGTCGAAGTGGAGGACGTGCCCGCCGGAGCCGCAGGGGCGGCCGCCGCGCAGCGGCCGCAAGCGCCTTCGGATAATGAAGCGCTGATGCAGACCGAGCTTGAGGTGTTGCGCAGCCGGTCTCTGGCCGAAGAGGTCGCGCGCGAACTGGCTCTGGTCGGCAACCGGACATTGTTCGATGCGATGAAGGCCAAGCGGCCGGATCGAGGCTCCGGCTCGCTCAGCCAGCGGCAGGTGGAAACGGAAGCGGTGATCCGCCTGTTGCGGGACAATCTGGAGGTGGAATTGCCGGGCAAGTCCCGCGTGATCCGCATCAGCTTCACCAGCGCCGACCCGGTGCTGTCGGCGCGCGTCGCCAACAGCTATGCCGACAGCCTGATCAGGGCCGATTTGAAGCGCGGCTTTGAATCGGGCGTGCAGGCGCGCCGCTTCCTGCTGGGCGAACTGGATGGCGCGCGCCGCGATCTGGAGCGGGCGGAGCGGGATCTGGCGGTCTATGCCGCCCGGACCGGCACGCAAGGCGAGGCGCAGGATCGCGGGCCGGGATCGGCCGAAGGGAGCAGCGCCGCGCGTCTGGCGCAACTGAACGCGTTCCGCGCACAAGCAACGGCGGACCGAATCGCGGCGCAGAAGCGTTGGGAAAGCGCGCGCCTTTCCAGCGTGGAGACGCTGCCGGAGGTTCTGAACAACGGCGCGATGCAGCAACTGATGGCGCAGCGGGCGCAGGCGCGGGCGGAGGTGGTCCAGGAACGGCAGTTCCGCAAGGATGCTCACCCCGAAATGCGCGAGGCGCGGGCCCGGCTGGCGGCGCTGGACGATCAGGCACAGGCGATGGCCAACACGATCCGCGCATCGCTGAGGGAGCAATATGAGGTCGCCGTCCACGGCGAGAAGCAGATCGAATCGGAAATCGCCGATGTCGAGCGGCAGGCGCTGGCTGAACGCGGGCGCGGGGTGCAGATGAGCATCCTGGAACGATCGGTCGATACCTACAGGCTGCTGCACGACAGTCTGCTGCAACGCTATCGCGACATGGCGTCGCAAGCCGGGTTTCAGGCCGGGCGCATCCAGCCGCTGGACCGCGCCGCCGTGCCGCCGCGTCCGTCTTCGCCGCATATCGGCACGACCATGCTGCTGGCTTCGCTTGGCGGGCTGGCGCTGGGGCTGCTGCTGGTGGCGGGGCGGCATCTGTTCGATGACGCCGTGACCTCCGCCGATACATTGGCGGAGCGCGCCAACCTGCCGCTGCTGGGGACGGTGCCAGCGTCCGACCGGCCTGCGGTGGAGACGTTCGTTCCCATCGCGTCTTCGCTTCTGCTGGCGTCGTCCGCAGGGCTGCCGCGATCCATATTGGTCACGAGCGCGCAGGAGGGGGAGGGCAAATCGTCCACCGTCCACGCCCTGGCTCTGGCCTTGGCGAAGCTCGACCGGCGGGTGCTGGTGATCGACGCCGACATGCGGCGGCCGCGGCAGCATAGCCTTTTCGGCATTGCCGTCGAGCGGGGCATCAGCGAGGTGATGACGGGGCAGGCCAAGGCGGAGGATGTCATCGTTGCCACGTCCGCCCCCGGCGTATCGCTGCTCCCCAGCGGCGCGATACCGCCCAATCCGGCGGAGCTTCTGTCCACTCCCTCCCTGGATGTGCTGCTGGCGGGATTGCAGGATCGCTATGACACGGTGCTGATCGATGCGCCGCCGATCTTGGGCCAGCCCGATACCTCGCTGCTGGCGGCAAAGGCGCAGGCAACGGTGCTGGTCGTCGAATGGGGCCGCAACCATCATGGCGGGCTGCGCGTGGCGGCCGACCGGCTGCGGCGCGCGGGCGGGGCGATCATCGGGGCAATCCTGACGAAGCAGGAGGGGCGCGCCTTTGAATATGATTATCATCGGGGCGGGTAGGCGGACCTGCGCCGATCGGCTCCTGATCTCTGAACATCAACCTGCGCAGGAGTGTCAGGCGGTAACTCCAAAGCCAGCGCAAGGCTGCGATACGCACAGTGCGCCGTCAGTAGTCGAATGACGAAGCGGAAGACGCCTTTCGCCTGTGGCTCAAGCGCGCGCCAGCAGTCCTTCTACCAGCCCTTCGAACAAGCGGCGGCCGTCCGTCTTGCCGTGCGCGGGTTCGATCACGCGTTCCGGGTGAGGCATCATGCCCAGCACATTGCCTGCTTCGTTGAGGATACCCGCGATGTCGCGCGCGGAGCCGTTGCAATTTTCCGCATAGCGCAGAGCCACGCGGCCTTCGCCTTCCAGCCGGTCGAGCGTATCCGCGTCCGCGAAATAATTGCCGTCATGGTGCGCGACGGGGAAAGAGATTGTTTCGCCCGCATCATATTTGCTGGTGAAAGCGCTCTGCGCATTGTCGACGGTCAGGCCGACGTCGCGGCAGATGAAATGGCCGCTGGCGTTGCGCAGCAGCGCGCCGGGCAGCAGGCCGCTTTCGGTCAGGACCTGGAAGCCGTTGCAGATGCCCAGCACATAGGTGCCGCGCTCCGCCGCCTTCGCCACAGCCTGCATGACCGGCGAGCGCGCGGCCATGGCGCCGGAGCGTAGATAATCGCCATAGGAAAATCCGCCTGGAACGCCAATCAGGTCCAGATCGTCGGGCAATTCGGTGTCCCGGTGCCAGATCATGGCTGGCTTCGTGCCGCTCACCGCCTCGAAAGCCACGGCGAGGTCGCGGTCGCAATTACTGCCGGGGAAGACGATGACGGCGCTTTTCATGGCTCAGGCCACCTTTTCGATGCGGTAATTTTCGATGACCGTATTGGCCAGCAGCTTGCGGCACATGGCGTCGATATCGTCATCGCTGGTGCCATCCGCAAGGTCGAGTTCGATGAGCTTGCCCGCGCGCACATCATTGACGCCGGTAAAGCCAAGGCCTTCCAGGGCGTGATGGATCGCCTTGCCCTGCGGGTCCAGGACACCGCCCTTGAGGGTGACGAAGATGCGGGCTTTCATGAGGTGCGAAACTCCGTGGATGGCTATGGCGCACCCCCTAGTCCCGTGGGGCGGGACAGGCAAGGCATTATCCCTTTCTTAGCAAGCGTGACGTTATGATGACCGGCGTCGATCAAGGGGTTCACGCTATGGCTGGTCTTGCACTGGCGATGTTTGTCGGACTGTTCGCCTTCGGACAGCAGATCGTCGGCTATTCCGATCCGCATGGTAAGGTGCAGCTTGCGCTGCTGGCGACCTTTGCCTTCGGCCTGCTGGTGGGATATCGCGCCAGCGCCTGAACGTTTTGCAGGGGCGCGAGCAGGAATCGCTTCGCCTGGCAGGCGGGCTGGTCTAGGGCGGCGGCATGTCCGCCGACGCCTTTTACTATGGTTGCGCCATCGTCGCAGTCGTCATTTCCGGCCTTGCAAAAGGGGGCTTTGCCGGGGCCGGGGTGCTGGCCATGCCGATCATGGCGCTAGCCATCGACCCGGTGCGGAGCGCGGCCATCCTGCTGCCCATCCTCATCCTTCAGGACGTGGTCAGCGTCTGGGCTTTCCGGCGGGACTGGGACGGGCATATTCTGGCGGTGATGCTTCCCGGAGCGGCCGCAGGCATCGGCCTTGGCTATCTGTTCGCCGCGCAGGTGCCCGAAACCATGGTGCTGGGCGCGCTGGGGTTCATCTCCGTGCTGTTCGGGATTCAGCGGCTCTGGACGGAGCGGCGCGGCGCGATCGTGCTGCCGTCCAGCTCGCCCAATTGGGTCGGGGCGCTGTTCGGCGTGGCGAGCGGCTTTACCAGCCAGATCGCCCATGCCGGGTCGCCGCCTTTCCAGATGTGGGTGCTGCCCAAGCGGCTGCCGCGCGACACGCTGGTGGGCACGACGGCGATCACCTTTGCAGTGATGAACTGGATGAAGGTGCCCGCCTATGCCGCGCTGGGGCAGTTTACGCGGGCCAACCTGATGGCGACGGCGATGCTGGCTCCGGTCGCGCTGGTCGCGACGCTGATGGGCGTGGCGCTGGTGCGGCGGACGGACCCGGCGCGTTTCTATAGACTGATCTATGCGCTTATGGTGCTGTTGGGGATCAAGCTGATGGCGGACGCGGTGATGGGGTAATCCCCTTCACCGCCCGTTCCGGGAGCGGTCCTCCTCCCCATCGATGATGGGGAGGGTTGGGGAGCGCTATCAGTCCTTGCCGCGCTTCTTGCGGTGGGTGTCGAGGTCGAGGACGGTCGTGTCCGCGCCTTCGGGCAGCAGGCCGAGGCGGCGGGCGACTTCCTGATAGGCTTCGACTTCGCCGCCCAGATCGCGGCGGAAGCGGTCCTTGTCCAGCTTTTCGCCGGTGTTCATGTCCCACAGGCGGCAACCGTCGGGGCTGATCTCGTCGGCCAGGATGATGCGGCTATAGTCGCCGTCCCACAGGCGGCCGAACTCCAGCTTGAAATCGACAAGGCGGATGCCGATGGCGGCGAAGAGGCCGCACATGAAATCGTTGATGCGGATCGCCATGTCGGCGATGTCGTGCATCTCTTCCTGCGTGGCCCAGCCGAAGCAGGCGATATGTTCTTCGGACACGAGCGGGTCGCCCAGCGCGTCGTCCTTGTAGCAATATTCGATCAGGGTGCGGGGCAGCTGGGTCCCTTCCTCGATGCCCAGCTTCTTGCTGAGCGAGCCGGCGGCGACGTTGCGGACCACGACCTCGATCGGCACGATCTCGACCTGGCGCACCAGCTGCTCGCGCATGTTGAGGCGGCGGATGAAGTGCGTCGGCACGCCGATCTGGCCGAGCAGGGTGAAGATATGTTCCGAAATGCGGTTGTTGAGCACGCCCTTGCCGGAAATCGTGCCCTTCTTCTGCGCGTTGAAGGCGGTCGCGTCGTCCTTGAAATATTGGATGATCGTGCCGGGCTCAGGGCCTTCGTAAAGGATCTTTGCCTTGCCTTCGTAGATCTGGCGGCGACGGGCCATGCGCGTTCCTGTCTTCCCAAGAAAGAATGTGCCCCGGCAACGCGAATCGAGGAGGATTAGCGGGTGCCGGGGCTGCTGGCGTCGGCCCATAGACCAAAGGAAGCGCAGGCGCAATTAGCGCGCTGACAGGCATGTCGCCCGCGTTCCGTTACCGGCCGCCTAATGGGCGGTTTCGACCTGCGCCGCGTCTTTGCTGTCGCCATTGCGGGCGGCCATCAGCCTTTCGGTAAAGCAGCGCCGCCACCAGCTGATATCCTGTTCCTCCACGCAATTCATCATCGACCGCCAGCGGCGCTTGCGTTCGTCGAGCGGCATGGCGAGCGCGCGGGTGATGGCGTCCGACATTTCTTCGGGGCTGTAAGGGTTGATGAGCAGCGCGTCCTTGAGCTGCGTCGCGGCGCCAGCGAAGCGGGACAGGATGAGGACGCCGGGATCTTCCGGGTCCTGCGCGGCCACATATTCCTTGGCCACCAGGTTCATGCCGTCGCGCAAAGGCGTGACCAGACCGATGCGGGCCGCCCGGTATATCCCCGACAGCTTGTCGCGGGGATAGCCCTGGTTCACATAGCGGATCGGCGTCCAGTCGACATCGCTATATTCGCCGTTGATGCGCCCGGCGATCGCGTCGAGCGTGGCGCGGATCTGCTGATAGCTTTCCACCTCTCCGCGCGAGGGCGGCGCGATCTGCGTCAGCACCACCTTGCGATGCTGTTCGGGATGATCCTTGAGAAAGCGGGCATAGCCGTTGAACCTTTCCTCCAGCCCCTTGCTGTAGTCCAGCCGGTCGACGCCCACGATCATGGAGCGGTCCTGCAAGGAACGGCGCACCTTTTCGAACATCCGCCGCGCAGGCTCGCTGACCGCGGCGCTGGCATATTCCTGCGCGTTGATGCCGATGGGGCAGGCGATCGCCTGGATCGTGCGGTCGCCCAGCGTCACGAAATCGCCGTTGACCGTTCCGTTCATCTCCCGCTCCACATAATGGCGGAAGGATTCCAGCCATTCTTCGGTGTGAAAGCCGATGACGTCATAGGCGAACAATGTCTGCACCAGCTTGGTATGATGGGGCAGGGACACGAGCAGGCGCGTGGGCGGCCAGGGGATGTGGAGGAAGAAGCCCATCCGGTTCTTGTGCCCCTTGTCCCGCAGCATCTGGCCAAGCGGGATCATGTGATAATCCTGCACCCAGATGATGTCTTCGGGCTCGATCAGGGGGCTGGTGGTGTCGGCGAAACGCTGGTTGACGCGGTTGTAGCCGCCTTCGAAATCGCGGGCATATTCGGCAAGGTCGATGCGGAAATGGAAGAGGGGCCACAGCGTCTTGTTGGCGTAGCCGTTATAATATTCGTCTACATCCTGTTCTTCCAGGTCGATGGTGGCGGTCTTTACCCCTTCATCCTCGGAAAAGCCGATATGGCCGGTGAAATTTTCCGTGACCTCGCCCGACCAGCCGACCCAGATGCCCCGGCTTTCGCGCAGGGCCTGGGCAAGCGCCACGGCAAGGCCGCCCTGATTGCCCGACTTGTTGGGCCTGCTCACCCGGTTGGATATGACTATCAGCCGGCTCATCGCATCACGCTCCACGGTTTGCTCAGCAGAACGGCGCAGTTGATGATGCCGACCAATGAGTAGGTTTGGGGATAATTGCCCCATAATTCCCCGGTCACGGGATCGATATCTTCTGACAGCAGCCCGGCGGCGGTGCGGCGGGACAGCATTTCTTCGAACAGCAGCCGCGCCTCCTCCGTGCGGCCGGTGCGATGCAGCGCCTCGATCAGCCAGAAGGTGCAGACGTTGAAGGCGGTGACCGGCTCGCCGAAATCGTCGGGCGCGCTGTAGCGCAGCATGTTGTTGCCCCGGCGCAGGTCCTTTTCCAGCGCCTTGAGCGTGCCGACGAACATCGGATTGTCGGCCGTGAGGAAGCGCAGGTCGAGGAGCTGGAGCAGCGACGCGTCGCGGGCGTCATCCTCGAAATTCGCGGAAATGGCGTTGCTGCTGCTGCGCCAGGCCGATTGCAGGATGCGGGCCTTCATGATCTCCGCACGCTCGCGCCAATGCACTTCCCGATCCGGCAGGCCAAGAGCGCCCGCGGCATGGGCCAGACGGTCGCACGCGGCCCAGCACATGACGGCGCTGTAGCTGTGCACATGGGCGCGGGTGCGCAGCTCCCACAGGCCGGCGTCCGGCTGGTCATAGACGGACCATGCCCGCTCGCCCACGGCTTCCAGCGATTCGAAGTCAGACATGCCTGCCATGCGCAGCAGGCGCTGGTCGATAAACCCCTGGACGGATGACAGGACGATCTGGCCATAGGCGTCATGCTGGATCTGCGAATAGGCGGCATTGCCGACGCGCACGGGCCCCATGCCGCGATAGCCGGGCAGATTTTCCGCCTCCCGTTCCTCCAGCGTGGCGTTGCCGCGCACATCATAGAGCGGCTGGATATGGCCGCCCTTCGCCCCATCCACGATATTGCGCAGATAGACGAGGTAGCTTTCCAACACGTCGAGCGCGCCCAGGCGGTTCAGTGCCTCCACCGTATAATAAGCGTCGCGAATCCAGCAGTAGCGATAATCCCAGTTGCGCCCTGAATCGGCATGTTCGGGGATGCTGGTCGTCAGCGCCGCGACGATCGCGCCGGTTTCCTCATGCTGGCAGAGCTTGAGCGTGATGGCGGAGCGGATGACGGCTTCCTGCCATTCGGGGGGGATGGCGAGGCCGCGCACCCAGACCTGCCATTCGTGGATGGTGTCGTCCAGCATCCTTTCCACGGCGGGGCGCAGGGCGTCGGAGAAGCTTTCGTCCGGCCCCATGAAGAAATGCATGTCATGTTCCAGCCGGAACCAGCTTTCCTGGCTGATAAGGCCGATGGGCGCATTGGTCGAAACGCGCATCGCCATGTAGGACAGCACCAGCCGGATATGGTTGGAACCATAGCTGATCGGCACATTTTCCGAATGCCAGGAAGTGGTGGGGCGCAGCCGCACGCGGACGCGGGGGCTGCCCGCCACAGGGCGGACGATCCGGGCGAAGGCGACGGGGCGGTACATGCGGCCCAGATGACGGTAGCGGGGGCAGAAATCGTAAAGCTCGATCGCGTTGCCATGATCGTCGGTCTGCCGCGTGACCAATATGGGCGTGTTGCGGATATAATGCTGCTCGATGCGGACGCAGTTTTCCAGCTCGATCGCCCAGAAGCCGCGCGCATCGGGGCCTTCCCAGGCCTTGTCATCGAGAAGGGCGGAAAAAACGGGATCCCCGTCCACGCGGGGCACGCAGGCCCATATCATCCTGCCCGCGCGGTCGATCAGCGCGGATGCCTGGCAATTGCCGATGGGCCAAAGGTCGAGGGTGCGTTCGTTCCCGGCGAAATCTGTTTGACTGTTCCTGACTATCGGTCTGCCCCCTGGTGGTTTCCAACGGGAAGGCGCCAGCCGTTGCTCAGCGCGGCCTGGCGATCCCCCTGGCGAGATAATGCCTGACAGCGGCAACCTGTTCCAATGAGAATGCGGCGAGCGTTTCCCGTGGCGGGCCGACCAGAATGCCTGCGCCGCCCAATTCGGCGGCGGCGGCAAAGCCTTCCTCGTCCGTGACATCGTCGCCGATGAAGACCGGCCGCCCGCCCGCCATGGGCTCCCGCGCCATCAGGGCGTGCACTGCGCTGCCCTTGTCAGCGCCTCCGGGCCGCAGTTCGAAAAGCATCTTGCCCGGTTGAACGGAAAGGTCCAGCTTTTCCGCCAGATCGCTGGCCAGCTCGCCCGCCTTGGCGCCCCATTGGGGAGCGCCGCGGAAGTGGAGGCCCACGCTGATCGATTTGCGTTCCACCAATATGCCGGGCTTCCCTTCCGCAAAGGCGTGGAAGGCGGCTTCGGCATCGTCCACCGCCGGGCGGCGAGGGGGCGCTTCGACCCGTTCGCCCGGCTGCGCCATTTCAAGGCCGTGCGTTCCGGCCAGCAGGAACCCGGCAAAGCCCAGATCGCGCAAGGTGGCGATCGACCGTCCGCTGACGATCGCCAGGCGTCCTTCCAACCTGTCGCGCAATTCACCGAGCAGGCCGATCAGTTCCTCGTCCACGGCCACGCCGTCGGGCGTGTCGGCGATGGGCGCGAGCGTGCCGTCAAAGTCGAGGAACAGGGCGGCGCCGTCCAGCAGCGAAACTGGCGGCTGGGGCAGGACGATGCGGGAGGGAGGGGGGGAATCGGACACGCGCGCAAATTGGCGCGTGCCGCCAAATGTGCAAGCCCCGGAGGCGATGCGGATGATTTTTCCGTGCGTTTCGCTGCCGGTCTGGCTGCACGGCGGAGCTTCAATCCCCGTTTCCGTTTTTCCGTTGCGCTGCTATTCCGATTTTCGATGACCGATTTTCGCGACCCGTTCGACGCTATCAAGGATCACCCTTTCGACGATGCGCTTTCCGAGCGCTACCTCGTCTACGCCCTTTCCACCATCACGGCGCGGTCGCTGCCGGACCTGCGCGACGGGCTGAAGCCGGTGCACCGGCGCCTGCTATGGGCGATGCGGCTGCTGCGGATGGAACCGGCTGGCGCTCCGCCCAACGTGCTGGCCGCCAATCCGGCGCGCAACACCACCAGCTATAAGAAGTGCGCGCGTGTCGTCGGCGATGTCATCGGCAAATATCACCCGCATGGCGACACGTCCGTCTATGATGCGATGGTGCGGCTGGCGCAGGATTTCTCGCTCCGCACGCCGCTGGTCGATGGGCAGGGCAATTTCGGTAATATCGACGGCGATAATGCAGCGGCGATGCGCTATACCGAGGCGCGGCTGACGCAGGCGGCGGCCGACCTGATGGCGGGGCTGGACGAGGGGACCGTCGATTTCCGCCCGACCTATAATGGCGAGGATGAGGAGCCTGAGGTCTTCCCAGGCCTGTTCCCCAACCTGCTGGCCAATGGCGCGAGCGGCATCGCGGTCGGCATGGCGACCAGCATCCCGCCGCACAATGTGTCCGAACTGATCGACGCGGCCAGCCTGCTGATCGACAATCCCGATGCCGAACATGCCGACCTGATGCAGATCGTGCGCGGGCCGGACTTTCCGACCGGCGGCGTCCTGGTGGACAGTCCCTCCATCATATCGGAGGCTTATGCGACGGGGCGGGGATCGTTCCGTACCCGCGCGCGCTGGCACAAGGAGGATGGCGGTCGCGGCACCTGGGTCGCGGTGGTCACGCAGATACCCTTCCAGGTGCAGAAATCCAAGCTGATCGAGCAGATCGCCGCGCTCATCAACGACAAGAAGCTGCCGATCCTGGCCGATGTGCGGGACGAGAGCGACGCGGAAATCCGCATCGTCATCGAACCGCGCGCCCGCACCGTCGACCCCGATGTGCTGATGGACAGCCTTTTCCGGCTGACGGACCTGGAAAACCGCTTTCCGCTGAACCTCAACGTGCTGGACGCGACGCGCACGCCGCGCGTGCTGGGGTTGAAGCCGGTGCTGATCGAGTGGCTCAAGCACCAGATCGACGTGCTGGTGCGGCGCGCCCGCCACCGGCTGGACAAGATCGCGGCGCGGGTCGAACTGCTCGACGGCTATATCATCGCCTATCTCAATCTCGACCGGGTGATCGAGATCATCCGCACCGAGGATGAACCCAAGGCGGTGATGATGGAGGAATTCCAGCTGACCGACCGGCAGGCCGAAGCGATCCTGAACATGCGGCTGCGGTCCCTGCGCAAGCTGGAGGAGATGGAACTGCGGCGCGAACATGCCGAGCTTCTGAAAGAGCGGGAGGAGCTGACGAAGCTGGTCGAAAGCCCCACCCGCCAGCGGACGCGGTTGAAGAAGGATCTGGCGGAACTGCGCAAGCGCTATTCGCCCGACACGGACTCCGGCAAGCGGCGTACCTTGGTCGAGGAAGCCGCGCCCGCGCGAGAAATCCCGCTGGAGGCGATGATAGAGCGGGAGCCGATCACCGTCATCCTGTCCGAACGCGGCTGGATCCGGGCGATGAGCGGCCATCGCGACCTGGCGTCCGCCGATACGCTGAAGTTCAAGGAAGGCGACGGCCCGATGATCGCCTTCCACGCGCAGACGACCGACAAGCTGCTGCTGGCGACCAGCGCCGGGCGCATCTTCACCCTGGGGGCGGACAAGCTGCCGGGCGGACGGGGCTTTGGCGATCCTGTGCGGTCGCTGGTCGACATGGACGATCAGGGGCAGATCGTGACGCTTCTGCCTGCGCGCGCGGGCGGCGAACTGCTGCTGGCGTCGTCGGACGGCCGCGGCTTTGTCGCGGCGATGGCGGATGTGATCGCCGAAACCCGCAAGGGCAAGCAGGTGGTGAACGTCCGCACAGGCGCGCGGCTTTCCGTCGTCAAACCCATCCCCCCCGAAGCGGACAGCATCGCGGTCGTCGGTGAAAATCGCAAACTGCTGGTCTTTTCCCTGATAGAAATGCCGCGGATGGCGCGGGGGCAGGGGGTGCAGATGCAGCGCTATCGCGACGGCGGATTGTCCGATGCGGTGGCGTTCCGCCTGGCGGACGGGCTAAGCTGGGCGATGGGCGGAGACAGCGGCCGGACCCGCACGGAAAGCGACATGACGCCCTGGCGCGTGGCGAGGGGCGCTGCCGGACGCATGCCGCCGGTTGGGTTCCCGCGTGACAACCGCTTTTGATCGAATGTATAAATCCCCCACATCCGATTGAAATAAAGCATAGTATTTCCCGAAAATTTACCAATTGCCGCTTTAAGGAGTGGTATGGAATCTACTCCCGCGCGTATCGGGCTGAATGAAAGCCTGAACGAGGACCCCCTTGCGGGGTTCGCGCGCACGCATCTGCCCGACATGGCGGAAAAGGAGCAGTGGGTCGGGGCGATCCCTTATCCCGCCGCAATTTTATATCTTCGCGACAATCAGTTATCGCTCGTCGTTGTGAATGATTGTTTCTTTCGCACCTTCCTTGAAAATGTCGATCCGGCCGAGAAACCGCCCTACGCCGAAGAATGGCGCGAGCGTATCATCGAAAAGGCGACGGCCGGCCAGCCCACCAGCTTTTTCGAATTGCGGCGCAATGGCGTGCTGGGTTCAGAATATTTCTGCTGCACGGTCGGCCTGCTGCCCTGGCATGAGGAAGATGCCAGCCTGATCCTGTTCACGGCGCTGGACCGAACGAACGATCGCATCATCGAGCGGAACCTGCGCCGCGAACTATTGTCGGACGGTCTGACCGCGTTGCCCAATCGCGCGGGTTTCGGCGAGGAAATAGAAGACCGGCTGGCGAACGGCGCGTGGCTGGAAAATGGCCAGTTCGGCATTATCGCGATCGACCTCAGCCGGTTCAGCCGGGTCAATGAATCGCTTGGGCCCATGGCGGGCGACGAACTGCTGATCACGGTAGCGAAGCGTTTGAAGTCCAGCCTGCGGCAGGGGGATGTCCTCGCCCGCATCGGCGGTAATGACTTCGCGATATTCGCCCGCTTGAACAACGGCTTGTCCGATTGCCTTCATATCGTTCAGAGGATCAAGGATGCGCTGAATTCGCCGGTCCGGCTGAGCGACCTGCAAATCCGGGTGGATTGCGCCATCGGCTGCGCGCTGTCCGTCAGCCTGGACGATGATCCCGACGATGTGGTCCGCAAGGCGCAGGCCGCGGTCAAGATCGCCAAGCGCAGCGGCAAGGTGGAAATCTACCGCAACGGCGTTCTGAAGGAAGCGCAGCGGCGCTTTTCGATCGAGAGCCGCTTGCGCACCGCGCTGGCGCAGGGGGGGCTGACACTGGCGTTCCAGCCGCTGATCCATCTCCCCACGGGCGAGGTCAACGGTTTCGAAGCGCTGGCGCGGTGGGAAGATCCCGACCTGGGTCATGTGTCGCCGGTGGAGTTCATCGCCGTGGCCGAGGAAAGCGGCCTCATCACGCCCCTGGGCCGCTGGGCCGCCTATGAGGCCGCGCAGGCGCTGAGCCGCTGGGACGCGAAATTCGGGCAGAGGCTGCCGGTGGGCGTCAACGTCAACCTGTCGCCGATCCAGATGGCGCGGGACGATGTGGCATCGATGTTCGAGGAATCGCTGCGTTATTCCGGCATAGCGGGCGATCGCCTGACGGCGGAGATCACGGAGAGCGCGATCATCGCCGACCCGGACAAGGCGCGCAAACTGCTGTTCGCGCTCAAGGATTTGCAGATGCTGATCGCGATGGATGATTTCGGCACCGGCTATTCCAACCTGGCGAGCCTGCACAGCCTGCCGATCGACATATTGAAGATCGACCGCAGCTTCGTGTCGACGATGCTGGAGGACAGGGACAAGGGCGCCATCGTCAGGACGATCCTGTCGCTGGCCGAATCGCTCAATCTGGCGGTGACCGCCGAGGGAATCGAGACGCAGCAACTGGCCGACGCGTTGCAGAAGATGGGCTGCGGCTATGGCCAGGGCTTTTATTTCGCGCGCCCCATGCCCGAGGCCGAAGCGTTCGACTATTGGCGCGCGCGCTGGAATTTCGAAACGGTCTGATCGGCGATTTCCGCGACGCGCCGGGCGTCGGGAAAGCCTTCCTCCACCCAGAGGCGCTGGACCTCGCCCAAGGCTTTGGCCACATCGGGGCCGGGCGGCAGGCCGCGTGAAATGAGCGCGCCGCCGCCGATCGGAAGCTGGGGCGGGACCCAGTCTCTCATGCCATGGATGTCCTCCAGCGGGCGGCGCGGGTCGAGCAGCATCTGGTCGATCGCGCCCTCCACCCCGATACGAAAGGCCAGCGCGCGCGGCGGCATAGCCGTTGCGTGCGGTTCGAGCGCGAGCATGATCCGCTTGCGCGCCTTGTTCGACAGCTTGAGCCGGGCGCCCACATTTTCCGCCACGCGGGCATCAGGCGGCAGCAGGGCGGCGAGGCGGCGGAGCGGGGAAGGATCAGTCTCCGCGCCGCGCTCACGCAGGATCAACGCCGCGAGGCGATCGATCCCGCTCCGGTCGATTTCCGGCAGCACCGGGGCCAATATGCCGCCGTCCACCATCAAGGCGAGGGAAGCGACCGGGTCCTGCACCGCCAGCAGTTTCAGCAGTTCGTCCGCGATCCGTTCCCGCGACAGGGCCATCAGGCTGTTGGCGGCGGCACGGCAGGCGTCATAGGCCTCCGCGTCCGGCTCGTCCCGGCCGAAGCGCGCCAGGAAGCGGAAATAGCGCAGGATGCGCAGATGATCTTCCGCGATCCTTTCCCGCGCTGTGCCGATGAAGCGGACGCGGCGCGCCTCCAGATCGGCGACTCCGCCGAAAAACTCAGTGATTTCGCGGCTGAACGGATCGGCATAGAGCGCATTGATGGTGAAGTCCCGGCGGGACGCGTCCTCGCGCCAGTCGCTGGTGTAGGCGATGGTCGCGCGCCGCCCATCGGTGCTGACGTCGCGGCGAAGGGTCGTGATCTCGACGGGCCAGCCGGAGATCACGGCGGTGATGGTGCCATGGTCGATGCCGGTCGGCACGGCCTTGATCCCGGCGGTCTTCAACCTGTCGACGACGGCGGCGGGTTCCAGGACCGTCGCGATATCAAGGTCGCTGACCGGCAGGCCCAGAAGTCCGTCCCGCACCGCGCCGCCGACGAAGCGGGCACGGCCTTCCCCGGCCTCCAGCGCGGTCAGCAGGCCGTCGAGTCCAGGGCGATGGCGCCATTCGGCGTCAGGCAGCAAGGCGGCCAAGGTTCAGCCTCCGCGAAAGATTGGCGAGGATCGCCGCAGTGATGCCCCAGATGCGCTTGTCCTCCCATATGATCTCGTAAAAATGACGCTGCTCGCCCTGGAACTCGATCGGCTTCCTCAGCCGGTTGGCCGGGTCGAGCGCGTAGGAGAGCGGGACTTCGAACCACTCCGCCACCTCGCTGGCCTGCGGCGTGAGCGGGAGATCGGGCGGGATGACGCCCAGGACCGGGATGATGTCGAACCCGGTGAAGGTATGATAGCGGTCCGACGTGCCGACGATATCGACCAGCCGGGGCGGCAGGCCAATCTCCTCCTGCGCCTCGCGAAGGGCTGCGGCGGTTTCGTCTGCATCGCCTTCATCCACGCGGCCGCCGGGAAAGGCGACCTGGCCCGCATGCTTGCGCAGCGAGGCCGCTCGCTGCGTCAGGATCAGGCCCGGTTCCGGCCGGTCGGTGATGGCGACGAGAACGGCGGCGGGCGCAAGCACCATATCCTCCCGGATGCGGGGGTCCCGCGTGTCCGACAGGCCGATCCCGATGTCGCGCGCATGCCCTTCCGTCAGCGCGGCGCGCAGCCGGTCCGCCAGCATCATTGCGACCCGTCCAGCGCGAAGAACGCGCCATTGCTCCAGATGCCAACGGGGTCGGCGCCTTCCTCCAGCGCAAGGTTCATAAGCTCGTAATAGACGCTGCGGGACACCAGCGCTTCCAGCCCGCCGCGCACATGCAGATAGGGGTGCGGCCCATCGGCCGTTTCGCGGACACGAATGGGATGTTCCGGCCCGGCCGCGACCAGATCGCCCGTGTTCAGCCGGAAGGCGAGCGCCCTTGCGCCTCCTTCCCCCTCGCTTTTCAACTCGACGGCCAGGAACGGCGCGTCCTCCACCTCGATCGACAATTTCTCCACCGGGGTGACGAGCACATGAGAGCCGTCCGGTTCCCGCCGCAGGATGGTGGAAAAAAGCCGCACCATCGCTTCCCGCCCGATCGGCGAGCCCTGATGGAACCAGGTGCCGTCGCGGGCGATGCGCATTTCGCTGTCGCCGCAATGATCGGGATTCCATTGTTCGACCGGCGGCAGGCGCTTTTCCGCGAGAAGGCGCGCAATGTCGGTCAACGACAGGCTGGAAAGATCGGGCGGCGGTTCCATCGGCATGGCGCCGAGATAGGATCGAGCACGCCCGAAGGCAAAAGGGAAATCAAATCGCGGGTGAACGCCGGGGCCCCAGCATCCCCTGACCGTTGACCGGAGATCCGTCGACCGGCAGGGCGAGCAGGCGGCGCGGCTCATAGGGGCCGGGGCAGCTCCACCCTGCGGTGCCTTCCGCCGAAAAGCCCCAGAAGCGGCCATAATATTCAGGGTCGCCGATCATCATCAGCGGCTCCGTCCCGCATGTGCGGGCGGCGGCGACCGCCGCGTCCATCATCGCCCGGCCAAGCCCCGTCCCCTGATGTTCGGGGGCCACGGCGACGGGGCCGACCATGATCAGCGGCTTCTGCGACCCATCGCTTCTGGTGAGCGCGACAGGCCAGCATTGCAGCGATCCCGCCAACTCTCCGCCTTCGGTCAGCATGGCGACCGACAGGGCGGGCAACCAGGGCATGCCGTCGCGGATGAGATAGGCGGTGCGCCCATGCCGGTCCGTTCCGAAAGCGGCGTCGAGCAACCGCTCGATGTCCTGCGGCGGCACGTTGTTCAAGGGCACAATGCGAGACACGTCTTGCCGATCCGCCATCAATGGCGCATGGACCGCGCCGGGAGCGGCGGCCTTAACGCCTGCTTCGGAAATTTAAAGCGCAAACTGGCGGTCGCCCGCCGCAGGAAGGCTATGGACAGCGCATTTGACGATTTTCTGACGCTGGAGGTCAATCATCTGGATGTGAATGTCCTGACCGGCATTTATTCGGAAGAGACGCATCTGCCGCAGCCGCTGCGCATTTCCATCCGCGCCCGGCTGAAAGTGGCGGACCATTATGCGCCCGATACGCCGCTGTCCCGGTCGAAAAACTATATGGACCTGAAGCATGCGGCTACCGCCGCTCTGCCGGAAGGGCAGCATTTCACGCTGATCGAAGCGGTCGCGGACCATATCATCGACACCATCTTCCTTCAGGACGACAAGGTGCTGCATGTGGACGTGAAGATCATCAAGCTGGCGCTGAGCGAAAGGGGTGAGGAAATCGGCATCACCCTTGGGCGCGGGCGGAAGTAAGGCGCTGCGCCGTCAGGCCTTCACCAGGCCGATGTCGCGCAACCGCTCCATCAGATAATCATGCGCGGTGATCGGCGGGTCGCGGCGCGGGTGCGCCTCGTCCACGCATTGCGCCAGCGGCTCGATCAGGAAATCGGGGCGCAGGTGCAGGAAGAAGGGCATGGAATAGCGGGACACGCCCCGGCGGTCCGGCGGCGGATTGACGACGCGGTGGCTGGTCGAGGGCAGGCGGTGGTTGGTAAGCCGTTGCAGCATGTCGCCCACATTGATCACCAGAGCGCCCCTGGGCGGCACCACGGGCAGCCAGTTCCCGGCGCGGTCCCGCAGTTCAAGACCGCCTTCTTCCGCGCCGAGCAGCAGGGTGATGAGGTTGATATCCTCATGCGCGGCCGCCCTGATGCCCGCAGCGGCGGGCGACACGGGCGGATAGTGCAGCAGCCTCAGGATCGAATTGCCATTGCGGACAGGGCCTTCGAACCAGCCGGAGTCCAGCCCCAGATGAAGGGCGATCGCCGACAGCAGCCTGCGCCCGATGCGGTCGAACCCGGCATAGAGGCGGGTGAAGGCGGGACGAAACTCCGGGATTTCCTCCGGCCAGATGTTGGCGGGCATCGCATGGCCCAAGGCGTCGCCAGCGGGCAGGTCGCGGCCGATATGCCAGAATTCCTTCAGGTCATTCTCATTCGCGCCCTTCGCGATTTCCCGGCCGAAGGCGGTATAGCCGCGCTGCCCGCCATTGGAAGCGGCGTCGTAGCGCTGCTTCACTTCAAGAGGCAGGTCGAAAAAGCGGCGGGACAGCGCCCAGCATTGGTCGACCAGCGCTTCGTCCATGCCATGGTCGCGGACCATCGCGAAGCCGAACCGCTGGAAGGACTCGCCCAGTGCCCCGGCAAAGTCGCCTTCCGCCATGCCGGTCATCGAAAGGATGGGCAGCTGGTCCGTTTCTCTATGGGGCACCTTGTTCACTCCGCTTGGCCGACGGCATCCTTGATCGGCCCGGCCGGCTGATGCAAGGAGGCGGCATGAACTACTGGCTGATGAAATCCGAACCGGACGTTTTTTCCTATGACGATCTGGTCGAAAGGGGGAAGGCGGAGTGGGACGGGGTGCGCAACCACGCCGCCCAGCTCAACATGAAGGCCATGCGCAAGGGCGACCTGTCGATCTTCTACCACAGTAATATCGGCGTCGAAGCGGTGGGGGTGATGGAGATTGTCGAGGAGGCGGCGCCCGACAGCACGGACGACACCGGCAAGTGGATCGCCGTGCATGTCGCCCCGAAGGAAAAGCTGCCCAAGCCTGTGACGTTGAAGACGATGAAGGCCGATCCCGCCTTGTCCGGCATGGTGATGCTCCGCCAGTCGCGGCTGTCCGTCTCGCCGCTCAGCGAGGCGGAGTTCCGGCACATATTGGCGCTGGCGAAGGCGTGATCAGCGCCAGGGCATGATTGCGCGGGACGCAATTACCCTGCCGTCACTTGCGATTGTCGCTGCGGTGCAGCGAACATAGACTGGCCTCAACAGAACAGAAGATCAGGGGTGTTTGATCGGCATTCACAAGGAGCAAAACCATGCGAATGCTGTCGAAGATTTTTGTTGCTGGCGCTGTGAGCGCCATTGTTGCCGCCGCCGCCCCGGCTTCTGCCGAAGAAGGCAAGCAGCGGTTCACGCACGAAGGTTATACCTACGTCTATGACGTGCGCGATACGAAGACGGGCCAGGTAATTTCGGGCCGCCGCTATCCCGATGCGGTCGCCTTCAACCTCGCCGTCAAGAATGGCAAGGTTTCCGGTACGTCCGGCGGCGTGCCGGTGGCGTTCAAGGTGGAAGAAGCGCGCGGCGCTTCGGGCAAGTAACGCCTTATTCTCCGATAAGGATCGGGGCGGCTTCCGTGGGGAAGCCGCCCCTTTTTTGCATCAGCGGCAACGGCGCTTGCTGTCGATTTCCTTGCCGAGCAGCGCGCCGCCCGCAGCGCCCAGGATCGTGCCGGTCGCCCGGTCGCCTTGCGTATCGATCGTACGGCCAAGCAGCGCGCCGCCGACGCCGCCAATGATCAGGCCGGTCGTGCCATCGGACTTGCGGCAATAGGTGCGTCCGTCGCGCCCGCGCCATTCCTTGTAACGATAATGTTTCCGCGCCTGGGCGCCTTCGGTCGGCACGGCCATGGAAACGGGAATGGCCATCGAAACGGCGGCCAGGGCGAGTACGGCTTTACGCATATTTTCTCCTCCAGAAAGATGATTGCTGGTTTGAACCCGCCGATATTGGGGGAGGTTGCATGAACCTGCGGCAACAAGCTAAGTTGTTGAGTAAGCTCCGTTAAAATCATCGGCAGAGCGTCAGCCGGGCGCGGTGAACGCACTGATTTTCATCAAATTGGACATCCGGCGCACGGGAAATACAGCCGGGCTTCTATACCGCGCCTGTTACCCGGCAGGCGGCGGCGAAATGCTAAAGCCAATCGACGCCGCGCTTCCACCCCGCTAAGGGAGTCGCCATGACAAGAGGACGGTTGCCTTTCGCTCATGCAACATAAGCCCAAGCGTAGCCGGGCCATTGCTCTGCCCAACAGCGAATTTCGCGCACGCGCAACGGAATATCTCGATTTTCTGGCAGCCTGGGTGAAGAAGCCCCGGCAGACCGCCTCGGTCGTGCCCAGCAGCCGCTTTCTGGCAAGGCTGATGGTCGCGCATATCGATCCCACTGACGGCAGGGTCATGGAATTGGGCGGCGGCACCGGGGTGTTCACTCGCGCCATATTGAAAACCGGACTGCCGCCCGAAAAGCTGGAAGTCGTTGAGATCAATCCGGCCTTTGCGCGCGGCCTGCGGCGGCATTTTCCCGCCGTGTCCGTGCTGGAAACGCCGGCGCAGATCGTGTCCACCGTCGCCGCTGGCGAAGCGGGGCAGTATCAGACGATCGTCAGCGGCCTTCCGCTGCTCGCCATGGATCGCCACATGCATGCGGATATCCTGTCCGAGGCGTTCCGCATGCTGCGCCCGGGCGGCGGCTTCATCCAGTTCACCTATTCACCCCGTCCGCCGGTGAGCCGGGATGTGCTGGACGCGCTGAACCTGGACGTGGAACGGGTCGGCCAGACGGTGCGCAACTTCCCCCCGGCGACGGTTTTTCGCTTTTTCCGCCGGGGCGAATAGCCTTCCGGTTGCGCCGCGCCGTTCGTCCCCTATCTTCGCCAGCAAAGAAAGGGGCTTATCCACGCATGGCGTCGATCATAACGGTTTCCGGCCTGACGAAAAACTATGCGTCGGGCTTTCAGGCGCTGAAAGGCGTCGATCTTGAGATAGAAGAGGGGGAGATATTCGCGCTGCTTGGCCCCAATGGCGCGGGCAAGACGACGATGATTTCAATCATCTGCGGCAATGTGCGGGCCAGCGGCGGGTCGGTGACCGTCGCCGGGCATGACATCGTGCGAAACTACCGCGAATCGCGCGCGGCGATCGGACTGGTGCCGCAGGAACTGCACACCGACGCCTTTGAGCGGGTCATCGATACGGTGCGCTTTTCGCGCGGCCTTTTCGGCAAGCCGCGCAACGATGCCTATATCGAAAAGGTGCTGCGCGACCTGTCGCTGTGGGACAAGCGGCACAACAAGATGCTGGAGCTTTCAGGCGGCATGAAGCGCCGCGTCATGATCGCCAAGGCGCTGAGCCATGAGCCGCGCGTGCTGTTCCTGGATGAGCCGACGGCCGGGGTCGATGTTGAGCTTCGCCGCGATATGTGGAAGCTGATCGGCGAATTGCGGCAGACCGGCGTCACCATCATCCTGACCACTCATTATATCGAGGAAGCCGAGGAGATGGCCGATCGGGTCGGCGTGATCAACAAGGGCGAACTGATCCTGGTCGAGGACAAGACGGCCCTCATGAAGAAGCTCGGCCGCAAGACGCTGACCGTGACGCTGAGCGACCGGTTGCACGCGCTGCCGCCGGAATTGTCCGAATGGAACCTGTCGCTGAACGGCGAGGGGTGCGAGATCGAATATGTGTTCGACACGCAGGCCGAGCGGACCGGCGTGTCCTCGCTGCTGCGGCGGCTGGGCGACCTTGGCATCGGGTACAAGGACCTCAATACGCAGCAGAGCAGTCTGGAGGACATCTTCGTCAGCCTCGTCCATCAGGAGAAGGCGGCATGAGCCATTTTAATCATCGCGCCATCTGGGCCATTTACAGGTTCGAACTGCACAGGTTCAGCCGCACGCTCCTGACCGGCCTGCTGGTGCCGGTCATCACCACATCGCTCTATTTCGTCGTGTTCGGCGGGGCGATCGGATCGCGCATGACGCAGATTGACGGCATTCCCTACGCCGCCTTCATCGTGCCAGGCCTGATCATGATGTCGATGTTCACCGAAAGCATCTTCAACGCCAGCTTCGGCATCTACATGCCCAAGTTCAGCGGCACCATCTACGAACTGCTGTCCGCGCCCATCTCAGCGGGGGAGACGGTGATCGCCTATGTCGGCGCGGCGGCGACCAAGTCGCTGATCGTCGGCCTCATCATCCTGGCGACGGCGCACCTGTTCGTCGACGTGAATGTCATGCACCCGTTCGCGATGATCGCATTCATGGTCCTGATCGCGGTCAGCTTTTGCCTGTTCGGCTTCATCCTGGGCATATGGGCGCAGAGTTTCGAGCAGTTGCAGGTCATTCCGCTGCTGCTGATCATGCCCATGACCTTCCTGGGCGGCGCATTTTATTCGATCCACATGCTGGCCGAACCCTGGCGTACGATCACCCTGTTCAACCCGATCGTCTACCTGATCTCGGGCTTTCGCTGGACCTTTTTCGGCCGGGGCGATGTGGGGATCGAATATAGCCTGCTGTTCATCACCGCCATGCTGCTTGTGTGCCTGGCCGTGATCGGCTGGATGTTCAAGACCGGATACCGGCTGAAGAAATAAGGGGTAGGGGGCTGAGCGCCCCCTCCGGCCTCAGGCGGCGGCGCTTTCCGGCGCGATCGCGAACAGGGTTACGCCCTTATATTTCACGTCGGATTCGTCGTAGAGGCCGTGCATCGCCTCGAACGTCTCGTCAATGACGCTGACCTCGTTCAGGCCCGCCAGCTTGAAGGTGCCCAGCTTCAACTCGCGCGGCGGGCGGCCTTCCCGCTCGATCGTCACGGCGTCGATGAACATCTCGTCATGGCGGGTATAGAGGATGTGCGGCGCCAGCTTGACGACCATCTTGTTGTAGGTCGCCATCAGGCATTTCTGAAGCGCGATCGCTTCGAAAATGGTCGTCGGGGCAGTCATGGTGCGCCCGTCATTACTGATTCGCGCCGCAGGTTCAATTGCTTTGTGCGCCGCACCATGTGCAAGGAGTGGTTTTCAAGACGAGCGGGGCGGGAGATGAGCGGTCAGCCCCAGCGCATCCCGGCGGCTCCAGCGGATGACCAGCAGCACCGCTACCACGCCAAGACCCGCCGCAAGGCCGATCCAGATGCCAAGCCCCTGCAATCCCATGGGAAAGGCCAGCAGCGTGCCGATGCCGATGCCGATGACCCAATAGCCCAGCAGCGCGAAGATCATGGGCGCGCGCGTGTCGTGCAGGCCGCGCAGCGCGCCAGCGCCGATTGCCTGGGCAGCATCCACGAGCTGGAAAAGGGCGGCTATCCCCAGAAAGCTGACAGCCAGTGCGGCCGTGCGGCTGTTGAGAGGATCGGACAGGTCGAGGAACGCGCCTATCAGCAGGCGGGGAACGGTGACGAGCAGGGCGGCCGCCGCCAGGGCGAAGCCGGTGCCGAGCAGCAGCGCGATCCAGCCTGCCCGCCCTGTCGCGGCGGCGTCTCCGCGCCCGTGCGCCATTCCGACCCGGACGGTCGCCGCTTGTCCGATTCCCATCGGCACCATGAACAGGAGCGCGGCGATCTGGATCGCGATAGCGTGCGCGGCGAGCGAATCGCGACCGATCAGGCCCATGAGGAAGGCCGACGCATTGAACACGGTGGTTTCGAACCCCAGCGTGATCGCGATCGGCAGGCCTAGCGCCCAGACGGCGCGGTGCCTTTCCCGGTCTGGGGTCCAGAAGCGGCCGAGCAGGCGGTAACGGCGGAAGCGGCGATCGATCAGGATCACGGCCAGCAGGCCCAGGAACAGGAAGCAGGAGGACAGGCTGCTTGCAATTCCGGCGCCGAACAGTCCGAGCGCGGGGAAGCCGAAGTGACCGAAGATCAGAGTCCATCCGGCCAGCAGGTTGAACGGAATGCCTGCCGCCATGATGACGAGGCTCCACACTGGCCTTTCCAACGCCGATATGAAGTTGCGCAGGGTGGTGAAGCCAAGGAACGGGAGCAGCGCCCATTGCAGGCCGCGCATCAGCCGTCCGGCATCATGGGCGAGTTCAGGCTGCTGGCCCATGGCGAGCAGGATCGATTCGCTCTGCCACAGCAGGAGCCAGGCGGGCAGGACGAACAGGAGCGCGGCGCGCAGCGTCTGATGCACGGTGCGGCGCACGTCCCGCACGGAATGGCGGCGGCGGCCGCGCTCCGCCGCGATCAGCGGGGCTGCGGCGGTGACGAGGCCCATGCCGAAGATCAGAAATGCGTTGAACAGGTTGATCGCCAGCGCGCCAGCAGCGACGGCCTGAGCGCCCAGGCCGCCGATCAGCAGCAGGTCGGTCGCGGCGATCCCGGCCCAGGCGATGTTTCCGGCGATCATCGGCAGGGCGAGCGCCATCAGCGCGCCCGCCTCCTGCCGCCATGGCGAGGGCATGGAGGGCCTCTTAGTGCTTCTTGAACAGATGAAGGATGGCCACGATGATGCCGCCTATGATCAGGCCGATTATGCCAGATCCGATGGCGTTCACCACCCATTCGATCACCGAACCGGCGGCGGGCAAGGCATGGGCCGCGCTTTCCGCCACTGAATGGATCGCGCCGGGGATCAGGTCCCAATGAAATTCATGCAGGCCGTGGACGATCAGCCCGCCGCCGACCCACAGCATGGCGGCCGTGCCCACGACCGAAAGGATTTTCATGAGCACCGGCATGGCGTGAACAAGGCCGCGGCCGACCGTCCGCGCCGTGGCGGACGACTTTTCGGCCAAATGCAGGCCGATGTCGTCCATCTTCACGATGAGCCCGACCACGCCATATACGCCCGCCGTGATGAGGATGGCGACCACGGTCAGGATAACCGCCTGCTCCCAAAGCGGCTCTGTCGCCACGGTGCCCAGCGCGATTGCCATGATCTCGCCCGACAGGATGAAATCCGTACGGATCGCGCCGGAAACCTTCTGCTGCTCCAGTTCGGCGGAGCTATGGGTGGCTAGCGCTTCTTCGGCGGGGTCATGGCCGCCCTGCACCGCCTCCAACAGCTTTTCGGCAGCTTCGAAACAGAGGAAGGCACCGCCCGCCATCAGCAAGGGCGGGAGCAGCCAGGGAGCGAACGCGCTGAGTAGAAGCGCGGCCGGTAACAGGAAGAGAAGCTTGTTGCGCAGTGATCCGCGCGCGATCTTCCAGATGATAGGAAGCTCGCGATCGGGCGTCAGGCCCATGACATAGCGCGGCGTCACCGCCGTATCGTCTATGACCACGCCCGCCGCCTTCGACCCGGCTTTGCCCGCCGCCGCGGCCACATCGTCCAGCGACGTAGCGGTGAGCTTGGCTATTCCCGCTACGTCATCGAGCAGCGCGATCAGACCCGAAGGCATTGATAAACTTCCCCTGTTCAAGAGCAGGCGGCCGCCCGCCAGCTACCGCCTCATAGGGCGGCGGCCGCTGTGGAGCAACAAGAGCGCCGGGGCTGCGTCAGGCGACGCCGCGATAGTTTCCGGGCGGATCGCTGGCGGGGAAGGATTCGTCGACCTGCTCGTCCACCATGTCCCAATCGCGGGCGTCGATATGCTGTTCTTCCGGCCCTGCATCCCGCACGATGCCCGACGATCCCACCGGCGCGCGGTCGTCAGGCGCGGCTTTCGCCTGCCGCTCTTTCCAGCTTTTCCAGGCGACTGTGCCCAGCCCGGTCAGGAACGCGAGTTTCAGCAGCCCCTTCATGATGATTTCTCCTGCGGATTGTGAACATGGACCCATTCGGCACGGCTGTCGGTCACGCCATGGGGATGGAGGCGGAATTCGCCTTCCTCATCCGTGCCGGGGCGCGCTTCGTCGCCGCCTTCTCCGCCAGCGACCTGCCAGCGCTGACGCAGCGCGGCGTCGATCATGGCGCGCCACAGCGTCTCATCCCCCGCTTCGCGCATATGGGCGTCAGGGTCCTTCATGATGGCGAGGATGCTTGCGGCGTCGGCCACCCGGCCCTGCCACTGATCGGGATCACCGGCGGCAAGGTGGCGGGCCAGCCTTTCGATAAGGGTGCGCTGCTCCATGGCCAGAGGAACGCCGCCCATTCGGTTCCGTTCCGCAACGATCGTAACGGTGGCGTAGCGGAGTGAACGGGAAGCGAGACGGTACGTTGAACAGGGCGATGACTGCACAGGAGACGATCCATGCCCCAGGGCGACAAGAGCAGCTATACCGGCAAGCAGAAGCGCAAGGCGGAGCATATTGAGGAAGGTTATGAGAAGCGCGGCGTTTCCCACAAGGAGGCGGAACGGCGGGCCTGGGCCACGGTGAACAAGGAATCGGGCGGCGGCAACAAGTCCGGTTCCGGGCGCGGCAAGCCCGACACGCACGTATCTTCGCGCAAGGGCGGGCGGAAGGGCGGCGCGGCCTCTGTCCGGCGGTCGGCGGCCGATCGCTCGGCTGCGGCAAAGAAGGGATGGGAGACGCGGCGGAAGAAGGCGAGTTGATGACAGGATCGGGAGGGCTTCGACAGCTTAGCCCGCACGGAGCATGTTCTACCGGGCGATGCTCTCGCGTTTCACCTTGATCTCGAACAGCTTCGCCCAATATTTGCCGGTGATGAACAGGCGGTCGCCCTTGGCATCGTACGCGATGCCGTTCGGAACCGCTTCGCTGTCTTTCGCGCCGCTTGCCTCGTAAAGGGGTGAGATGTCGATCCAGTCGATGACTGTTCCGGTGCGCGGGTCGATGCGCGCGATCCGGCTGTCGTACCAGATATTGGCCCAGATTTCGCCCTTCACATATTCAAGTTCATTCAACCGGTCCACGGGGCGGCCGTTGAAGGACACGGTGATGCGGCGCTGCTCGGTGAGCTGCTCCGGGTCCAGGAAACGGAGCTGGGCCGTGCCATCGCTCATGATCAGGCTATGGCCGTCCTGCGTCAGGCCCCAGCCTTCGCCTTCATAGCGGAATTGCCCAACCGGGGAAAAGTCATCGAGCTTCCACACGAAACCCGTGCGGTGCCGCCAGGTGAGGCTGATCAGCCGGTCTTTCCAGTTGACGATGCCTTCGCCGAAATAGGGCGGGGGGATGACGCGGCGTTCGAGCACCTGCCCATCCTTCAGCGCGACCCTGCGGATTTCCGATTGCCCTTCCAGCCCCGTGCTTTCGAACAAAGCGTCGTTATGGAAGAATAGTCCTTCGGTGAAGGCGGCCGGGTCGTGAGGATAGCTTTTAACCAGCGTCCACGGCGTTTCCGCGCGCAGCTGGGGAGAAAGCCCGAAGGCGAGCAACAGCAGGGCGAGGGCGCTCCAGCGCCGCGCGGAAACCGCGAAACCGGACATTATGGCGCGTTATGTCCAGCCGGAGCGGCCGCCGTAGCTGTCATTCTTCCTCGCCGCCGTCCTGGTTCACCGGCGGATGCAGGCGCAGGCGCTTGACCCTGCGTCCGTCGCTGCTGATCACTTCAAGACGCCAGCCGCTCTGTTCATGTTCCAATATCTCCCCGGCCTCCGGCACGCGTCCGGCGATGACGAAGGCGAGGCCGCCCAGCGTATCGACATCTTCCTCTATATCGGCGAGGCGGCTGTCGATCTCCTTGGCGACATCGTCCAGTTCGGCGCGGGCGTCGGCTTCCCACAGGCCATGGTCGAGCGGGACGAGAAGCGCTTCGGGCGCGTCGTCATGCTCGTCCTCGACATCGCCGACAATCTCTTCCACCAGATCCTCAAAGGTCAGCAGGCCTTCCGTCCCCGAATATTCGTCCAGGACGATGGCCAGATGCGTACGCTTGGCCCGCATTTCCGCCAACAGGTCAAGCGCGCCCATGCTTTCGGGCACATAGAGCGGCTGGCGGATCAAAGGCGCGATGCTGTCCGGCACGGGGGCCTTGCCCGCCAGGATCGCGAAGGCGTCGCGGATGTGGATCATGCCGACGATCGTATCCAGCGTGTCGCGATAGACCGGGATGCGGCTGTGGCCCGCTTCGGCGAACAGCGCGGCGAGATCGGAAAAGCTCGCCTTTTCCTCGATAGCGATGATATCCGCGCGAGGGACGGCGACGTCATCTACCGTATGTTCTGAAAAGTGCAGGAGGTTGCGGACCATCTGGCGTTCGATCGCCGAAAGGTCGCCCTTGGCGGGAGCGGCGGAGCCTTCCTCCTGCTCCTCCTCATCATATTCGTCCAGCGCTTCTTCCAGTTCGCGGCGAAGGCTAGGACTTTCTTCCTCGCCGAAGAGGAGCGACTTGAGGCCGCTCCATAAGCCACCTTCCTGGCTACTACTGTCCGATTCCTTGGAACCGTTGCCGTCCTTTGGGCTGCCCTCAGCCATCTGCCTTCCTATTCCCCTGTTCAATGCTTGTATATCTGGCTGCTAAAGCGATCGGCAGCAAAAATCTAGCGATCCCCATAAGGATCGTTGATGCCAAGGCTCAGCAGCGATTGTGTTTCCAGCGCTTCCATCGCTTCGGCCTCGGCGTCTTCCATATGGTCATAGCCCAGCAAATGGAAAGTGCCGTGGATGATAAGATGGGTTGCATGATCGGCGATGGATATGCCCTTGGCCGCCGCTTCGCTGGCGCACACGCCCTCCGCCAGGACGATGTCGCCCAGCAGCACTTCGCCATCGTCGGTGTTCGCTGTGGCCTCCAGCAGGTCCGATTGCACCATTGGAAAGGACAGGACGTTGGTGGGCCGGTCCTTGTCGCGATAGGCGCGGTTCAGCGCGTGCACCTCCTCGTCGCTGGTCAGCTTGACGGCGACCTCGTACAGCGCCTGGTCGGTTGCGAAGGATGCGTAGGGGCTGTGGGTAATGGCCGCGGCGACGGCACGCTGGGCGAGCATGTCCCAGTCGGCGCCCGGCCAGCCCTGATCGTGGAGGACGGCGACTTCTATCATAGGGTCAAGGCTCTGTTGATGGTGGTGAAGGTCTTGGCACGAAGGGAAGGGGCGCGGTGAGCCGGTCTAGGCATCCGGCCCCTCATATGCCTGAACGATGCGGCCCACGACCGGATGGCGCACGACGTCGCCGATACCGAATGGAACGACCGATATGCCTTCCACGCCCTCCAGGCGAGCGACCGCGTCCGCCAGACCGGAGATGCCCGGCTGCGGCAGATCGACCTGACGCGGATCGCCGCAGATCACCATGCGGCTGCCCTCGCCGAAGCGGGTGAGGAACATCTTCATCTGGGCGATGGTGGTATTCTGCGCCTCGTCCAGCACGATGAAGGCGTTGGAGAGCGTCCGGCCGCGCATGAAGGCGAGGGGAGCGATCTCGATCTCGCCCGATGCGATGCGGCGCTCCACCTGCTCGGCGGGCAGCGTGTCGTAGAGCGCGTCGTAGATCGGCCGCAGATAGGGGTCGACCTTGTCCTTCATGTCGCCCGGCAGAAAGCCCAGCCGCTCGCCCGCTTCGACGGCGGGGCGTGACAGGATCAGCCGGTCGACGCTGCCGGTGATGAGCTGGCTGACGGCCTGGGCGACAGCGAGATAGGTCTTGCCGGTGCCTGCGGGGCCAAGCGCGAAGATGATATCGTTCCGGGTCAGCGCCTCCATATAGGTGACCTGGGTCGATGACCGGGGGACGATGGTCTTCTTGCGCGTGCGGATCATCACCTTGGGTGGTTCGGCGACATCGTGGCGAATGATGCCGTCCAGCGTGGGTTCGGCGGACATGGCGATGACCGCCTCAACCGCGCCGCCGTCAATCTCCTGCCCGGCGACGATACGATTATAGAGGCCGGTCAGAACGTCGCGTGCGCGCGCGGCGGCTTCGGGGTCGCCCTCGATCTGCAACTTGTTGCCGCGCGCCGCGATGTAGACGCCCAGCCGATTCTCTATCGCGACCAGATTCTGGTCATATTGCCCGAACAGCGTTCCCAGCAGGTGCGGCTTTTCGAACGTCACCTCCAACCGGGCACGTTCGGCAGCGCCGAGACGATGATTCTGGTTCGGTTTCTTGGACATGGGTCAGCCCTTTCCTACTTCTGTCGCAGCCGTGGGGACGGCTATCCATCTCTTTCCCGTCGAGCCTGGCGGACAGGTTCGGAGATGGGTTCCCGCATTTCCGGGAACGACTGTGAGTAGGTTCAAGCGGCCTTCCTCCTGCTGGGCTGACCGGCCAGACTGTTCGGGCCGGCGCTGATGATATCCACTTCGACCATATCGCCGATAAAAAGTTCCGGCGCGGTTATATGCACTGATTGCAGCCAGGGCGTTTTGCCGATCAACTGCCCTGGATGGCGGCCCTTGCGTTCCAGCAGAATATCAGTGCGGCGTCCCACGGCGGCAGCGTTGAATTCGGCCTGGTGCCGGTTGATCAGCGCCTGCAACCGCGCCAGCCGCTCGTCCATCACCTCGGCCGGGATCTGCCCGTCCATCTCCGCCGCAGGGGTGCCAGGGCGGGGGCTATATTTGAACGAATAGCATTGCGCGTAACGCACCTGCTCGACGATCCTCAGCGTATCTTCAAACTCCGCATCGGTCTCGCCGGGGAAGCCGACGATGAAATCCCCCGACAGGGCGATGTCCGGGCGCGCGGCGCGGACGCGTTCGATAATGCGCAGATAGCTGTCCGCGCTGTGGCTGCGGTTCATGGCCTTCAGGATACGGTCATTGCCTGACTGCACGGGCAGATGGAGGAAAGGCATCAGCTTTTCCACCTCGCCATGCGCGGCGATGAGGCCGTCGCTCATGTCGTTGGGATGGCTGGTGGTGTAGCGAATGCGCTGGAGGCCGTCGAGCTTCGCCAGTTCGCGGACCAGGCCATCCATGCCCTGCGCGCGGCCCTTTGCGTCCTCCCCGGTCCAGGCATTCACATTCTGGCCCAGCAGGGTGATTTCGCGCACCCCCCCGTCGACAAGCGCCCTTGCCTCATCCAGGATCGCGGACCAGCTGCGGCTGATTTCCGCGCCGCGCGTATAGGGCACGACGCAATAGGTGCAGAACTTGTCGCATCCTTCCATGATGGTGAGGAAGGCGGTCGGGCGGGCCTGCTTGGTGCGGGCGGGAAGCGCGCCGAATTTGGAGGCGAGCGGCATGTCGGTGTCCACCGCCTCCTCGCCGCGCCCGGCCTTTTCGATCAGTTCGGGCAGATGGTGATAGGCCTGCGGACCGACGACGATGTCCACGCTTTTCGCGCGGCGGCTGATCTCACTGCCTTCAGCCTGCGCGACGCAGCCGGCGACGGCGATCATCGGACGCGTGCCATCCTCGCGCGTCAGGCGGCCGATGTCGGAATAGACCTTGTCCACTGCCTTTTCACGGATGTGGCAGGTGTTGAGGATGACGAGATCGGCCTGCGCGCCATCGGCTGCGGCGCTCATGCCGCGCTCGCCCAGCATCTCGGCCATGCGCTCGCCATCATAGACGTTCATCTGGCAGCCGAAGGATTTGACGTGGAATGTGGCCGGAGTCTTGGGAGCGTTGTTACGATTCATGCGGTCCAGCTATACAGCCGCCGCCGCGCAAGTGAAAGGCGGCAGGTGGCGCGCGATACTGGCGGCGATCCTTTCGCTCGTCACGGCCGCGAGTTGCTTGCGATCGGGATATTGCAGCGGGTCGAAAGGCTCAAGGAAACGCAGGGTCACGTCGAGGGGCCCCCTCCTTTCCAGCAGCCGCCTTGCGTTCGCGCCCGCGGCTTCGTCGCTGTGCCAAGCGATGTCCGCGGTGGCCGCACCGTAATCGATATGCACCGGCTGGATCATCACGGCGCGCGGCGGCGGCAGCAGAACGGCGAGCAGCGACGGCTTGAAGGGCAGAAGGCCGCTGCCGTCGCTCGTCGTGCCTTCCGGGAACAGGGCGACCGGCTGATGCCCGGCCAGGGCGGCGCGCAGGCCGCTGATCTGATGCGCCAGCGCGCCGCGCCGGTTGCGCGCGACGAAAAGCGTGTTGTTCTGCGCCGCGAGCCAGCCGATCACCGGCCAGCCCGCTATCCCGTCATGAGCGACGAAGGCGGCGCCGGTGGCTCCGCCCAGGGCCAATATGTCGATCCAGCTTACATGGTTGGCGATGATGAAGCTGTCGCCGCGAAAGGCGTGGCCTTCGGTCCGCACGCGGGCGCCGATGGAGCGCGCCGCCATGCCCAGGAAAAGGCGCGGCCAGGGGGATCGCCTGCCCAATGCGCGCCAGATCAGGTGAGGAAGAAGGCACAGGAGCAGGCTGCCCGTAAGCGCCCCTGTCCGCAGCCACCGGCGCAACCTGGGCAAGCCGGTCAGTTCTTCCGTTCGAGCGAGACGCCGTAAAGCTCCATGCGGTGATCGACCAGGCGGAAGCCCAGCCGTTCCGCGATCTGCTTTTGCAACTGCTCCAGTTCCGGGTCGACAAATTCGATGACGTTGCCGGTTTCGACGTCGATCAGATGGTCATGATGCGATTCCGGCGCTGCTTCATAGCGCGCGCGGCCATCGCCGAAATCATGACGTTCAAGGATGCCCGCCTCTTCGAAAAGGCGGACGGTGCGATAGACGGTGGCGATCGAAATGCCCGGATCGATGGCGGAGGAGCGCTTGTGCAACTCTTCCACGTCCGGGTGATCGGACGCGTCGCTCAGAACCTGCGCGATGACGCGGCGCTGCTCGGTGATACGCAGGCCCTTTTCCTGGCAAAGGGCTTCCACGTCGATCTTGCGGTTCATGAAGGTTCGCTCATTTCTGTAATCGGATGGTGGGGCGAAGCTAGCGGCTTTTCCCACAGCATGAAAGGGGCGCATGGCCGATGCGCCCCTTCGTCATGACGGATGGCGTCAAGCGTCCTTATTTGACGCGGGCGCGGCGGCGCTTGGTGCCAAGGCCGATCTTCTTCGCCAGCGAGCGGCGCTGTTCGGCATAGTTGGGCGCGACCATCGGATAATCGGCGGGCAAGCCCCATTTCGCCCGGTAATCTTCCGGCGTCATCTGATAATGGGTCATCAGATGCCGCTTGAGCATCTTCAGCTTTTTCCCGTCTTCCAGGCAGATGATGTAATCCGGCTTGATCGAGGATCGCACGGAAACAGCCGGCTCCGGCTTCACTTCCGGCGCGGCGGCGGGCGTCGCCAGCCCGGAAAGCGCGGCATGAACATTCTGAATGAGAGTGGAGACATCAGAAACTGCGACGCTGTTGTTCGAGACATGAGCCGCGACAATATCAGACGTCAAAGTAATAAGCAGTTCGTTCTGCGCCGATTCGGTTTCCATTTTTCTTATCCTGCGAAGGCTGGTTTTAGATGCGACCCGCCTCCCGAAATCATTTCAGGAGCGGTATGGTCGGATTATACCCTTGGCATCCGTTTAGCAAGGGAGGATGCAGGCTATTCCATTATTTCTATACGCAAGCTCAGCGCATCATGAAGTTGTCCATCTTGGCCGCGATAATAACCGGGACGTCGATGTACATATTCAAAGCCGACATTTTCATACAATTTTATAGCATTGTTGGATGACCTGACTTCCAGGTTCATCGTTCTTATGCCGCGGCGGCGCGCGGTCTTGATACTGTCGAGCAACAATGTCCGCCCGACACCCCGCCCGCGCCACAGCGGATGCACCGCAAGCAGCAGCAGTTCGCACTCGTCCAGCACCGACCGGACCAGGGCAAAGCCAAGCACGGCGGCATCCACCCGCGCGATGGTCAGCCATGTTCCCGGCATCGTCATGACCCCGGCAAGCTGTGACAAGGTCCATGCCTCGCCATAGGCGGGATCGAAGGCCTGCGTCATCACCTCCATGGCGTCGGCCATGGCGTTGCGCTCCGCCTCTTCAAAGCTGTCGAGCGTCAGGCCGGAGATCATTTCGCTGGCCGCTCCGCCATGGGCCGCGCATCGGCATCGCGGCAATAAATGGGGGAGGGGGGCAGCGCGGGCAAAGCCGCGATCAAGGGATAGTCTGCGGAATCGGGATAACGGCTGACGGCGACCCCATGTCCTCTGGCGGTGATCAGCGCCTCCGCGCCCGTCCCGTAGATGACGGGATGATCGAGCTGTGCGGCCAGTGCCGAGATGGGGGTGGAGGCGGGGCTGGTGAGCGGCGTCAGCCCGTCCGCTTCGAAACATTGCCAGAACAGTTCGCCATGCCCTCCGGTGATGGTGACCGCGATCGGGCCGCCTTCATGGTCCGCCGCCGCTTTCGCCGCGATCAGGGAAAGCGCGCCATAGCCATTTAGGGGGAGCGACCAGGCCAGCGCAAGCGCGCGCGCCGCCGCAATGCCGATGCGTACGCCGGTGAAGCTGCCCGGCCCGGCATCCACCGCGATCCTGTCCGCGCGGCCGCCATCGGGCAGCGCGGCGATGGCGGGAAGCAGCGCTTCGGCATGGCCCCGGCCGACAATCTCATGAACATGGCCGAGCACCTGGCCGTCATCGAGCAGCGCCACGGACAGCGCCTGCGTAGCGGTGTCGATGACGAGAATGCGCAAGAAAGTCCCCTGTGAGAAACCGCGAACGGATCGGCCCGTTCAGCGGTTAGTCGATCCGTCCGGCTTTGCCAATGACGTCCGGCAAGCGCTCAAACCGCGCGCACTTCCGTCACTTCGGGCACATAATGTTTCAGCAACTGCTCGATGCCGTTCTTGAGCGTCGCGGTGGAGGAGGGGCATCCCGAACAGGCGCCCTGCATGCGCAGATATACCGTGCCCCGCTCAAAACCGCGATAGACGATGTCGCCGCCGTCATTCGCCACCGCCGGGCGGACGCGCGTGTCGATCAGCTCCCTGATCTGCGCCACGATCTCCGCATCGGCGGGGTCGTCGGCAAATTCCTCTTCTTCGGGAACGACGATGCCCCCCGCCGAACCGGCCGGGAACAGCGGCATGTTGGCGGAAAAATGTTCAAGCAGGATCGAAAGCACGTCCGGCTTCACGTCGCTCCATTCCGCTCCGGGCGCGATGGTCACGGAAATGAAGTCGCCGCCGAAGAAGACGCCGGTCACGTCGCCCAGGCCAAACAGCGCCGAGGCGAGGGGCGATGCCTCCGCTTCTTCCGGCGTGGCGAAATCGCGCGTTCCCATGCCCATGACGACACGGCCGGGGATGAACTTGACGGTTGCCGGGTTGGGCGTGGGTTCGGTCTCGATCAGCATGGCCGCTATGTGGAGACAAGACCGCGCGAGATCAAGCTTTCTGCTGGACGTGCGGAACCCTGCCGCATGCTTATCGATTGATTCCGTGTTCACGAACAGGAGAGACAAGATGAGCAACGAGGCCGACATCCGTCACCGCTTCTGGACCGAGCTTGCGCAAAGCCCCTTTCTGATGATTGGCCTACAGGGCTCGCATGATCATAGCTTGCCGATGACGGCGCAACTGGACCCCGGCGCGAACCATTGCTTCTGGTTCTATACGAGCAAGGATAACCGGCTGGCTGCGGGCGGCCCCGCGATGGCGCAGTTTTCCAGCAAGGGCCATTATCTGTTCGCCTGCATCGACGGGACGCTGACGGAGGAAACGGACCCGGCGGTAATCGATCGGTATTGGACCCATGATGTTGCCGCCTGGTATCCGGGCGGACGGCAGGACCCCAATCTGCTGATGCTGCGGTTCGACCTTGGCCACGCCGAAATCTGGCGTGCGGATATGTCGCTGGGCGGCATGTTCAAGCAGATGTTCGGCGGCGACGTGCGCGCCGAAATGCGCGGCAAGCATGTCGAAGTCCCCCTCTAGCGAGGCACGGCCTTACGATCAGATGATATCAGTATGAGGGTGGTCCCGGCCTATGTTCCGGGGCCACTTGCTTTTTATCGCCGTTTGGACCATATGCGCCGCAGCGCAGCAGGGGCATCTTCAAGTTCCATAGCGATTGGCAGCGTGATCGTCCCGGCCCGGAAGGGTGAAGGGGCCGGCCAATGAAAGTCTGCGTCAAGCTTTGAGGCTTCCCTTTTCACGCGGGTCGTTTCGTAACCCGCCTTGCGCGCCGGTCTGCATGAGCAGGCCGTGCTGCCGCATCGCCCGACTTGTGAGTTTTATCCAATGCAATTTACCGACCTTGGCCTTGCCGAGCCGATCCTCCGGGCGCTCGCCGCCAAGAAATATGCTTCGCCCACGCCCATCCAGTCGCAGGCCATTCCCGTGCTGCTGCAAGGAAAGGACCTGTGCGGCATAGCGCAGACCGGCACTGGCAAGACGGCGGCCTTCGCGCTGCCCAGCCTGGATCATTTCGCCCGCAATCCCAAGCCGACGCCCTTGCAGGGATGCCGGATGCTGGTGCTGTCGCCCACGCGCGAACTGGCGGCGCAGATCGCCCAGAGCTTCCGCGACTATGGCCGCTTCCTGAAATTGTCGGTGGAGGTCGTGTTCGGCGGCGTACCGATCAACCGGCAGATCAGGGCGCTGGGGCGCGGCGTCGATATCGTGGTCGCTACTCCGGGCCGTCTGCTCGACCTGATCGACCAGCGCGCCTTCACCATCAAGGACACGGAAATCTTCGTCCTCGACGAGGCCGACCAGATGATGGACATGGGCTTCATCCATCCGTTGAAGCGCATTGCCAAGCTGCTGCCCAGGGAGCGGCAGAACCTCTTCTTTTCGGCCACGATGCCGGGCGAGATCGAGGCGCTGGCCGCGCAGTTCCTGCACGATCCGGTGAAGGTGAGCGTCGCGCCGCAGTCCACCACGGCCGAGCGGGTGCGCCAGCAGGCGACCTTCGTCAATCAGGCGGAAAAGCAGGCGCTCCTGACCCTTACCGTCAGGAACGAGCCAATCGATCGCGCGCTGATCTTTACCCGCACCAAGCATGGCGCGGATCGCGTCGTACGTTTCCTGGAAGGCGCGGGCATTCAGGCGGTCGCGATCCATGGCAACAAGAGCCAGGCCCAGCGCACCACTGCCTTGCAGGCGTTTCGCCATGGCCATGTGAAGCTGCTGGTCGCCACCGACATCGCGGCGCGCGGCATCGACGTGTCGGGCGTCAGCCATGTCATCAACTTCGAACTGCCCAACGTTCCCGAACAATATGTCCATCGCATCGGCCGTACCGCGCGTGCCGGGGCGGAGGGCGTCGCGATCAGTTTCGTGGCGGATGATGAACGTCCTTATCTGAAAGCGATCGAGCGCACGACCCGCGTGAAGCTGGACATCGTGCCTCTGCCTGAAAACTTCGTCGAAGCGGTCCGCAACCTGCCCAAGGCAGCGCCGCAGCGGAAGGGGCGGGAGCAGACGCCGGAACAGAAGGCGAAGCGGGCCGAGGGGCAGCGCCGCTATCAGGATCAACAGCAGCGGCAGCAGCGCGGCGGCGCTGAACGGGCCCATCGCCCTGACGGCGAAACCCCCGCCAAAAAGCCGTTCCGCCGCCGTCGCAGCGGGGTTGGCGCGCATAAGGCCGCTGTTCAGCGGACCGCCCGCTGACGCCCTCAAGCAAGCCGATCCGCTCCAGGGACGGGGTGTGAAACAGAATCGTCAGTAGCCATTCAGGAATTTGGCTCTAGGCTGTCGCGCCATGAGCCTTTCCTTCCGGCGTTCTGCCGTTTCGCTGACAGTTCTTGGCCTGCTGATTTCGGGTTCGCCCGTCCCGCTTTCCGCGCGGACGCAGCCGGTCATTGCTTCTTCCCCTGCGGGTCCCAAGACGGCCGAGCCGCAGGTGCGGCCATGGCTGTACGAAAATAGCGACGTTCCCATCGATACGGCGTGGCGCTTCGGCCAATTGTCCAATGGCCTGCGCTATGCGATCCGCCGCAATGGCGTGCCGCCCGGTCAGGTCTCCGTCCGCCTGCGCATCGACGCCGGATCGCTGATGGAGCAGCCGGACGAGCTTGGTTACGCGCATTTCATGGAGCATCTGACCTTTCGCGGTTCGCGCCATGTGCCCGATGGCGAATCCAAGCGCATCTGGCAGCGGCTGGGCGTCACCTTCGGCAGTGACAGCAATGCGCAAACGACGCCCACCGGCACGACCTACGCGCTGGACCTGCCTCAGGCGAGCCAGGCCAGCCTGGGCGAGAGCCTGAAAATATTGGCGGGGATGATGGCGGACCCGAATATCATCGACAGCGCCGTCAATGCGGAACGGGCCGTGGTGCTGGCGGAACGGCGTGAGGGCGAAGGCCCGCAGATGCGCATTTCGGACGCCACCCGGCAACATTTCTTCGCGGGCCAGTTGCTCGCCGAACGCAGCCCGATCGGCACTGTGGCGACGCTGAACGCCGTCACCGCCGCGCGGATGGAGGCGTTCCACAAGCGCTGGTATCGCCCGGAAAATGCCGTCATCGCCATTTCGGGCGACATGGACCCGGCCATGGCCGAACAACTGGTCAAGGATCAATTTGCGAGCTGGTCCGTGCCGGGCAAGGGTGCGCCGCTGCCCGACTTTGGCGAGCCTGATCCCAAGGCGCCTGCGACCAGGGTGACGGTGGAGCCCGGCGCGCCGACCGGATTGACCATGGCATGGCTGCGCCCGTGGAAGCCGCGTGCGGACACGATCGTCTATAATCAGGACAAGCTGACCGACATGCTGGCGCTCCAGATCGTCAGCCGCCGTCTTGAGCAGGCGGCGCGCAGCGGAGGGAGTTTCCTGCAAGCCAGTGCCGACCAGCAGGACATCAGCCGGTCGGCGGACGGCACTTTCGTCACCATCCTGCCTGCGGGTGACAATTGGGAAAAGTCGCTGGCGGACGTTCGCGCCATCATTGAGGATGCGAAGGCCAGCCCGCCCAGCCAGCAGGAAATCGACCGCGAATATGCCCAGCTCGACACGGCGCTGGCCATTCAGGTCGAAAATGCCGACACCGAAGCTGGCGCGAAGCAGGCGAGCGATCTCGTGAGCGCGGTCGATATCCGGGAAACGACCGTCAGCCCGCAGGCGGCACTGGACATTTTCCGCTCCGGCAAAGCGTCCATGACTCCGCAGAAGATATTGGATTCGACGCGACGGCTTTTTTCGGCGGGCGTGTTCCGCGCCATGCTGGTGACTGGAAAGGTCCAGCCGGGATTGGACGCAAAGCTGGCGGCAGCCGTGGCTGCTCCGGTCAAGGCGGCGACCAATGCGCGCCTGTCAGCCAAGCCGGTGACGATGGCCGACCTGCCCAAGATCGGCGCGCCGGGCAAGGTCGTGTCCCGTGCGTCCGTTGGCCTGCCGGGCATGGAGAGCATCACCTATGCCAATGGCGTGAAGCTGACCCTCTTCGCCAATGATGCGGAAACAGAGAAGGTCAGGATCAACGTCCGCTTCGGCCATGGCCAGCAGGCATTTTCGCCGTCCAAACCCGTGGCTGGCTGGGCGGCCAATTATGCGCTGGTGGCGAGCGGCATCGGCAAGCTGGGGCAGCGGGAACTGGACGAACTGACCAACGGCCGCCGCATGGGCATGGATTTTTCGATCGACGACGATGCGTTCGAGTTTCAGGCGGTCACACGTCCGGCCGATTATAAGGATCAGCTCCAACTGTTCGCGGCCAAGCTGTTCGCCCCCGGATGGGACCCGGCGCCGATCGCCCGCGTGAAGACGGGAGCGGCGCTGGCCTATGACGCCATGGCGCGCGCGCCCGATTCGGTGCTCGCGCGCGACCTCAACTGGCTGCTCCATGACAAGGATGTGCGCTTCCGCACCCCTTCGCGCGCGGAGATCGAGGCGCTGACGCCGGAGGCGTTCCGGGCCACATGGGAACCGCTGCTCGCCTCCGGGCCGATCGAGGTGCAGATATTCGGGCAGGTGAAGCCGGACGACGCCATCCAGGCGGTGGCCGCCACCTTCGGCGCGCTGCCCCCGCGTTCCGAACAGCCGGTGCCAGCGGCGAACAAGGTGATGCGCTTCCCGGCTCCGGTGTCCAAGCCCGTCGTCCTGCGCCACACGGGCAGCAAGGATCAGGCCGCCGCCGTCATGGCATGGCCTACGGCGGGCGGCTTCGCGCTCCAGACGGAGGCGCGGCAGCTGGAAATATTGACGCAGATCTTCAACGACCGCCTGTTCGACAAGCTGCGGTCGACGGAAGGCGCGGCCTATTCGCCCAGCGTGCAGAATAGCTGGCCCTTCTCCTACGAAAATGGCGGCTATATTCTGGTGACCAGCCAGGTGCGCCCCGACCGCATCAACTATTTCTACGGCGTCGTGAAGGATACTGCCGCTGACCTCGCGAAAAATCCGGTGAGCGATGACGAATTGCAGCGCGCGGTGGCGCCGATGCGGCAATTGCTGATGCGGGCGGGGACCGGCAACGCCTTCTGGATGAACCAGATGGAAGGGGCCGCGCACGACCCGCGCTATGTCCAGGCGATGCAGACCATGGCCAAGGACATGCTGGACGTCACGCCCGCGCAGATTCAGGCGCTGGCGGTCAAATATCTAAAGCCGGGCAGAAGCTGGTCCGCGGTGGTTCTGCCGCAGGGGGTGGAGGCGCGATGAACGCCCCCTTGAGAAAAGCGTCAGGATGCTGGTGAACGGGGCTTAGCCGATCCCGCGAAGGGCGGCGATGATCATCCGCGCCGCGCCTCTGGCAGTTGTTGCAGCGCTCAGTTCCGGGCGCGAGAGGCTGCGGTGGCCGAAACCGAACATGCACGCCATGATCATCTCCTTGGCTTGAAGAAGGCTGGCTTCGTCCAGATCTGGATTGGCCGCGCAGGCGAAATCGTGCAGGCATTGGCGCAGGTCGCCGCACAGCATCGCAATCGTCTCGCCGACCCGGCCGTTGCGGAACGCTTCGGCCAATATGTCGAAGGACAAGGCTTCCTCATGATCGCTCAGCGCCGTCAGGAAAAGCTGTTCAAAAGCGTCCTCGATATCGATCTCACCGTTGTGCAGACTGTTTTGCAGCGCGACAATTTCGTTCCGCCGCTCAGTTGAATCGACCTCCACAATGGCGCTGATAATATCTTCCTTGCTCTTGAACAGGCGGTAGATTTGGCCCACAGATACCTGCGCACTGCTTGCAAGTTCGGCCATGGAGCTTTGGTGAAAGCCATGAAGATTGAACAGGTCGCGCGCGGCGCCAAGGATGCGCTCCTTACTCCCCGGTTCGTGTTGCGCTGCAACCAAAATTTCCCTCCTGCCCCTTTTTACCCTTGATCTCTCATTGCCACCTTCCTACCTGACGGGCAAGCGGAATGAACGTTCACTCCTAGGAATCATAACAAAGCGGAGCATCGGCTGGTGCCAAAGGGATTGATTGTCGGATTGTTGGCCTGCGTTTCCAGCCTGGCCTTGAGCGGGTGCGGCAAGGAGGCGCCTGCCGCGCCGCCGCCCCCGTCCGTGGGCGTCGTATCGCTCAAGGTCGAGTCGGCTCCGCTGATCAGCGAGCTTCCGGGGCGCATTGCCGCCGCCGAAACGGCCGAGGTGCGCCCGCAGATCAGCGGCATCATCCGCCGCCGCCTCTTCACCGAAGGCGCTTATGTGAAGGCGGGGCAGCTTCTGTACGATATTGAGGACGCGCCTTATCGCGCCGCATTGGCGCAGGCACGCGGCAATCTGGCCCGCGCCCAGGCGACGATCAACGCCACGGCGTTACAGGCGCGGCGTTATCAGGAATTGGTGGGCATCAACGCGGTCAGCCGTCAGGAAGCCGACAATGCCATAGCCAGCGCGCAGCAGGCGAGGGCAGATGTCGCGGCGCAAAGGGCGGCAGTTGAGGCGGCTCAGGTGAACCAGAATTTCACCAAGATTCGCGCGCCCATTTCCGGGCGCATCGGACGGTCGCTGTTCACGCCGGGCGCATTGGTGCAGGCGGGGCAGGCCGATCCGCTCGCGACCATCCAGCGCATCGACAAGGTCTATGTCGACGTCACGCAATCAGCCGCCCAGATCATCGATTTCCGCCAGGCGCTGCGCGCCGGAGGCGTAAGCGAAGCCGATGGGGCGCGGGTCCAGCTGCTGCTGCCCAACGGCAGCACCTATGGGGTAGAGGGGCGTCTGCAATTTTCTGAAGTGACGGTCGATCCGAGTTCGGGCGCAGTCACCATGCGCGCGACATTCTCCAATCCTGACGGGCTGCTGCTGCCGGGCATGTATGTGCGGGCAAGGGTGGTCGCGGGGCGGCAGACGAACGCGATCCTCGCGCCGCAGCAGGGCATCAGCAGGGACGCACGCGGCCGTGCGACCGCGATGGTCGTGAACGCGCAGAACAAGGTCGAAACCCGCCTGGTGGAAGCGAAGGAGACATTGGGCAAGAGCTGGATCGTGACCAAGGGGCTGAAGGCTGGCGACCGGCTGATCGTCGAAGCGCCGCAGAATTTGAGGCCGGGCACCGTGGTCAAGCCGCGCCCGCCCCAGCAGATCAAGCCCGGCACCGGCGAGGCGCAATAAGCCATGGCCCGTTACTTTATCGACAGGCCCATCTTCGCATGGGTCATCGCGATCGTCATCATGCTCGCCGGGCTTCTGGCGCTCCGGCAGTTGCCGGTGGCCCAGTTCCCCGAAATCGCGCCGCCGACGGTAACGATCAACACCGTCTATCCCGGAGCGAACGCGCAGACGCTGGAAAATACGACGACCCAGATCATCGAGCAGCAGCTCAAGGGCATCGACCATCTGCGTTACTTCTCGTCCAGCAGCGATTCTGCGGGTGCGCTGACCATCACCCTGACGTTCGAGCAGGGCACCAACGCCGACATCGCGCAGGTGCAGGTGCAAAACAAGCTGGCGCAGGCGACGCCCTTGCTTCCCCAGGAAGTGCAGCAGCAGGGCCTTCGCGTCACCAAATCGACATCGTCCTTCCTGATGGTGATGGCGGTCTATGCCGATGACGGCATTCATGACCAATCCGACGCCGGCGACTTTGTCGCGTCCACGCTCCAGGACCCGATCAGCCGCTTGAATGGCGTCGGCGACACGCAGTTGCTGGGCGCGTCCTATGCCATGCGCGTTTGGCTGGACCCCTATAAGATGGCGAACCTCAGGGTCACGACGGGCGACGTCAAGGCGGCGATCCGGGCGCAGAATGCGCAGGTGTCGGCGGGGCAGATCGGCGGCACGCCTTCGCCCAAGGGGCAGGCGCTCAACGCCACGGTCACGGCGCAGTCGCGTCTCCGCACGCCCGAACAATTCCGCAAGATCATCCTGCGCAGCAATCCCGACGGTTCGACCGTGCTGTTGCAGGATGTCGCCCGCGTTGAGCTGGGGGCCGACAGCTACGGTTTCAGCGCCCGCTTCAATGGCCATCCCGCCGCCGGTTTTGGCATCAAGCTGGCGCCGGGCGCAAACGCGCTCGATACGGTGGAGGGCGTCAAGGCGCGCATCAAAGAACTATCGGGCAGCTTCCCATCCTGGGTGAAATATGACTTTCCGGTCGATAATTCGACCTATGTGAAGCTGTCGGTGGAACAGGTCATCCACACGCTTTTCGAAGCAGTGTTGCTCGTCTTTGTGGTGATGTTCCTGTTCCTTCAGAACTGGCGCGCGACCCTTATCCCCACCATTGCCGTGCCTGTCGTGCTTCTGGGATCGCTGGCGATCCTGCATGCGGCGGGCTTCACCATCAACACGCTGACCTTGTTCGGCATGGTGCTCGCCATCGGCCTGCTGGTCGATGACGCGATCGTGGTGGTCGAAAATGTGGAGCGCATCATTCAGGAAGAGGGGCTTTCGCCCAAGGAAGCGGCGAAGAAGTCGATGGACGAGATCAGCGGCGCTCTGATCGGCATCGGTCTCGTCCTGTCGGCCGTGTTCCTTCCCATGGCCTTCTTCCCCGGCTCCACGGGCGTGATTTTCCGCCAGTTTTCCATCACCATCGTGTCTTCGATGATCCTGTCGGTGCTGGTCGCGCTCATCCTGACGCCAGCGCTTTGCGCCACGATCCTGAAACCCCAGCGGCATGATCATGCGCATCAGAAGGGCTTTTTCGGCTGGTTCAACCGCATGTTCGACCGGAATGTGACCCGCTACGGCATCGCGTTGAAGAAGCTTGAGAAAAGCCGTGGCAGGACCATGCTCGTCTACGGGCTGATCGCTGTCGGCATGGCCGTGATCTTCCTGCGCCTGCCGGGCGGATTCCTGCCGAACGAAGATCAGGGAAGATTGATCAACCAGGTTTCGCTGCCCGCCGGATCGGGCATTGACGAGACGGAAAAGACGCTCGAACGGCTGCGCAACTATTATATGACGGAAGAGAAGGACAATGTGGCTGCCGTCTTTACCATCGCGGGCTTCGGCTTCGTGGGGCAGGGGCAGAATGTCGGCATCGCCTTCGCCCGCATGAAGGACTGGTCCGAACGCAAGGGATCGGAAAATAATGTGGAGGCGATCGCCCAGCGCGCCAACGGGGCCTTCCGCCAGTTCCCGGTGGGGACGGTGATCGCCATCGTTCCGCCAGCCGTTCAGGAACTGGGCAATGCGTCGGGCTTCGACTTCCAACTCGTGGACCGCGGCAATCTGGGCCATGACCAGTTGCTGGCCGCGCGCAACCAGTTGCTTGGCATGGCAGCCGCGGACAACAGGCTGGCGCAGGTGCGGCCCAACGGCCTTGAAGACACTGCGCAGCTGAAATTGAACGTGGATCAGGCCGCTGCCGGAGCCTTCGGCGTCGCGCAGGCCGACATCAACGATACGATCGCGACGGCGATGGGCGGCTCCTACGTCAACGACTTCATCGATCGCGACAGGGTGAAGCGCGTCTATGTCCAGGCCGACGCGCCGTTCCGCTCCTCGCCTGATTCCATCGGCGCGCTGCATGTGCGCGGATCGTCCGGGGCGATGGCGCCGATCTCATCCTTCGCCAACACCGAATGGATGCAGGGCCCTGCCAAGCTGGAGCGTTTCAACGGCGTCCCCTCGATGCAGATCATGGGATCGCCCGCGCCCGGCGTGAGCACGGGCGAGGCGATGAAGGCGATGGAGGAGCATGCGGCGAAGCTGCCCAAGGGCTTCGGCTTCGAATGGAACGGCATCTCTTATGAGGAGAGGACATCGGGCGGCCAGGCTCCGGCGGTCTATGCGCTGTCGATGCTGATCGTCTTCCTCTGCCTTGCCGCGCTGTATGAAAGCTGGTCGGTGCCGATCGCGGTCATGCTGGTCGTACCGCTCGGCGTGCTGGGCGCGGTGATCGCCGCGGCTCTGGTGGGCCTCAACAACGACATCTACCTCCAGGTCGGCCTGATCACCACCATCGGCGTGTCGGCAAAGAACGCCATCCTGATCGTGGAGTTCGCCGAGGAAAAGATGCGCACGGGCCTGTCACCTGCACGAGCAGCGCTGGAGGCGGGCAAGCTGCGCCTGCGGCCCATCCTGATGACCAGCTTCGCCTTCATCTTCGGCGTCCTGCCTCTGGCGCTGGCGAGGGGTGCGGGGGCCGGGGGCCAGCGCGCGATCGGGTCCGCGGTTGTCGGCGGCATGCTGTCGGCCACCGTGCTCGCCATCTTCTTCGTCCCGGTATTCTTCACCGTCGTCAAACGCCTTTTCCGCCAGCATGGCCACGCGGAGCAGGAGTCCAACCGGCGCGAGCCGCCCGCCGCGCCGCAGGAAGCATGAGGCAAATGCACAGGAACAGGATCTTTACAGCCACCGCTTTGGCTCTGGCATTGAGCGCCTGCGACATGGCGCCCAAATATGTGACCCCGGCGCTTCCGGTCCCGGCCGGAAGCCCGTCCGGTCCGGCCTATCCAGAGGCTGCGCCGGGGCAGACCGCGATCCAGCCAGCCGATACGGCATGGCGCGACTTCTTCACCGACCAGCGCCTAGTGCGCGTGATCGAAATGGCGCTCGCCAACAACCGCGACCTGCGCGTCGCCATGGCCAATGTGGAGCAGGCGCGCGCGCAATACCGGGTCCAGCGCGCGGACCTGCTGCCGACGATCGCGGGGCGGGGCAGCGCGACCTATCAGGACATGCCGTTCGCTCAACAACAGCAGCCGGGCGCGGGAGCCGCCGCTGGCGCATCGGGACGGACCGATATATATTCGGCTTCAGTCGGTATTTCCGCGTGGGAAATCGATCTGTTCGGCCGTATCCGCAACCTCAGCAAGGCGGCGCTTGAGCAATATTTCGCAAGCGTCGAAACGCGCAACGCGGCACAGGTCGCCCTGATCGCCGAAACGGCGACGGCCTGGCTTTCCATGGCGGCCGATCAGGAAAGACTGCGCATCTCCCAGGATCTGGCGTCCGCATTCGGCAAGACGCTGGAACTGACGCGAGCGCGCTTTGCCAAGGGCATCGCCTCCGAACTGGATGTGCGTCAGGCGCAGACCAGCTATGATCAGGCGCGATCCGATATTGCGGAAGCGACCACGCTGGTCGCTCAGGATCAAAATGCCCTGAACCTGCTCGCGGGATCGACCGTGCCTGCGGAGGATTTGCCATCCGCCATGCCGCAGGGCGATGTCACCTTGGCCAACCTGCCCGCTGACCTGCCATCGACGCTTCTGCTGCGCCGCCCTGACATCATGTCGGCGGAGCATCAACTGCGCGCCGCCAACGCCAATATCGGCGCGGCGAGAGCGGCCTTCTTCCCTAACATCTCGCTGACGGCGGCATTTGGAACGTTGAGCGCCGGTCTTTCCAACCTCTTCGCGGCGGGCAGCGATTATTGGTCGGCTGCGCCTTCGGCCAGCCTGCCTATCTTCGATTTCGGCAGGAACCAGGGCAATCTGCGCTATAGCCGCGCGACCTATGACGCGATGCTTGCTACTTATGAGGGAAGCGTCCAGACGGGCTTCCGCGAAGTTGCCGACGCGCTTGCGCGCCGCGGAACCATGACCGCTCAGGTGGAGGCGCAGACTTCGCTGAGGGAAGCCGCGCTGGCGGGGTATCGCTTGTCCGAGGCGCGTTTCCGGGCGGGGGTCGATCCTTTTCTCACAACGCTGGACGCGCAGCGGACGTTGTACAATGCCGAGCGGAGCCTGCTCGCCACCCGGCTTGCCCGCGCCGCCAATATGATCGAACTCTACCGGGCGATGGGTGGCGGGTTGAAATAGCGTCCGGGCTGCCTTTGAAAGCAAGCAGCGGGAAGCGGCCGCCATTCCGATGGTCTACTTCTTGCCGGATAGAAGAAGGATCAGTCCATGGCATGCGCGTTCGGCACCTTTTCGTCTCCCGTCGGCCAGTTGACCATGGTCGCGAGCGAGCAGGGCCTGACCGCACTGCTGTGGGAGGATGACGCGCCAAACCGCGTCCGGTGGGAACGTGGCGTGGAGGATTCCGGCCTGCCGCTTTTCACGGAGGCATCTCGCCAACTCAGCCAATATTTCGATGGGCACCGCACGTCATTCGATCTCCCGCTCGATTTTCGCGGGACGGATTTTCAGAAGGCCGTCTGGTCAGCGCTGCTCCAGATTCCTTTCGGCGAGACGCGGACCTATGCACAGATCGCGCACGCAATAGGCCGCCCGTCCGCGTGCCGCGCAGTAGGCGCTGCCAACGGCCGCAATCCTCTGTCGATCATCGCGCCCTGCCATCGCGTTATCGGCTCCGGCGGCGCATTGACGGGATTTGCGGGAGGACTGGACGTCAAACGCCAGTTGCTCGACCATGAGCGCGAGGTCGCACTGTCGAAATCGCTGGCTTAACGCCGCCGGAATTCCGCGGGCGTGCAGCCGTTGGTCACACGGAAGGCGCGGCTGAAACTAAGCGCACTGCGATAACCCAGTTCGGATGCGAGTTGGGCCACCGAAACGCGGGTGTCGAGCAGTTGCTGTGTCGCCAGATGCATGCGCCAGCGCCTCAAATAATCGAAAGGGGTTTCGCCCAGCATCTGGAGAAAGGTCTCTGAAAAGACCGACTTGGACATGCCCGCCCTCAGCGCCAGATCCGCCAGCGTCCAGCGTCTGCCGGGATCTGAATGCATGGCGTTCAGCGCGCGCGCCAACCGCTCATCATGCACCGCCCGTAGCCAGCCTGCCTCATGCTCCGCAAAAGCCGCCCAGTCGCGCAAGGCCACGGAAACGAGCATTTCGACGGCGCGCGATGCGATGGCGACGAAGCCGGGAGCGGCAGGCCGCTCGCCTTCTCCGACAAGCGCCATCGCTGCTTGAGTCCACGGCCTCAACCGGTTCGCGGCGTCGGGCAGCAGCACGATATCAGGCAGCGCGCGGCCAAGACCGGCCAGGCTCATCGCATCGAACACAGCGATGCCGGACAAGAGGCGCGCCGTATAAGGCTCCGGCCCCACAACCACTCGCAGCGCGCCGTCGAGCGCTTCAAAGGATGGCTGCAAATTGGGAGCGTCGGCTAAATCCTTCAGCCTCAGCCGCGTGGCGCCGGTTCCGTTCGCAATCTCATAGGTGGTCCATCGCGGCATCAACAGAAAATCGCCAGGTTGCAGCTCTCGCGTTTCGCCGCCGCGCGTGAGTGTCACGCGGCCTTCCACCACATAGTGGAAAGGAGCCCCTAGAAATGCATCGATGATGCAGCAGCTATCTCTGCCGATGCACAGTTCCGACAGCAGGGGCGAAGACACCCGGACCGTGGTGATCAACTGGGAGAGCAGATCCATCGCCACCGGGCGTAAAGTATCAAAAATCAGATTTCCAGTGCCTTGTCATACGGGGCGAGCACGATCAAAAATATGGAAAACAGCGGCGATGCGCCTGGAGAGGAAAGAGCAATGTTTCTGAAAAACGCCTGGTACATGGCCGGCTGGAGCGAAACGCTGGCCGAAAAGCCGCAAGGCATCCGCATGCTCGGAGAAAAGATCGCGCTGTTCCGGCTGGAAAATGGCGAGGTCGCGGCGATCGGCGACAGATGCCCGCATCGTTTCGCTTCGCTATCCGGCGGCGTGCTGGTGCAGGACACGCTGCAATGTCCCTATCATGGCCTGCGGTTCGATCGCTCCGGGGCCTGCATCCACAATCCCCACCATGGCGGCATCATTCCTCCAGGCGCGGTGACACGCAGCTATCCGGTGGAGGAACGTCATCATGGAATCTGGGTGTGGATGGGTGCGCCGGAAGCCGCCGATCCCGCGCTCATTCCCGATCTTTCAATGCTCGATGCGCCCGAACTTGTGGGAACCAGGGGCTACCTCCATGTCCCGGCCGACTACCGCCTGGTGATCGACAACCTCATGGATCTGACGCACGTCAATTATCTGCACCCTTTGCTGGGTATAGAAGATGCGGCCGCAAACACGCGGGTGAGCGTCGAGCAGGAGGGACGCGATGTCTGGTCCTATATGTGGACCGACGGTAGCGAGTTGCCGCTCCTCTTCCAGATGTTATGGCGCGGGCCCAAGGGTAACGCGAAAATGCGCGGCCATATGCGCTGGACTGCCCCGGCGGCGCTGCTATTGGATTCAGGTGCAACGGAGATTGGCGGCGATCCCGGCGCCAGCATCTTCCTGCCCACCGCGCATCTCCTGACGCCTGAAACCGAAACCTCAACCCATTATTTCTGGACGCAGTATCGCGACGTCCTGACCGATGATGCCGAGTTGACCCAGCAAATTCACGCCGGAGTCGCTCACACCTTCGCGACTGAGGACGAGCCGATGATCGCGCAGGTCGCCGCGAACATGGATGGGCAGGATTTCTGGGATCTGCGCCCGGCCATTCTCAACACGGATGCGGGCGCGGTGCGCGCCCGGCGCTTGCTCGCCAAGCTGATCCGGGAGGAAGAAGCCGCAGCGGCTAAGGAGCCGGAGGGCGCGGGGCGGGCTGTCGAATCCGCCCTGCCCGCCTGAGGACTGGCAAATCCGCTGTTCCCGGCATCACTCCTCATGAGTGATGTATCATGTTCCGCAAGAATGTTTGCGTGGCTGGTGAACATGGCGAAACCGGCTTTGTCAGCAACTTTGCGAAATTCCAAAGCCGTTTGTTGCTGCCAACCGTCAGCGATCACGACACGGGCCTTGTAATGGCGCACCCAAGAGGATTCGAACCTCTGGCCTTTGCCTTCGGAGGGCAACGCTCTATCCAGCTGAGCTATGGGTGCGTGTCGCTGGTGCGAAGCGCCGCTTAGCAAAGCATATCCTCCGGCGCCAGCACCAAATCACGGCACGAGCCTCTATTTCGCGGCTTTCGCCATCGGCTGGAACATGCCGAGGCCGCAACTTGCGCCCGGATTGAGGTTCGGCGAATTGTAAAGCACGGTGATGATGTCCACCGAACAAAGCTGCGACAGGCTGGTCTTGTAGAGGAAGCGCCTTTCCGATCCCAGGCCCGGACAGCTGTTCGGCAGGGTGTTTCGATAGACTTTGTTGCCGTTCATGATGAAATCGATGGTCCGGTTGTCGCGAACCTCCGTGCTGCGGATCGATTGCAAGTTCACGCAACTCACGGGCTTGCCGGACGGCACGAGATTGTCGGCCTTCGATTTGGCCATGGCGGCCGGGGCGGTGCAGGCGAGCGCCAGTGCGAGCGCAAAGCCCGTTGCGGGCGTGGAGAAGGGCGAAGTCATGCGTGTCTCTCCTCACATTGTAAGTCATGGCCACAGGAATTGGCCATTTCGCGGCTGTTTACCACAGTCTGGCTGAACGGCATGATAATGGGAAAGGTTTCACCCTGCCGAAGCGGCAGCGGCTGCTTTTTGCGGAGGAGGGGGAGTCTTCGGCTTATAGCGGCAAAGATCCACCACGATGCAGCGCCAGCATTCAGGACGGCGGGCCTTGCAGACATAGCGGCCGTGCAGGATCAGCCAATGGTGCGCGTCGCGGCGGAACGGGCCGGGGACGCGCTTTTCCAGCTTCTGTTCGACGGCCAGCGGCGTCCTTCCGGGTGCGAGGCCGGTGCGATTGCCCACCCGGAAGATATGGGTGTCGACGGCGAAGGTTTCCTGTCCGAAGGCGGTGTTCATCACCACATTGGCCGTCTTGCGCCCGACGCCGGGCAAGGTCGTCAGCACATCCCTGTCCTGCGGCACCTTGCCGTCGAAGTCGCGGACCAATATCTCCGACAGGGCGATCACATTCTTCGCCTTGGCGTTATAGAGGCCGATCGTCTTGATATGCGCCTTCAGCCCTTCCTCGCCCAGCGCCACCATCTGCGCAGGCGTTTCGACCTCGCGGAAGAGAGCGCGCGTGGCCTTGTTCACGCCGATGTCGGTCGCCTGGGCGGAGAGCACGACCGCGACGAGAAGCTGATAATCATTGCCATATTCCAGTTCCGTCCGGGGCGCGGGATTCGCCTCGGCCAGACGGCTGAAAAAGTCGAATATCTGATCCCGGTTCATCTGAACGTCAAAGGCCCAGAACGCCCTTCATGTCGTAGCGCCCGGCGGGTTGCCCAAGCAGCCAGCTCGCGCCCCTGACCGCACCGCGCGCGAAGATGACGCGGCTTTCGGCGCGGTGGCCAAGTTCGATCCGCTCCCCCTCGGTTGCGAAGATCACCTGATGATCGCCCGCAACCGATCCTCCCCGCAGGGCGGCGAAACCGATTGCACCCTGGACGCGCGCGCCCGTGATGCCGTCGCGGCCGCGCGCGCTATGGTCAGCCAGCGATATTCCCCGTCCGCGCGCGGCGGCTTCGCCCAGCAGCAGCGCCGTGCCGGAGGGCGCGTCCACCTTGTGGCGATGGTGCATCTCGACAATCTCGATATCCCAATCGTCGCCCAGCCGCGCCGCAGCCTGCTCCACAAGGGCGGAAAGGATGTTGACGCCGAGCGAAGTGTTTCCTGTCTGGAGAACCGCGATCGACTTAGCGGCTTTGTCGATCAGGGCGTGATGCTGTGTTTCCAATCCCGTTGTGCCCACCAGCACCGGCTTGCCCGCCTGAATGCAGGCGTCGAGATGGGCGGCCAGGGCGGCCGGAACCGAAAAGTCGATCAGCACGTCGCTGCGCCGCGCCAGTTCGACAGGATCGGAGGTGATCACGATGCCGGGCGCGACTTCGCCGCTGCCGGGCCGATCGGTGCCCCCGCTGATGTCCAGCCCCGCGTCCAGCGCGACCTGTGCGATCGCCCGGCCCATGCGGCCCGCTGCCCCGAAAATGCCAATCTTCGCCATGTTTCAATTGCTGCCCGTGATGATCTTGACCGTCCGATGCCAGACCCGGCATGCTTTGTCATCTGCAAGCTGGCTTCGCGTCCGCAGGACAATCGGGCGCGCATGAGGAACGCCATGGATGATATTCGCAACATCGTGATCCTGACCGGCGCAGGCATCTCCGCCGAGAGTGGGCTTGCGACCTTCCGGGGTCCTGACGGCTTGTGGGAAGGGCATCGCGTTGAAGATGTGTGCACGCCAGAGGCACTGGCGCGCAATGCCGCGCTGGTGCACCGCTTCTATGATGAGCGGCGCGCCAAGCTGGAGGAGGTAGCCCCCAATGCTGCGCATGAGGCGCTGGCGGCATTGGACCGGCAGTGGCCGGGCGAGTTGCTGATCGTGACGCAGAATGTCGATGATCTGCACGAGCGGGCGGGTGCGAGGCGGGTCATTCACATGCATGGCGAACTGCGATCGGCCCTTTGCGCCCACTGCGGGAAAGCAACCGGCTGGCCGGGCCCGTTGCCGCCAGGAACGCGATGCGAGGGATGTGGTGAGCCAAGTCTGAGGCCTGACATCGTCTTTTTCGGTGAAATGCCTTACCAGATGGATGCCATTGATGATGCGCTGGGCCGGGCCGACCTGTTCCTGTCCATCGGTACATCGGGCGCGGTATATCCCGCCGCCGGATTTGTGCAGACCGCTCGCCACTATGGCGCCCGGACGATCGAGCTTAATCTGGAGCCGTCGGCGGGCAGCTTTTACTTTCATGAAAGCCGGATCGGGAAGGCCAGCGAACTGGTCCCGGAATTCGTTCGCGGCTTGCTGAGCTAAGCTTTATCCCGTTCAGGCCAACAAGGCCCTAGGCAGGGGAGGGCGCGGGCTTCGCCTGTTCAGGTTCGTCCCGATAGAGCAGCATCACTGATCCATCTTCTCCATCCACCACGCGCACGGGAAGCCTTCCTTGCATCTGGGCGAGGAAGCCGTGGCTGTCGTTCGTGCGGAAATGGCCACTGATACGCAGCGAAGAGGCGCGCATATCGCCAATCAGGATCGGCGCGACGCGGTAGCGATTAAACTCTCCCGCGGCTTGTTCGACCGTTTCGCCGTTAAGGACGATCATCCCATGACGCCAGGCGGTGCGCTGCGAGATCATGTCCGGGTCAAGCCGCGTCAGCACGATGTTGCGCGGCTGGAGGACGGCGCCGTTCCCGGCCGCGACGCGCTGAGCCGCCTTGTCGCCGCAGCGGACGGTAATCGCGCCGCGCGTGACGGTCAGTTCGATAAGCGATGGCCGCAGCCGGACGTTGAACACCGTTCCGACAGCGCGGACGACCGCCGAACGGGCTTCAACCTCAAAAGGGCGGTCCTTGTCATGCGCCACCTGGAAAGACGCTTCGCCCTTGATCAGCCGGACCTTGCGGCCATTGTCCGTGTAGCGCACCTCGGCTTCGCTGTCGCTGTTGAGATGGAGCGCCGATCCGTCGCTGAGGGCGACATTCCGAATCTCGCCCACTGCGGTCTTGTACCGGTCGACATCATTGAAGGTGCGCAGCGTCACGATCGCGGCGATGATGAAAAGCGTTACGGCCAGTGCTGCCGCGATGATGATATTGCGGGAAAGCCGCCGCTGCTGCTCCTCGCTGACCATTTCGGTCAATGGAGGCAGTTGAACGTCCGCTGCGGCGCATTTCAGCCTTTCCGCCGCTTCCCAGGCAGCCTCTGCCTGGGCGAACGCTACGGCGTGGCGCGGATCGGCTTCGACCCAGGCATAGAGTTCGGCTTCGTTCTGCGGAGTGGGATCGCTGCTGAGCCTAGCCAGCAGGCGCGCGGCTTCCGCTTCGATCGCTGTCCTGCTTCCGCAGCTTGAACCTGGTCCCGACGCCTGCACGCTCGAAATCCGTTTCCTCACGTTCCGCCCAGGCCCGCATAACTATCCCGATTGCTTTGGCCAGATGTTTTTCAACTGTAGAAACGGACAGGGACATCTCCGCCGCTATTTCCAGCATCGATCTTTCGTGGATACGGCGGAGGATGAAGACCCTGCGGCACTGCGGCGGAAGCGAGTCGACAATGGCTTCGACCTGGCGCAGCGCTTCGCGGGCGTGAAGCTGCGCTTCGACATTATTGTCGCCCTGCAACAGTTCCAGGTCGGCGATCGTTTCGAAGCTGACCACCTTGTTGCGGCGGGCGGCGTCGATCACCAGGTTGCGCGCTATCGTAAAAAGATAGGCGCGCCCTGTGGTGACATTTTCCCAGTTTTCCGTGGCATAGGCGCGGGTCAATACCTCCGCGACCATGTCATCGAGTTCGTGGGTAGAGGGAAGTATCCGCCTCAACCGTCCTCTAAGGGCGGCCTCCTGCGGTAGGATGACAGTCTTGAACCAGTCCAGTTTGGCGCGAACATGATGCACGTTGACCCCCTTGATGTCAGCCGCGCCTCTCCCGTTTTCATATGTTTGTCATAGTACAATCATGCCTGCATGGACCTGTCCAGCGCTGGAAGGTGAATAAGGACTAACCAGCGAAAAAAACTTTGCACTGTTGCAGAAAAACTGTGGATGAATGCGCGCCTCAATCCGGTGGAAGCTCGGGAATGGAGCGATCGGGCTGATCGTAATCAGGCCGGTTCGGGACAAAACCGGGCGGTTCGCCGCCGGGAGTCTCATCCGGCGTTGACGGCGGCGGCGCTTCGGGGGGCGATTGCGGCTCGATCGTATCCGGCGGGGGAATGTCGATCGGTTCCGGCGTGGGCTGAGTGGCCATCTGTCTCTCCTTCGGGATGGCTACGCGCGGGCCGCGGGCGGGTTCCCCGCCACTTATCCACAATTGCTTGCCTCGCCGGATGCTTTTCTCTATGCCGCGCCGACCGGCGGCCGATGCGGGCGTGGCGAAACTGGTAGACGCGCCAGATTTAGGTTCTGGTATCGCAAGATGTGGGGGTTCGAGTCCCTTCGCCCGCACCAGAGCGCCAGGCCTTGCGTCATAGCAGGCGCCATCTGAATTCAGCTGAAGAAAGCGTTTGAGAGAAGAGATGCAGACTGTCGAGACGTTGAACGAAGGCCTGAAGCGCGCCTACACCGTGACCATCACGTCGAAGGACATCGACGCCCGCGTCGAAAAGGAAGTCGCCGCCATCGCGCCGCAGGTCCGCATGCCCGGCTTCCGCCCCGGCAAGGTGCCCGCCAACCTCGTCAAGAAGATGCACGGCGAATCGCTCCAGCGCGACGCTCTCAACAGTTCGATCCAGGACAGCATCCAGAAGCTGATCGCCGACAACAAGCTGCGCCCGGCCATGCAGCCGTCGGTCGAGCTGGACGAAGGCTTCGAGTTCGGCAAGGACGCAGAGGTGAAGGTCGCGCTGGAAGTGCTGCCTGAAATCGCGGCGCCCAGCATCGAAGGCTTGAAGCTGGAACGGCTGACCGTCGAAGTGGCCGACGCTCAGGTCGATGAAGCCGCTGGCCGTATCGCCAGCCAGCAGGGCGCGCTGGAAGAATATCCTGCCTCGCACAAGGCGAAGGACGGCGACACGCTGACCATCGACTTCGTCGGCAAGATCGACGGCGAAGCCTTTGAAGGCGGTTCGGCCGAGGATGTGAAGCTCAAGATTGGTTCGGGTCAGTTCATCCCCGGTTTTGAGGAGCAGCTGACCGGCGTCAAGAAGGGCGACGAGAAGACGATCACCGTCACCTTCCCCGAAGATTATGGTGCGGCGCATCTTGCTGGCAAGGCCGCGACCTTCGACGTCACCGTCAAGGCCATACTGGACGCGGACAAGCCCAAGCTGGACGATGATTTCGCCAGGTCGCTTGGCCTTGAAGGGCTGGACAAGCTCAAGGAACTGCTGAAGGGGCAGATTGAGCAGGAACATAACGGCCTCACGCGCACCTATATGAAGCGCAAGCTGCTCGACCAGCTGGCTGCTGCTCATGATTTCGACGTGCCGCCGAGCATGGTCGAGGCCGAATTCAACCAGATCTGGGCGCAGCTTCAGCATGAAGCCAGCCATGAGGAAGATCCCGAAGCGGCCATCAAGGAGATGGAAGCGGAGAAGGAGGACTATCGCGCCATCGCTGTGCGCCGCGTCCGCCTGGGCCTGCTGCTTTCGGAAATCGGTCAGGCGAACGGCGTTACCGTTTCCGATCAGGAAATGAACCGCCTCATCATGCAGGCGGCGCAGCAGTACAGCCCGCAGGACCGCGAGCGGTTCGTCCAATATGTCCGTCAGGACCCGATGGCCGCCGCTCAGTTGCGTGCGCCCCTCTATGAGGACAAGGTCGTCGACTTCCTGTTCGAAAAGGCGGAGATCACTGACCGCGCTGTCAGCCGCGAAGAGCTGGAAGCCGCGATTGAGGCGGAAGATGGCGATCTGAAACCGCATGTCCACGGCCCCGGCTGCGGCCATGACCACGATCATGAGGAAAAGCCGAAGAAGAAGGCTGCTCCCAAGAAGAAGGCGGCTGAGGCTGAGGAAGCGCCTGCTGCTGAGGCTGCGGCTGAAACCCCTGCCAAGAAGGCTCCGGCGAAGAAGGCTGCTGCGAAGAAGGACGAAGCCGTGGCCGAAGATGCCGCTGCGGAGGATAAGCCCAAAGCCCGGAAGGCCCCTGCCAAGAAGGCTGCCGCCAAGGCTGAATAAGGCTGTCATTGCCTGAATGACGGGCGCCCGGCTTCTATGGAAGCGCGGGCGCTTTTCATTTTTGCCGTGCCATGGCAGACGAAATGTTAATCAGGCCCGTTCATGTGGTCTGGGGAGCGCCGCTGGAGGTATCGTGCTCTTAGCGGGGCTGGAGCCCGGATCAGGGCCCTGCCCGCAGGAGCGCCAGGTCGATTGGGGGCGCCGTTGGGGCGAGAGAGTTGGGTGATGAAGGAATTTCCGGCAGTGGCAGGCGCGCAGGGGACGGAAGGTCCGCGCATTGCCGTCATCCTGCCCTGCTATAATGAGGCAGGAGCGATCGTGCGGACGGTCGAGGATTTCCGCCGCGCCTTTCCCGCCGCCGATGTCTATGTTTTCGACAATAACAGCAGCGACGGCAGCCGCGAACTGGCGGCAGGAGCGGGTGCGATCGTCCGCCGCGTATCGCAGCAGGGGAAAGGGCACGTCGTCCGCCGTATGTTCGCGGATGTGGATGCCGACATCTATGTCATGGCGGATGGCGACGCGACCTATGAAGCCGCCGCCGCGCCGCGCATGGTGGCCGCTATGCTGGAGGATAATCTGGACATGGTGGTCGGCGCCCGCAAGAGCGAGGTGGAGGAAGCCTACCGGCGCGGGCATCGCTTCGGCAATTGGGCGCTGACCAGCCTGTTGAAGCAACTGTTCGGCCGCAGCTTCACCGATATCCTTTCCGGCTATCGCGTCTTTTCCCGCCGCTTCGTGAAAAGCTTTCCGGTGCTGTCGGCGGGTTTCGAGATCGAAACGGAGATCAGCGTCCATGCGCTGGAGCTGTCCATGCCGGTCGCCGAGGTCATGACGGTCTATGGCGCGCGCCCTGAGGGCTCCGTCAGCAAGCTCAGCACTTATCGGGACGGCTGGCGAATCCTGCGGACCATCATCACCCTCTACCGCATCGAGCGGCCCGTCCTGTTCTTCGGGATCATAGCGGCGCTGCTCGCGGCGATGAGCCTTGCCCTGGCGGCGCCGCTCATCCTCACCTATATGGAAACGGGCCTGGTCCCCAGATTTCCCACGGCGATCCTGGTGACTGGCCTCATGATCCTGGCGACCCTGTCGGCGATGTGCGGCCTTATCCTCGATACCGTGGTTCGCGGGCGGCGGGAGGTGCGGCGGCTTGCCTATCTGGGTTTCCGCGCGCCGTCCGATTTCGCCCGCCGCGACTGAAGCCGCCGCCTGTTCACGCGACCCCTTGAACCGTCCGGCTTTTGTGCCGATGTAGTGTTCGGGCAAAAGCACCTTAGCTGAAAGAGCAAAATGACCGATATCATGTCTGATCCCATGGCCGCGCTGGTCCCCATCGTCATCGAGCAGTCGAATCGGGGGGAACGCAGCTTCGACATCTATTCGCGCCTGCTGCGTGAGCGGATCATCTTCGTGACCGGCCAGGTTGAGGATCATATGGCGTCGCTGATCGTCGCCCAGCTGCTGTTCCTTGAGTCGGAAAATCCGAAGAAGGATATCTGGATGTACATCAACTCGCCTGGCGGGGTCGTGACGTCCGGCATGGCGATTCACGACACCATGAAATATATCCGCCCGCAGGTGGGCACCGTTTGCATAGGGCAGGCGGCGTCGATGGGCAGCTTCCTTCTGGCGGCTGGCGAACCGGGCAAGCGCATCGCGCTGTCCAACGCCCGCATCATGATCCACCAGCCTTCGGGCGGTGCGCAGGGCATGGCGAGCGACATCGAAATCCAGGCGAAGGAAATCCTGCGCATCCGCCAGCGGCTGAATGCCCTCTATGCGACCTATACGGGCCGCCCGCTGGAGGAAATCGAGCGGGCGATGGACCGCGACACCTTCCTTGAGGCGGAGGAGGCGAAAGCCTTCGGCCTGGTGGACGAGGTATTCGACCGGCGGCCGGCATTGCCGGACACGACGGAAAGTTGACATGGATCTTAATCGCGCGCGCCGTTTTCTCCTATTGTGAAACCGGCGTGACGCGGTCTAGGATGATCCTAGGACCAGAACATCCCTCGCCCGGAGCGGTGGTCGCAAAGGGCAGGGAGGAAAGATTGGCGAATGACTAAGCTTACGGGCTCCGATTCCAAAAGCACGCTTTACTGCTCTTTCTGCGGCAAGTCGCAGCATGAGGTGCGGAAGCTGATCGCGGGGCCGACCGTGTTCATCTGCGATGAATGCGTGGAACTGTGCAACGACATCATCCGTGAGGAGACCAAGGGCGGTCTCGTCGGCAAGAAGGATGGCGGCGTACCCACTCCGCAGGAAATCTGCGATGTGCTGGACGATTATGTGATCGGCCAGAACCGGGCGAAGCGCGTCCTGTCCGTTGCCGTGCACAACCATTACAAGCGCCTCAACCACGGCACCAAGCCGGGCGAGGTGGAACTGGCCAAGTCCAACATCCTGCTTGTCGGGCCGACCGGCTGCGGCAAGACGTTGCTGGCGCAGACGCTGGCGAAGACGTTCGACGTGCCTTTCACCATGGCCGACGCGACGACGCTGACCGAAGCGGGTTATGTCGGTGAGGATGTGGAGAACATCATCCTCAAGCTGCTCCAGGCGTCCGACTATAATGTCGAGAAGGCGCAGCGCGGCATCGTCTATATCGACGAGATCGACAAGATCAGCCGTAAGGCGGAAAACCCCTCGATCACGCGCGATGTGTCGGGAGAAGGCGTGCAGCAGGCGCTGCTCAAGCTGATGGAGGGGACGACCGCGTCGGTTCCTCCGCAGGGTGGACGCAAGCATCCGCAGCAAGAGTTCCTGCAAGTCGATACGACCAACATCCTCTTCATCTGCGGCGGCGCGTTCGCGGGTCTGGAAAAGATCATCGGCGACCGTCTGGAAGCCAAGTCGATCGGCTTTGGCGCCCATGTCGCCGCGCCGGAGGAGCGCAAGACGGGCGAACTGCTGCGTCAGAGCGAGCCGGAAGACCTGTTGAAATTCGGCCTGATCCCCGAATTCGTCGGCCGTCTGCCGGTGATCGCGACACTGGAGGATCTGGACGTGGCCGCTCTGGTCAAGATCCTGGTCGAACCGAAGAACGCGCTGGTGAAGCAATATGCCAAGCTGTTCGACATGGAAAATGTCGAACTGAGCTTCACGGATGATGCCCTGACCGCGATCGCGAAGAAAGCCATCGAGCGCAAGACCGGCGCGCGTGGGCTTCGGTCGATCCTCGAATCGATCCTGCTCGACACGATGTTCGACCTGCCGTCCATGGAAGGCGTGGGCGAGGTCGTTGTGGACAAGGATGTCGTCGCCGGGACCAAGGAACCGATCCGGGTATTCAGCGAAAAGGACAAGCGCGCCGAAGACGCGGCTTGAGGAGACTCGCTGCTATGAAAGGCTCGCCGGGTAACTGCGGCGGGCCTTTTTTTGATGGAGCGAGGCAGGAGGTTATGATCTAGCCTTGGATTGTAGCTGTTGCCTGACCGCAATGGTTAAGATGCTTGTGCTAAATGCATATATGTAAGTGGACGGCTGAAACCGGCCAATTGCTGCCGAATAGCACAAGCACTGATACGCTTCGAACTCGTCGTTCCAGCAATGGACCTGCTTGGCGGTGACGCTGTCATAGGGTATATGATACGCGTTCGCGTGACTGGCGAGGAAGGTGGAGCACCACCGTGGAGCGCGAAACGCAGCCGCCGCTCGCCTGGGCACCCTTTTAATGGAGGTGCCGTATGTCCGATCCTACCCATATCTATAACTGGCGGCGCCTTGACGGCTGCGTCACTACATCAGGCCAACCCACCGAAGAGCAACTCGCCGAGCTTTCCAAGCTTGGCATTGGGCACGTGATAAATCTTGGGCTGCACACACATGAAAAGGCTCTTCCTGATGAAGCTGCCTCTCTTGATCGTCTTGGCTTGACTTATATCCACATCCCTGTGGACTTCGATCGACCAACCGAAGAAGACTTCACTAAGTTCTGTGACGTGATGGCTAAGTTGGAAGGCAGGCCAGTGCATGTCCATTGCATTGCGAACATGCGAGTATCCGCCTTTCTTTATCGTTGGCAACGAGAGGTTTTGGGGCACGATGATATGCAGGCGCGAGCGCTGATGGACACGGTATGGCTGCCAGGAGGCGTGTGGGCGTCGTTCATCGGAGATGATGCCGGTAGCTCGCTGCCCCATCGCCTCTCGAAATGAGGTAAATTAACGAGCTCGGCGTTGGTCAGCTTTCCGGCTGACGCCGACTCTAAGCCTTCCATCTGCAAACCACCCATCTTCGCCGTCCCCGCGCAAGCGGGGGCCCATGCAGCTTTCGGCAATCTAGTCGTGTGCGGTGAGATAGATCCCCGCCTGCGCGGGGACGACGAGATTTTGAACCGGTAGCGCCTGCTATCCCGCCAACATGGTTACTCCGCACCTCACTTCAAACAGCTATCCAGCCCATCCCGCTGCACCACACCGATGCGGCTGATGATGCTATTTCCGTAGCGGCGGGTAAAACCGCGCGGAGCGATGGCGGCGCGCTTCTTGGGAAGCGGAAGGATGGCGGCGATGCGGGCTGCTTCCGCGCGGGTGAGCTTGCCTGCGCCATGATTGAAGTAGCGCATCGCTCCGGCCTGAACGCCATAGGTGCCGATGCCGGTTTCGGCGACATTGAGATAGACTTCCATGATCCGCCGCTTGCCCCAGATGGCTTCGATCAACATGGTGAACCATGCTTCGAACCCCTTGCGGATGAAGCCGCCGCCCTGGAACAGGAACACGTTCTTCGCGGTCTGCTGGCTGATCGTAGATCCACCGCGTATGCGTCCGCCGCTGGCGTTGTGGCGCATCGCCTGCGCGATGGCGACGGCGTCGAAGCCATGATGGCTGCAAAAGCGGCTGTCCTCCGCCGCTATTGCGGCTCGCGGCATGTCGGGGTCGATCTCATCCAGGCTCACCCAGTCCTTGGTGATGCCGTTGGGGTCCAGCAGCATGGTCAGCGTGACAGGCGGCGGCACGAAGCGATAGATGAGGACGAGCAGCAGCGAGAAAAGGACGAACGCGCCCAGTATCTTCAGGGGGACGCGAACCCAGCGGAAGGAGCGGCGGGGAGCGGCGGAGCGAGCGGTCATGCGTCTGTGGTAGCGCGATCCTCACGCTGTTCAAGCTATCCTGCGTTCCGAGGGGTTGATCGACAAGGGCCGTTCTTTCCCTGACATAGACAAGGCCCCGGATCGCTCCGGGGCCTGCCTTTTCTGCTTCGCCTGTGGCCGTCAGGCGAGGGCGAGCCTCATCTTGCCTAGCCGGTCGCCCGCGATCCGCATCATCGCCTTTTGCAGCTTTTCGAAAGCGCGAACCTCGATCTGGCGAACCCGCTCGCGGGATACGCCATAGACCTGGCTCAGCTCCTCCAGCGTCTTGGGCTCTTCGGCGAGGCGGCGTTCAGCAAGGATATGCTTTTCGCGATCATTGAGATCATCCATCGCCTCGACCAGCATGTCGTGGCGCAGGGTCTTTTCCTGCTCGTCCGCGACGCGCTCATCCTGCAACGGATCGGTATCCGCCAGCCAATCCTGCCACTGGCCCTCGCCATCCTCGCGCATCGGCACGTTGAGCGAGGTATCCCCGCCCATCGCCATGCGGCGATTCATGGAGATCACATCCTCTTCGGTCACGCCGAGGTCCGTGGCGATCTTCTTGACGTCATCGGGGTGAAGGTCGCCATCCTCGAACGCTTCGATATTGTTCTTCATCCGGCGAAGGTTGAAGAACAGCTTCTTCTGCGCCGCGGTGGTGCCCATCTTCACGAGGCTCCAGCTGCGGAGGATGAATTCCTGGATCGATGCGCGAATCCACCACATGGCATAAGTCGCCAGGCGGAAGCCGCGATCGGGCTCGAACTTCTTCACGCCTTGCATCAGGCCGATATTGCCTTCGCTGATCAGCTCGCTGACCGGCAGGCCGTAGCCGCGATAGCCCATGGCGATCTTGGCCACGAGGCGCAGGTGCGACGTCACGAGCTGCGCCGCCGCCTCAGGATCCTGATGTTCGGCATAACGCTTGGCGAGCATATATTCCTGCTCGGGCGTGAGGATCGGAAATTTGCGGATTTCCGAAAGATAGCGGTTGAGGCTGGCTTCACCGCCCAGCGCTGGAACCGCGGGGACATTGCTTTTATCAGCCATGTCGCTTCACCTTTCCCTTTCATGCGCGGTGGGACCCGTGAGTGGCATCCTGAGCACCGTCGCAAACTTGTCTAAACCTATACGTGGATCTGCCTTAACAGTTCCTGCATGTCGGTGGGCAGTGCACTGTCGAAGCTGAGTTTTTCCCCGGTCACCGGATGTATGAACCCCAGCCTTTTCGCGTGCAATGCCTGCCTTTTGAAACCCAGCGTTTCCAGTATTGATTTGAAACCTTTTCTGTCTCTACCGTAAACCGGGTCCCCGATCAAGGGGTGACCCAGATGCGCCATATGCACGCGCACCTGGTGGGTCCGGCCGGTTTCCAGCCTGCATTCCACCAGAGCCGCGCCGCGAAGCCGTTCGACGACGCGATAATGGGTTACGGCATGCTTGCCGCGCCCCTCGCGATGGACGGCCATTTTCTTCCGGTCGCTATCGGACCGGCCGATCCAGGTATCCACCGTGCCCGCCGCCGTTTGCGGTATGCCGTAGACGATCGCCGCATAGAGGCGGTCGATGCTATGGTCCTTGAACTGTTGCGCCAAGCCTTCATGCGCCTTGTCGGACTTGGCAACGACGAGGAGGCCGGAAGTATCCTTGTCGATGCGATGAACGATCCCCGGCCGCGCCACGCCGCCAATGCCCGACAACTGTCCCCGGCAATGGTGGAGGAGGGCGTTCACCAGAGTGCCGTCCAGATTGCCTGCGGCCGGGTGAACGACCAAGCCCGCAGGCTTGTCGATCACGATTAGATCCGCATCCTCATGCACGATGGAAAGAGGGATGTCCTGTGCCACGGCCTCCGCTTCGACGGGCGCGGGCAGGGCGATGGCGAAGGTCTGCCCGGCCGCGACCTTCAGCGAGGGGTTAAGGGACCGGCCGCCAGCGGTGACCTGTCCTTCGACGATCAATGCCTTTAGGCGCTCACGGGACAGGCCGGGCAGCAGATCGGCCAGCGCCTTGTCGAGCCGCAAGCCCTGCTGCGCCTCGCCGATCACCGCTTCAATGATGGAAACCCCCGAACCCATTGGTTAAGAATGTAGGAATGACGCTGTGTATTTCAAGGTCGTTGCTGGGCCGCATCGTCTCTCTGGCGGCGGCTGAGAAGGACGAGATTTGCGGCCTGTTGCTGGGGGGGGGGGGGCGGATTTCGGCGATACGGACCGCCGCCAATGTCGCCGCCGATCCGGCGATCCATTTCGAAATCGACCCGGCGGTTTTGATTGCCGCGCATCGTGAGGCGCGCGCGGGCGGCCCGGCTGTGATCGGACATTACCATTCCCACCCTAGCGGTTATCCGCTTCCATCGGCGACGGACATGGCGAGCGCCGTGCCGGATGGAAGCTATTGGATGATCGTCGCCGCGGGGGGGGGGCGCTTGTGGCGGGCGGAGCCGGGAGAGGCGGGCGGCGTACGGTTCGCGGCGGCCGCGCTCGATATCATGTGAGCGAAAGACGGCGGGCCGGGGTTGCATCGCGGGGCGGGGCAGCGCATTAGCCTTTCATTCCCTTCCTTCCATTCACTTCCCGGCGGCAGCGACCTTCATGACCAATCCGAGTGACAGCATCGAATTTGCCAGCCTGCTCTGTTCGCGCCTCTGCCATGACCTGTTGAGCCCGGTGGGCGCGCTCAACAACGGGCTGGAGTTGATGGCGGATGAAACCGACCCGGAAATGCGTCAGCGCTGCCTGGAATTGCTGGGCGATAGTGCGCGGACATCGGCCAACAAGCTGAAATTTTTCCGCCTGGCGTTCGGATCGGCGGGCGGTTTTGGCGACGCGGTGCCGACGCATGAGGCGCGTGTCGCGATAGAGGGCATGTTCGCCGCGTCCGGCCGGGTGAAGATAGGCTGGCTGGTGGACGAGGAAATGCTCGACAAGCTGCCGGTCAAGGTGCTGCTGAACCTGGCGCTGATCGCGGGCGATGCGCTGGTGCGCGGCGGGCAGCTCGACATCGGCGCAGAGAGGCGGCCGGGCGTGACGGAGATTGTCGTCCGTGCGGAAGGGCCCAAGCTGGTGCTTGATCCCGATCTGCGGTCTGCGCTGGCGGGAACCCTGCCGCCGGAGGGGCTGGCGTCGCGGACGTCGGCGGCCTGGATGGTGCGGGCGCTGGTGACGCAGGCGGGTGGCGAGATCGCGCTGTCGCCAGCGGGCGAGCCTGTGCTGCTGTTTGGAGCGTCGATCCCGGATCAGGGGTGACAGGAGCCGCCCGGCTCCCGGCTTTTTGGGTTACATAAGTGACACGACAGACCCGCGGAAAAGCGCGGGTTTTGGCGATTTTTCCTATTTTAAAGAGCCGGGGGCGGAATAGCCTGACTCCGGGGAATAGGACAGCGTAAAATTTTTGGCTGCTTGGCTGGGGTGTAATCGTGGCTGGGTTTGTGCATTTGCCCTCCACCGCCTTTGGCGGTCCCCCTTCCCCATCCTGATGGGAAGGATAAAAAAGGGCCCGGCTGCTGGTGCGGCCGGGCCCTTTTTACTGGCAGTCCTGATGAAAATCAGGCGCTGTAATACATATCGAATTCGACCGGCGAGGGAGCCATTTCCCAGCGGTAGACTTCGGGCCACTTGAGTTCGAGATAGGCTTCGATCTGGTCCTTGGTGAACACGTCGCCCTTGAGCAGGAAGTCGTGGTCGGCGGCCAGCGAGTCGAGCGCTTCACGCAGCGAGCCGCAAACGGTCGGGACCTGGCTCAGTTCTTCGGGCGGCAGGTCGTAGAGATTCTTGTCCATCGCGGAACCCGGATGAATCTTGTTCTCAATGCCGTCGAGGCCAGCCATCAGCAGGGCGGCGTAGCAGAGATAGGGGTTGGCCATCGCGTCGGGGAAGCGGAATTCGACCCGCTTCGCCTTGGCGCCAGCGCCGTAGGGAATACGGCAGGAAGCCGAACGGTTGCGCGCCGAATAGGCCAGCAGAACGGGGGCTTCGAAGCCCGGCACCAGACGCTTGTAGCTGTTGGTGGTCGGGTTGGTGAAGGCGTTCAGGGCCTTGGCATGCTTGATGACGCCGCCGATGAAATAGAGGCACATATCCGACAGGCCGGCATAGCCTTCGCCCGCGAAGAGGGGCTTGCCGCCGTCCCAGATGGACATATGGGTGTGCATGCCCGAACCATTGTCCTGCGCGATCGGCTTGGGCATGAAGGTCGCGGTCTTGCCATAGGCCTGGGCGACCATCTGAACCACATACTTATAGATCTGCATGCGGTCGGCGGTCTGGACCAGCGTGCCGAAGGTCAGGCCGAGTTCGTGCTGGGCAGCGGCCACTTCATGGTGGTGCTTGTCGCAGGGCAGGCCCATTTCGAGCATGGTGGTGACCATTTCGGCGCGGATGTCGGTGGCCGGGTCGACCGGAGCGACCGGGAAATAGCCGCCCTTGGCGCGCGGACGGTGGGCGAGGTTGCCGCCTTCATATTCGCGGCCGGTGTTGGTCGGCAGTTCGATATCGTCGATCTTGTAGAAGGACTCGTTATAGTCCGAATTGAACCGGACATCGTCGAACATGAAGAATTCGGCTTCCGGCCCGACATAGACGGTGTCGCCGAAACCGGCCGACTTGACGAAGGATTCGGCGCGCTTCGCGGTCGAGCGCGGATCGCGGGCATAGAGTTCGCCGGTGTCGGGCTCAACGATGTCGCAGAAGAGGATCAGCATCGGGGTGGCGCTGAACGGATCGACATAGACGGCGTCGAGGTCGGGCTTGAGGATCATGTCCGATTCGTTGATCGCCTTCCAGCCTTCGATCGACGAACCGTCGAACATCAGGCCCTGCGTCAGCTCATCTTCGCCGAGAACGGACGCGACCATGGTCAGGTGCTGCCACTTGCCCTTGGGATCGGTGAAGCGCAGATCGACCCACTCGATCTCCTTGTCCTCAACCATCTTGAGGATGTCTTTTGGCGTGTTAGCCATGTGCAGTTTGCCCTTCTCTCTTGATACCCCCCCGAAGGGGCAGTTGATGCATATGTCCGCGCCGTCCGGTCAGGCGGCGCGGAAAAGTTCTGGAAAAATCAGATGGCGTCGCTGTCGCGTTCGCCGGTGCGGATGCGCACGGCGCCTTCGATCGCGGTGATGAAGATCTTGCCATCGCCGATCCGGCCGGTCTGCGCGGCGGAGGAGATGGCTTCGACCACGCGGTCGGCCAGAGCGTCGTCCACCACCACTTCCAGCTTCACCTTGGGCAGGAAGTCGACGACATATTCAGCGCCGCGATAAAGCTCCGTATGACCCTTCTGCCGCCCGAAGCCCTTCGCTTCGGTCACGGTGATGCCGGACACGCCGACCTCGTGCAGCGCTTCCTTCACTTCGTCGAGCTTGAACGGCTTGATGATCGCCTCGATCTTTTTCATCACTATATCCCAACCAAACGCGCGAATGGATGCGGTTGCCCGCCCGTTTCCGCCACCCCAGCGACGATCATCATGCCCCCCGAGACACGCGTCGTCCCCTGAAACAATCAATTACCGTGCCAAATGGCGAATCGCCAGAACCCGCTTTCGGCGAAGCGGCAACCTTTGTCCATATTGCCCGGATTCCGGGCACTTTCGCCAAGTCCTGCCTGTTTTTTAGGCAGTGCTTGCGGTCAAAGCGCGTAGGGCGGCGCGTCCAGCCCGGCGGGGCTCCTGGTAAAGATCTCGCAGCCGGTTTCGGTGATGCCGATGCTATGTTCGAACTGTGCCGACAGGGTGCGGTCGCGCGTCACTGCGGTCCAACCATCCTCCAGCATCTTCACGCCGGGCTTGCCGATGTTGATCATCGGTTCGATGGTGAAGAACATGCCGGGCTTGAGTTCCGGGCCGGTGCCGGGGCGCCCGATATGGACCACCTCCGGGCTGTCGTGGAACACGCGGCCAAGGCCGTGGCCGCAAAAGTCGCGCACCACGCCATAGCGATGCTTTTCCGCATGGCGCTGAATCGCATGGCCGATGTCGCCCAGATGGTTGCCGGGCTTCGCCTGCTCTATGCCCAGCATCAGGCATTCATAGGTGACCTCCACCAGGCGGCGCGCCTTGATGGAGGTTTCGCCCGCAATATACATGCGGCTGCTGTCGCCATGCCATCCGTCCACCAGCGGCGTGACGTCGATGTTCAATATGTCGCCTTCCCTGATCTTCTGATCGCCGGGAATGCCGTGGCAGATGACGTTGTTGAGCGAAATGCAGCAGCTATGCGTGTAGCCGCGATAGCCCAGCGTTGCGGGCACGCCGCCGCCGTCCAGCGTCATACGGCGGACGATGTCGTCCAGCTCGCCCGTGGTGACGCCGGGCACGACATGCGGGACCAGCGCGTCCAATATTTCAGCGGCGAGGCGGCCCGCCTTGCGCATGCCGTCGAAACCGGCGGCGTCATAAAGCTTGATCGCGGTGGATCGGGAAATCGGCGCGTCGGCCGTCATCGTCATATATTCGGTCATGCTGCCGATTATAGGCAAGGACGCGCGATAATGCGAGTAGCGGTTCGATGGGTCCTAGGCAGGAAAGGCGGCGCGGGCTATTGCGGGGGCCATGACTGCCCCCGAACGCATCTGGACTGCCGCGCTGATCGTCATAGGCGATGAGATATTGTCGGGCCGAACGCAGGACCGGAACGTTTCCCAGATCGCGTCCTGGCTGAATGTGCAGGGCATCCGCCTGCGCGAGGTGCGTGTCATCGGCGATGATGACGAGGCGATCGTGGAGGCAGTGAACGCGTTGCGCGCCCGTTACGATTATCTGTTCACGACCGGCGGCATCGGCCCCACCCATGACGACATCACGGTGGACGCGATCGCCCGCGCGCTGGGCGTGGAGGTGGAGATCGACCCGCAGGCGCGCGCGATGCTGTCGGGCTATTATGAAACGCGGGGCGGCCTGACCGAAGCGCGGCTGCGCATGGCGCGGGTTCCGGCGGGCGCGAGCCTGATCGAAAACCGCATGTCGGGCGCGCCGGGCATCCGCCATGGCAATATCTTCATCATGGCGGGGGTGCCGCACATCACCGCCGGGATGCTGGACAGCCTGACCGGCACGCTGGAGGGCGGACGGCCGGTGCTGTCGGCGCAGATCGGCTGCTGGGTCGCCGAAAGCGAGATTGCCGACATATTGGCGGCGACCGAGCGGGCGCATGAAGGATGCCAGATCGGCAGCTATCCTTTCTTCCGCGAGGGGAAGACAGGCGCGAATTTCGTGGTCCGCTCCACCGATCCGCAGCTTCTGGAGCGCTGCGTCGCGGCGCTTTGCGAGGCGCTGGAGCAGGGCGGATGGCCGGTGGTTCCGGGCGGCATCTAAACTTCGCCGGAGGGCTTTTCCCTTAGGATACAGGCGGAAAGCGGCGGCGGGCGAGCGTCGATCCGCGCCCATATGTGCCGGGGGCGCGGCGGGCCGCGTTGATTTCGCGCGGCGTCCCGCATTATGCTGCGCTGCGTCACAGCCGGCTGGTTCCGGCACAGACACAGGGCTTCATCGCCGCAATCGACTTATTCCATGGCCGCATTGCCGCCTCCTGACTTTCAGGAGCCGGAATCGTGCGCCTTGAGCAGGCCGGGACGGCGCGGAAGCGTTTGAGCAAGGAGAATTTCTGATGCGGATCGTTATGACGGGTTCCGGCTATGTGGGCCTGGTTTCCGGCGCGTGTCTCGCTGATTTTGGCCATGACGTGATCTGCGTCGACAAGGACGAGCGCAAGATCGCGCTGTTGCAGGATGGCGGCGTGCCGATCTACGAGCCGGGGCTGGCCGACCTGATCGCGCGCAACGTCAAGGGCGGGCGGCTGACCTTCACGACGGATCTGGCCGCGTCGGTGGCGCAGGCGGACGTGGTGTTCATCGCTGTGGGCACGCCCGCGCGCCGGGGCGATGGCCATGCGGACCTGAGCTATGTCTATGACGCCGCGCGGGAGATTGCTTCGGCGCTGACGGGCTTTACCGTGATCGTCACCAAATCGACGGTGCCGGTGGGCACGGGTGATGAGGTCGACCGGATCATCCGGGAAACCAACCCGGCCGCGCAGTTCGCCGTCGCATCCAACCCAGAATTCCTGCGCGAGGGCGCGGCGATCCAGGATTTCAAGCGCCCCGACCGCATCGTCATCGGGCTGGAGGATGAATGCGCGCGCCCGGTGATGGAGGAGGTCTACCGGCCGCTCTACCTCAATCAGGCGCCGATCCAGTTCACCGGGCGGCGGACGAGCGAGCTGATCAAATATGCCGCCAACGCATTCCTGGCGATGAAGATCACCTATATCAACGAGATGGCCGATCTGTGCGAGCAGGTGGGCGCCGACGTGCAGCAGGTGGCGCGGGGCATTGGCCTGGACAACCGTATCGGGTCCAAATTCCTGCATGCGGGGCCGGGCTATGGCGGGTCCTGCTTCCCCAAGGACACGCTGGCGCTGGTGAAGACGGCGGAGGATGCGGGCGCGCCCATCCGCCTGATCGAAACCACGGTCGCCATCAACGAAAGCCGCAAGCGGGCCATGGCGCGCAAGGTCGTGGCGGTGTGCAACGGGTCGGTGCGCGGCAAGACGATCGGCGTGCTGGGCCTGACCTTCAAGCCCAACACCGACGACATGCGCGACGCGCCGTCGCTGTCCATCATCCGCGCGCTTCAGGACGGGGGCGCCCAGGTGCAGGCCTATGATCCCGAAGGCATGGAGGCCGCGCAGCCGATGCTTCAGGATGTCACCTTCTGCGCCAACCCCTATGAGGCGGCGGAGGGAGCCGCGGCGGTCGTCATCGTGACCGAATGGGACGCCCTGCGCGCTCTGGACCTGCGCCGGTTGCGGGCGGTGATGGCGGGCGACGGGCTGGTCGACCTGCGCAACATCTACCGGCCCGACGTGGCCGAAGCGGCGGGCTTTTCCTATGTCAGCGTGGGACGCGGGGCGCTGCCCGAACCGGAGTTGCTGGTGCAAGCCGCGGAATAGTTCCCTGCGCCGCGAACGGG
>NZ_ATHO01000143.1 GCF_000445065.1 Sphingobium quisquiliarum P25 | reverse complement strand
CCCGTGGGCAGCACCGCCTATGCGCTCGCGGCGGTCGAGGAGATGGCGGCCGAGGCGGGCGAGCGCCTGCGCGAACGGAGCGAAGGCGGGCGCCGGTTCGAACTGTTGTTCTTCCGCACCGATGGCCTTGCCTTCCCGCTGCGGGTGGAAACCAGCCTGCCGGTGCGCGATGCGCCCGCGATCATGCGGCTGGTGCAGGAGCGGATCGACAGCCTGTCCGATCCGCTCGACCCCGGCTTCGGGTTCGACATGCTGCGCCTTGCCGTGCCGCAGGCCGAACCGATGGCCGCGACCCAGCTTGCCCTGGAAGGCGGGGAGGCGCGGCGGGAGGAAGCGGTCGCGGCGCTGATCGACCGGCTGTCCGTCCGCGCCGGGCGCAACCGCATCCAGCGGCTGGAGCCGCGCGACAGCCACATCCCCGAACAGGCGCAACTCGCCTTGCCAGCGATCGAGGTCCGCACGCCGTCGAGCTGGCCGCGCCAGGGCGAGCCGGGCGAGCCGGGCGATCCGCCGATGCGCCCCATCCATTTGTTCGACCCGCCCCAGCCGATCGAGGTGGTGGCGCAGGTCCCCGACGGCCCCCCGCATCATTTCCGCTGGCGGCGCGCGGCGCATGAAGTGACCCGCTATGAAGGGCCGGAGCGGATCGCGCCCGAATGGTGGAAGGCGAAGGACGGCGCGCTGGAAGGCGAAAGCGCGGGAATGACGCGCGACTATTACCGGATCGAGGATGCGCGCGGGCGGCGCTACTGGATTTTCCGCCACGGCCTCTATGGCGCGGAGGCGCGGCATCCCGCCTGGTATATCCACGGCCTGTTCGCATGAAACGCGGCAAGGGCCCCGACCCGTCCAGGCCCAAGTCCATGGACCGGCGGGAATTGAACGCGGCCGAAGCGGCGCGGGAAAAGGCGCGGGCCAAGGAGGCGCGGCCGCCTTCGTCCCGCAAGGATGATGGTCCTGCCTTTGCCGAGTTGGTGGCGGCGACCAACTTTTCCTTCCTGCGCGGCGCGTCGCACGCTTCGGACATGGTGTCGCAGGCGATCGATCTTGGCCTGAAGGGGTTGGGCATTGCCGATCGCAATACGGTCGCGGGCGTGGTCCGGGCCTGGTCGGCGCTGAAACGCGCGCCCGAAAAAGCGCGCGCCAACCTGCTGGCGGCGAAGAAGGAAGCGGGGCAGCCGCTGGAATTGACCGAAGAAGAGGAGCAGGCGTGCCAGAATGATCTGCGGCTGATCGCCGGCGCACGGCTGGTCTTTGCCGACGGCACGCCCGATATCGTGGCCTATCCCGCCACCCGGCGCGGGTGGGGGGAACTCACCAAATTGCTGACGGTCGGCAATTTGCGGTCGGTGAAGGGAGATTGCATCCTCACCTATGCGGATCTGACCGCTTATCTCGACGATCTGCTGCTGATCGTCCTGCCATCCTCGACGGCCACGGCGCAGACCGCGCATCGAAAGCCGGTGGACTATGACTATGACGACCGGCCTTCAAAGGAAGCGGTCCGGCAGGGGCATTTGAGCCTGGTGCCGCCGCCGCGTCCGGCGGACCTGGAATCCTGTTTGTTGCGTCTGTCCCGTCTGGCGCCCGGACGGGTTTGGCTGGGCGCGGCCTTGTGCCGGGATGGACGGGACGCGCGCCGGATCGCTCGCTTGCAGGGGCTGAGCGATCGCACCGGCGTGCCCCTGATCGCGACGATGGACGCGCTTTACGCCACGCCCGCACAGCGGCCGTTGCAGGATGTACTGAGCTGCATCCGCGAAGGCGTGACCATCGGCAAGGCGGGGCGGCTGCTGGAGGCCAATGCTGAACGGCACATCCATGCGCCCGATGAAATGGCGCGGCTGTTTCGCGATTGCCCGCAAGCCATCGCCGAAAGCATGCGCTTCCTTGGCCAGGTGCATTTCCGGCTGGAACAGCTGGCCTATGAATATCCCCATGAGCCCGTGCCCGAAGGCTGGACGGCGCAGCAATGGCTGGAGGAACTGACCATTTCCGCCGCGCATGCGCGCTATGGTCCGCATATTCCATCCAAGGTCCGCAAGCTTCTGGACGAAGAGTTTCAATTGATCGGCGACCGCAACTATGCCTATTATTTCCTGACCGTCCACGACATCGTCGCCTTTGCCCGGATGAAGGGCATATTGTGCCAGGGGCGCGGATCGGCGGCCAATTCCATGGTCTGCTTCCTGCTGGGCGTCACCTCGGTCGACCCGGAGCGCCATGAACTGCTCTTTTCCCGCTTCGTGTCGGAAGAACGGGACGAGCCTCCCGATATCGACGTCGATTTCGAACATGAGCGGCGCGAGGAGGTGATGCAATATATCTACGAACGCTATGGCCGCCATCGCGCCGGGATCGCGGCCACCGTGATCCATTACCGGTCGCGCAGCGCCGTGCGGGAAGCCGCAAAGGCGCTGGGCCTGAGCGAAGATGTGGCGGCGCGCCTGTCGAGCACGGTCTGGGGCAGCTATTCGGGCGAGTTTCCCGAAGCGCGGATCATGGAAGCGGGCTTTGCCCTCGACAATCCCCAGATCGTGCGGCTGCGCGCCGTGGTGGACCAGCTTCTGGACGCCCCTTTCCCCCGGCACTTGTCCCAGCATGTGGGCGGCTTCGTGCTGACGCAGAACCGGCTCGATGAAACGGTGCCGCTGCATCATGCGGCGATGGAAGGCCGCAGCTTCATTGAATGGGACAAGGATGACATCGACGCGCTGGGATTGATGAAGGTGGATATACTGGCGCTGGGCATGTTGAGCTGCATTCGCAAAGCCTATGACCTGATGCGGCTTCATGATCTGGGCGATCACGACCTCAATATCGACCTCAAGTCCGGCGACCCCGCCGTCTACACCATGCTGGAAAAGGGCGACAGCATTGGCGTTTTCCAGGTCGAAAGCCGGGCGCAGATCAACATGCTGCCACGGCTGCGGCCACGATCCATCTATGATTTGACGGTGCAGGTGGCGATCGTGCGGCCAGGGCCGATCGAAGGTGACATGGTGCACCCCTATTTGCGGCGCAGATGCGGAGAGGAGGATGTGGAATATCCAGCGCCCGATCCCGCTCATGGTCCGCCGGACGAACTCAAATCCCTGCTGGGCAAGACCTACGGCGTCCCCCTTTTCCAGGAGCAGGCGATGAAGCTGGCCATCGTCGCTGCCGGATTCACGCCGTCGGAAGCGAACCAGTTGCGCCGTTCCATGGCGACTTTCCGCCAGGTGGGCGGCATGGACAAGTTCAAGGACAAGATGGTCAACGGCATGGTGGAGCGCGGCTACAAGGCCGATTTCGCCGAACGCTGCTACAGGCAGATCGAGGGGTTCGGCAGCTATGGCTTTCCCGAAAGCCATGCCTTGTCCTTTGCCCGGCTGGTCTATGTGTCCGCCTGGATCAAATGCCACCAGCCCGCCGTGTTCGCCTGCGCGCTGCTGAATTCCCAGCCCATGGGCTTTTATGCCCCCGCGCAGATCGTCCGTGATGCGCGCGATCATGGCGTCACCGTGCATGATGCCGATGTCAATATGAGCGGCTGGGACAATGCGCTGGAGCCGCTGCTGCGGTCGCGCGACAGCGGGAAGGGAGAGGGCGAGGGCCGGGCGCTGGCGCTGCGGCTGGGCTTGCGCCAGATCGATGGCTTTCGCGAGGGCTGGGCCGCGCAACTGGTCGAGGCGCGGGCGCAGGGATTGTTCACCAGCCTTGAGGATCTGGCGCGGCGGGCGGGGTTGCCCGCACGGGCCTTGCGCCTGCTGGCGGATGCGGATGCCTGCCGGTCGCTGGGGCAGGACAGGCGGGCGGCCTTGTGGGAAGCGCGGCGCACGCCGTCCAATGAATTGCCGCTGTTCGCCGCCGCCCGCCAGCGTGGCGAGGCGGCAGGGGGCGAGCTGGGGCGGGAGCCTGACGCCAGGCTGCCCGCCATGCCGCTCGCCGAGCATGTCGCTGCCGACTACCAGATGACGCGCCTGTCGCTCAAAGGCCACCCCATGCAGTTTTTGCGGCCGGTCTTCGCCGCGGAAGGCGTGCTGAGCTGCGCGCAGACATCGGCCGCGAAGAATGGGGCGCTGGTGCGGACGGCGGGCGTGGTGCTGGTGCGGCAGCGCCCCGGCAAGGGCAATGCCGTCTTCATCACCATCGAGGATGAGACGGGGATCACCAATGTCCTGCTCTGGGCCCGGCTGTTCGAAATGCAGCGGCGGCCCGTCATGGCGTCACGGCTGATGCTGGTCGAAGGCGAAGTGCAGCGCAGCAAGGAAGGCGTCGTCCACCTGATGGCGAGCCGCGTCCACGACCGCACCGCCGAACTGTCGCGCCTGTCGGATACGCACCGGCCGCAACTGGCGCTCTCGCGGGCGGATGAGTTCATCCATCCCCAGCATCCCCGCACCTCCAGCCACCCGCGCAATGTGCGGATATTGCCCAGGTCGCGGGATTTTCATTGAGGGGGTGAGTTCAATCCTTCCTGCGCCGTAGAAGGCTGGTCCCCTCCCCATCTTGCGACGGGGAGGATTAAACCCTCAATAATCCTTGGAATAGCGCAGGTTGGCCGATGATCCGGCGTTGGTGCCGGTCTTCGACAGCAGGCTCAGCGTCTTGGACAGCGAGATTTCGAGCTGGGTCGCGGTGAAGCCCTTGGGATCGGTGATCACCTCCACATAGATGTCGTTGGAGATGCGCTGCCCGACCGCGAGCGACGTGCCGCGACCGGTCGCGTCATCGCCGCCGACGATGCCGATGCGGTCGATGCCCGACGCATTTTGCAGCTTGCCCATCGGGTTCAGCCCGCCGCCACCGCCGCGCAGACCATTGAGCGCCGCCGCCAGCTGCACCGCCTGGGTCGCTGACAGGTTCGCCACATTGTCGCCGAACAGGATGCGGGCCAATATCTCGTCCTGCGGCAAGGTGGGCGTGGACACGAAGCTGATGTCGGGCCGTTGCGCCGTTCCAGCGACGGCGATGCCCGCCGTGACCGTGTCGATCCGCGTTTCCGCGCGGATCGCCAGCACCGGGTTCATCATCGGCCCGTTGAAGGTGATGACGCCCTGCTCCAGTTCGAACTGGTGGCCGGAGAAGCTGTAGCGGCCGCGGATCACCTCGATCTTGCCGACCACGCGCGGATCGGCGGTGGTGCCGGTGACGCGCATGTTGGTCTTCCATTCGGAATCGAGGCCCATGCCGGTCACGTAGATCTCGTTATCGGCGCGCACGCGGACGTCCAGCTTCCAGTTCGCGGGCCTGGCCGCCGCCTGCCGCCCGGCGAGCCGCTGGTCGAGCACGTCGCTGCCCTCGCCCTTGCGCCGCACGCCGGTCAACTGGCGGATTTCGGCCCCGCCCTGCCAGGCGACGCGGTAGCGCGTTTCGGGCAGCCACAGGTCGCCCTTGATCAGGCCGCCATTGGCCGCGCTGTTGGTGATGTTGATCGTGCCGGTCGCGACGCTGGTGATGGCTTCGCTGCGGGCAAGGCGGGCGCGGTCCAGCTTCACCGCTATGTCCATCGGATAGCCGCTGTCCGCCGCCAGCCCCACCGTGCCGCGCGCCTGCACCGTGCCGTCGCCCGCGCGCCCGGAAAAGTCGCGTATGTCGAGCCGGTCGTTGGTGAAGCGGCCATCCAGCCGCATCTGCGTGACGCGCGTGCCGAACGTCTCATTTTCATAAGTGAGCGCATTGGCGCGGACAAGGCCGTTGAGGCGCGGCTGGCTCAGCCTGCCGCCGAAGTCCGCCGCCACCGCGATGGGCCCGGTCAACTGCTGGTCGGCGAGCCCGGCGAAGGAGAAGAGGACATCGGCGGGCCCGGCATAGCGGATGCCGCCGCCAAGGGGCGCTGCCTGAAGCTGCTGCATCCAGCCCGCGCCCGGTCCCGGCGGCGCCAGCGTCGCGACGAAGCGGCCAAGGGTCGCATTGCCGCGCCGGATGAGGCCGCGCAGGTCGCCGCCCGCGCCCGACAGCTTGCCCTCGATCGCCATGGAGACCGGATCGGACACGGCGCTCAGGCTGGAGCGGCGGAAGTCGCTGATCGCCACGCGCGTGGTCGCGGTGGGGAAAGCGTTGCCGCTCTGGGTGAAGTCCAGCGACCCGGTCGCCTTGCCGCTGACGCCCAGGCCGGGCGAGGCGATGTTGGCGATGGCGAGGTCGAAATCCTTGAACCGCGCTTGCAGGGCTGTCTGCCCGCCGAAGCGCCCGGCGAGGTCGACGCGGCCCTGCGGCAGCACCAGCGTAGCGGGCTCCAGCCGGTAGCCGCCCTGTTCGATGCGGATGATGGCGGGCCGGGCGAAGCGGAAGGGGATGTTGCTCGCCTTGCCTTCCAGCGCGACGGCATAGAGGCTGGGGCGCAATGCGGCGTTCACCGCGATGGAGAAGGGCACGCCGGTCGATCCGTCGGCGACCAGCTGTGCGCGGCCGCGTCCACCCTGATAATCGACCCGTCCGCGCGCCTTGCGCACCACATAATCGCCATAGGCGGCGTTCGCCATCTGCACATCGGCAAGGATGCGGGGCTGGTCGGTCAGCACCATGGAGGCGTTGACGATGGCACGGCCGATGACGATGTCCGCATCGCCGGGCAGCCGCGCATTGCTGGCGGTGGCGTTGACGTTGACGCCCTGCGCCTTGCCCACGGCGGACAGGCGCACCGTGCCGTTGATGCCAGACCCGTTCATCGCGAGCTGCCCGGCGAACGGCCCGGCGGCGCTTTGCTGCACCCGCCCGTTCATGTCCACCCCGGCAAAGCGCGCGCGGGTAATGTCGATGGTCAGCGGGCCCTGGGCCGTGCGGATCAGCACATTGGCGAAGAAGGGTCCGTAGGGCGATCCGCCCGTGGCTTCCAGACGATAACCCGCCGCTTCGCCGTTCAATTTGGCGACCACGTCCGTCAGTTGCACGCCGACATTGGGGCGAGCGGCGCGCAGCACGGCGCGGGGCCGCTCCATCGTGCCGCGCACCGTCAGCGCCAGCGGACCATATTGGTTGGAGGCCGCGCGCGCGTCGAAAGCGATCGCGCCGTCCGTATCATAGCTGCCGGATCCCGACAGGATGCGGAAATTGGGGGCCGCGCCCTTGAGGCCGGCGAGCGTGAACTTGCCCTCCGGCGTCATGCCGATCCGCCCGGACATCACGGCATTGCCGCCCAGGAAGTCGCGCACCGACGCATTGTCCCACCGCGCCGTGCGCACGCCGAACTTCCCCGACAGGCCGAAGCCGCCTTTGGGTCCCGGCACCAGTTCCATGTCGGTGGTCAGGTTGACGATGCCCACGCCGTCGATGCGGTAATCATTGACGCGCCCTTTCAGCGCGCCGCGATAGATGGCGTTGTCGAGATCGGCGAGCACGATGGCCGTGGCGTCCACGCTGTCGCTGTCGATTTTCAGATTGTCGCTGATCAGCTTGCCCGCGGCATAGGCGAAGTCGCCCTTCACCCGCAGATTTTGCAGCAGCCCGCCAGCGGCGGCGTTAAGGCCGGTGACACGCCGCGCGGTGGCGTTCACCGGGATGCGGATGCGGTCGGCGTCGATCACCGCCCGGCCGCTCGCCTTCAACCCTTCGATGCCGGTCTGGTCGAAGGCCAGCATCGCGGCGCTGAGATCATAGTCGATGAAGGGGGTGGCCATCGGCCCGTCCAGGATCACCGATGCGCGCACGTCGCGTCCGCGCACTTTCTCCATGATCGCGCCGGGCGTCAGCAGCGCCGCGTCGATCTTGAGCCCGCTGAACTCGCTCTTGCCCAGGTCGATCAGGCCCTGCGCCGTCGCCGCCAGCGCGGACGACCGCAGCGAACCTTTCAGATTGACGCGCCGTTCGTTGAGGCCCGCGAAAAGATCGACATCCAATGCTGGCGCGGTCAGCCGGTCCACCGTCCCGGCAAAGACCAGCCCCGGCCGCACCGGGCCTTTGGCGGTGAAATTGCCGTCGCGCGCGGCGAGGGCGATGTTCGCCAACTCGCCCCTGGGAGAGGTGGCGACGATCCGCCCGTTCCATGCCTGCCACGTGCCCCGGCCGTCCAGCGACGCGGTCAGGCCATCGGTCAGGCCGCTCATCTTCGCGATCACGCCGCCCTTGGGCGCGGTGAGCCTGCCCTTCATCGCCAGCCGGTTCTGCTCAGGCACGGCGTCCAGCCATGCCTCCAGCTTGTCGCCGCTGTCCACCACGGCGTTGGCGGACAACTGCGCGCGCCCATCGGCAATATGGGTGACGCCGTCGATGGCGATTTCCCGCTTCTGCCCGATCACCGGCCGGGCGAGGACGAAGCGCGCGATTTTCAGCCGGTCGACATCGATGTCCAGGTCGGGAAGGATCGGCGCATTGGGATCGCTTTCCGTCACATTGAACTGCGGGCTGCGGGCCAGCACCACCAGCGGGCTTTCCAGCAGCCGCACGGAAATATGGTTGTTGATGTAGCGGAAGGGGCTCCAGACGACATGGACGCGCGGGGACACGGCGAAGGGCCCCTTGGGGTCGCGCAGCACCAGGTCGTGGATCACCATGTCGCTGTAGATCGACCCTTCGATGCGGCCGACCTCTATGCCCATGCCAGATTCCAGCTTGAGCGCGGCGATCTGGCGGATCAGGAATTTCTTGCCCGGCTGGGTGTTGAGGAACAGCAGCAGCCCGGCGACAAGGACGGCGAGCGCGGCCAGCAGCCCGGCGGCGCCCAGCGCGATCTTCTGCCAGAGCGGACGGCCTTCGCGGATGACGATGGTGTCCGTGGTTTCCGTTTCAACGGCGGGCGGGGGTGTGTCCTCGGCCATCAGAATGCCTGCCCGATGCCGATATAGAGGGTGAATTTGGATTCGCCCGGCTGCCGGTTGATCGGCATGGCGATGTCCGCGCGGAACGGCCCGAAATTGGTGTAGAAGCGCCCGCCTACCCCGACGCCGTAGCGAATGCCGGAAAAGCGCGGGATGGAGCTTTCATAGACCTGCCCGGCATCGACGAAGGCGACGACGCCATAATCGCCGAAGCGGTAGCGGCCCTCTACCGCGAATTCGTTGACGGAGCGGCCGCCAACTGGATCGTCATTGGCGTCCTTTGGCCCCAGTTCCTGATAGCCGAAACCGCGCACCGATCCGCCGCCGCCCGCATAGATGCGGCGGGACGGGGCGATCTGGTCCCGCGCCGCGCCGCTGATGGTGCCCAGCCGCGTGCGCGCCGCGATCACCAGCGCGTCAGACACGGGATAATAGCCGGTCAGGTCGAACGTCGCCCGGACATAAGGCGACACATTGCCTTGCAGCGAAGCTTCGGGCGACACGCGCAGATTGGCGCGGAACCCCTTGGTGGGGTTCAGCAGGTCGTTGGACCGGTCATAGCCGATCTGCGTGGGCAGGGAGCCGATGAAATAAGTGAGCCGCCGCTTTTCCGCCGTGGCCGGGTCGATCGTCGTCTGTTCGTTCGACAGCAGGATTTCCGCGCCATAGGTGTAGGTCCAGCGCTTCTGGAAAATCGGCGTGGACTGGCGCGCCCAGTTGATGTTGAGCCCGGCGGTATAGGCTTCGAACGCGTCGTAATTCTGATGGTTGATCAGCGCGCCTGTCTGGAAGGTGCGGTCGCGCTTGCCCGCGTTGGACCGGCGGAAGGTGCCCGACACGCCCTGCTCCTGCGTCCCGGCGATCACGCTGGCGATCAGCGCGCCTTCGGGCGGGAAGAGGTTGCGGTGGGTCCATGTCGCCTCTGCGCGGAAGCCCTGGCCGGTGCCATAGCCAAGCTCGCCCGCCAGCGTGCGGGGCGGCCCCGCTTCCTGATCGACATGCAGATCGACATATTCGGTGCCGTCAGGCCCCGGCTCGCTGGTGCGCACCGGATCGACGGCGACGCTGGAAAACAGGCCCGTCGCCACCAGCGCGCGGCGCAGGTCATCGACCTTGCGGCTGTCATACAGCTCGCCCGGCTTGAAGCGGCTGATGACCTTCATATGATCCGTGCCGAACGCCTGCTTGGCGCCGCTGGTCGTGATGCTGCGGAAGGAGCCGCGCGGCCCCACCTCGACCGGCAGCGTGTAGGCGCCGGTGACGGTGGCGGGGTCGAGCAATATGTCCCGTTCCCCCACCTTGGCGAAGGGATAGCCGTTTTCGGGCAGCTTCACCCCGACATTCGCCTCCGCGCTCTCCACATCGGCGGCGACGATATAATCGCCGGTCTGGAGCGGCAGGCTGCCGCGGACGAGGTTGGGGGGGACGGTCGCAGCCGCGTTGATGACGATGTCGCCGATCTTGTAGCGCTTGCCGGGCGTGACCGAGAGCACCGCCTTCAACCCGCCTTCGCCCGTCTGTTCCAGCGAGGCGAGGGCGGTCGCGTCATAATAGCCCTCCGAATAGAGCAGCCGGACGGCCAGCGCCTCATCCTCATGCGCGCGCGCCTGCACCATCGCGGCGGTCTCCGCCCGGCCGTCGCCATCGATCAGCGCGGACGCATCGCGGAACGCATCCTCCAGCCCTGTCTTGCCAAAGCCCTCTATATCGACGGCGTAGCGTATTTCGGGCGTCTTTTCCTCCGGGCTTTCCGCCGCCACCTGAGCCGGCACGGTCACGCTGTCGAGCGGCGGCAGCGGCTGGGCAAGCTCCATTTCCTGCTGCGGTTCGATGGCGGGCGGCAATTCCTGCGGCGCTGCGGCCTGCGGCATCTGCTGGTCGATCCAGCTTTCGATCGAAGGCAGGGGGGCAGCGGGGTTGGCGGCATCGCTATCGCCCGCCTTGGGCAGGCGCGCTTCGAACTCGCTGTCGGGCAGGATCGGTTCTTCTCGCTCAGGCGCGGCGGCGGGGGGCGGTGTCTGCGCCTGCGCCATCAGGGGGAGGGGGGACATGGCGATCATGAACATGCCCAAGGCACGCCGAACATTCTTCGCCTGCCTTGACCCCATGAAATTCGCGCCGCCCCTTTTAAGCCACCCGGCGCGTCCGCGCGGGACGGGAAATACGCATGGAACAAGGCTTTGGTTCCCATGACTCTGGCCATCCCCGCCGGGGCAGTCTAGGAATCGGGCATGAATGTCGCGCTGAACGTCTCCCGATCCTTCCTTGGTCAGCCCTGGCGATGGCGCGGGCAGGGCGCGGATGCGCGATCGCCCGGCTATCTGGCCGACGATCTGGTGACGCAGCTTCTGCTGGCGCGCGGCTGTCCCAGGGAAGCGGTGGACGCCCATCGCAATCCCACCATCCGCCACTTCATGCCCGACCCCAGCCTGTTCCGCGACATGGACGCGGCCGCTCACCGGCTGGCCGACGCCGTCCAGCGCGGGGAGCATGTGTGTATCTTCGGCGATTATGACGTGGACGGAGCCACCAGCGCCGCCCTGCTGATCCGCCTGCTGCGCGACCTGGGCCTGGCCGCGCGGCCCTATATCCCCGACCGGCTGATGGAAGGCTATGGCCCCTCGGGCGAAGCTTTGGTGCGGCTGGCGGGGGAAGGGGCGACGCTGATCGTCACCGTCGATTGCGGCGCCCAGGCGTTCGAGGCGCTGGCCATGGCCAGGCAGACCGGCGTCGATGTCGTCGTCGTGGATCATCATAAATGCGCCGCCGCCCTTCCCGAAGCGTTCGCGCTCGTCAACCCCAACCGGCTGGACGAGGTGGAGGAAGCCGCCGCTCACGGCCATCTCGCCGCCGTGGGCGTCGCTTTCCTGCTGGGCGCGGCGCTGGTGCGCGTGCTGCGGTCGCGCGGATGGTTCGCCGCCCGCGCCGAACCCGCGCTCATCGACCTGCTGGACATCGTGGCGCTGGGCACCGTAGCGGACGTGGCGCAATTGAAGGGGCTCAATCGCGCCTTCGTTGCCCAGGGGCTCAAGGTCATGGCGAAGCGGCGCAATGTCGGCCTGTCGGCGCTGATCGACGCCAGCCGCCTTAGCCGCGCGCCGCTGTGCCATGATCTGGGCTTCGCGCTGGGGCCGCGCATCAATGCGGGCGGGCGCGTGGGCAAGGCCGACCTCGGCGTGCGGCTGCTGACGACGGAAGATCCGCTGGAGGCGGCGCAGATCGCGGCAGAGCTTGACCAGTTCAACGAGGAGCGCCGCGCCATCGAAGCGCTCGTGCAGGAACAGGCCGAAGCGCTGCTCGCCGCGCAGGGCAACCGCGCGGTGGCGGTGATCGCCGGTCCAGGATGGCATCCCGGCGTCATCGGCATCGTCGCTGGCCGCATCAAGGAGAAAGCGGGCCGCCCCGCCATCGTCATCGCAATGGATGAAGCGGGCGTGGGAAAGGGGTCGGGACGCTCCATTTCCGGCGTCGATCTGGGCGCGGCGGTGCTGGCGGCCAAGGACAGCGGACTGCTGGCGGCGGGCGGCGGCCATGCCATGGCGGCGGGGCTGACGGTTGCGGCGGACAAGGTCGATGCGCTGGCGGATTTTCTCGACGAACGGCTGGCCGGGCCGGTGGCGCGCGCGCGGGACGATCGCGCGCTGCTGATCGACGCGGTGCTTGCCCCGGCCGGGGTCAACCCCGATTTCGTCGCCGCGATCGAGGCGGGCGGCCCCTACGGCGCGGGGTGGCCAGCGCCGCTGGTCGCCGCCGGGCCGATGCGCGTGATCAAGGCGGACGTGGTGGGCAACGGCCATTTGCGCGCCGTGATGGCGGGGGAGGACGGCCGATCGATCAAGACCATCGCCTTCCGCCAGGCCGAAAGCGATCTTGGCCAAGCGATATTGGGCGCGCCGCGCGACCGGCGGCTGTGGGTCGCGGGGCGGGCGAAGATCGATGATTGGGGTTCCCGCCCGGCGGCCGAACTGCATCTGGAGGACGCGGCCTGGGCGGATTGAACGATCCTGTCATTTTCCTTCGCCAAGGGGGTTGACCGCCGCAAACTCCCCCCCTAAAGCCGCCCTCGCTTCGCAGCGCCGCCCAAGCGGAACTGCATGTGGCCCCTTCGTCTAGCGGTCTAGGACGCGGCCCTTTCACGGCTGAAACACGGGTTCGATTCCCGTAGGGGTCACCACTTATGCCGGGATCGGCGAAGTTGTGCGGAAGACGCAGAAATCAACGCTTCATTCGCTGTCCGATGACAGGCGAGGCGCCGCATCTCTGCCCGTTACAAGGCCGGGGTAAAGCGCCTGTCCGCATTGTCTCGCGGCCCCTTGCACGCCATCAGGGCGCGGCGGCGTGGCCATAGAGCGCGGCGGCAAAGATGCAGGCCATCGAAGCCCCGACGAGGATGCTGCGCCGGTCCTTGACCGCGAAGGCGACAGGATCGCCCTCGACCTCGCCCCGCCGCGCCATCATCCAGATCCGGTTCAGCCAGTAGATGAGCGGCAGGCAAAGCAGCCACAGCAGTTCGGGAACGGCATAGTGGGCGGCCGTCTCAGGATCGTGGGCGAAGAGAGCGAGCACGAGGATTGCGACCATGCCGGCGGAAATCCCCGACATCATCACCACGTCCAGATCGCCGCCGACATAGCCGCGCCCGCTCAGCAGGCGGTTCGGATCGATGGCCTCGCGCATTTCGATATAGCGCTTGAGATAGGCGAGGCTGAGGAACAGGAACACCGAGAAGAGGAGCAGCCAGAAGCTGAGCGGCACGCCGATCGCAATGGCTCCGATCCAGATGCGGATCGTGTAGAGCGAGGCAAGGACGATGGCGTCGCCGACCATCACTGCCTTCAGGCGGAAGGAATAGGCAGTCGTGATCGCCATATAGACGAGCAGCCAGAAGGTCAGCTTCGTCCCGCCCAGGATCCAGCCCCCAATAAGGCCCGTGCCCGCCAGCGCGAGCGACAGGCCCAGCGCGGCGGGGATCGAGAGATCGCCGTGGGCGAGGGGCCGCTTCCATTTGGTCCGGTGCGCGCGATCGGAATCGATGTCGAGCATATCGTTCAGAAGGTAGATGGACGAGGCGATCAGCGACATGAGCAGCGCGGCAGCAATGGCCGTCAGCAGCGCGGCAGGCCTGGTGAACGCCCCCGATGTGAAGGCGGGGACGAGAACGAGCGCGTTCTTGGCCCATTGATGCGGCCGCATGGCCTTTACCAGCGCGCGCGCCAGGCCGGGGCGAGGGCCGCCGAGACGTTCCACCGCCGATCGCGGCGGGACATGGCCGACTGACCAGCCCTGCCGCGCCTCCCGCCACAGGCAGCAGTCGGCGCGGCTGTCGCCCACATAATCGAACGGCGCATCGGGACCGATGCGCGCGCGGATCGCAGCCAGCTTGGCGCTGCCCTTGAGATTGGCGCGGCCGCGCGTCGCGATGATCGGGCCGGATAGTTGCAGATGATCGGCGATGCAGCGGATATGGCGCCAGTGACTTGCGCTCGCCAGGATGACGGGGCGGCCATCGGCCTTCGCTTCCTCGATAAGGCCGAGCACTTCCTGACGATAAGGAAGCCGCGCGGCGTCGATCCGGTCGCGCCTTGCCGCCATCGTCTTGGCGGCGGCGCGGCCCGCTATCAGCCACAGAAGGACGGCCATCATTGCGGCGATGCCGGACCGCGCAATTCGCACGAAGCTTTCCAGCGAGATGTCCGCGCGTATCAGCGTTCCGTCCACATCCACGAACAGCGGGACCGCTTCGGTGGCGGCCATGGGGCGTTCATGCAGCATCGGGGCCGCTCCTTTGCGTGGCGGGACGGCGGTTCATGCGATCCCCTTCAACAGGTCAGGCCGAGCGCGCGACCAGCACGCAGCCAGCCGCGATCAGCAACGTGCCGCCGACCCGCGCCGCGCTCACGCCCTCGCCCAGGTACAGAGCCCCGGCGAGCATCGTCAGGATGAAGCCCATGCCGACGAAGGGATAAGCGAGCGACAGCGGGGCGCGGCCGAGAACGAAAAGCCAGAGCAGCGCGCCCACGCCATAGAGGCCAAGGCCGGCAAGGACCATGGGCGACTGGATGAGGCCGCCTACTTCGCCGCCGACGCCCGCCGTCCGCGCGCTTGCGGCGGCCGTGGTGCCCATCTTGAGCGCAAGCTGGGCGAGTGCGGACAGGCTGACACTTGTGAGAATCAGAAGGAAAAGGCGGAACGTCATGGATGTGTCCACTATCCGGCCCGGCTCAACATAAGGTAAATCCAGGCTGCTATGATCTGCCGGGCTGATGGGGTCGATGTTGTGTGGATCGGCCTATCAGCACATCATTTCCCTTCGCTTCCATGACCCGGTAGCCCGGCGGCAAGTCGATCCGGTCTGCCGCGACGCCCCATATCCAGATGGTCTGGAAATCGTCGTTCGCCATGTCCCGGACACGCTCCGCCAGTGCAGCCTGATCCACCTTGCCGGCGGGGCAGACGGCCTCGACATCCTCCGACAGGTCGAACCAGCGGGCACGATCCCCGGGATCGCGGATGGTCATCAGGTCGGAGCCGTCCACCTTGAACATGGTGTTGGTGAAGGCATCGCGGCGAGGAATGACGAGCCCCGGCAGCTTGCGGTCGGGATTGAGAACCCATGGTGTGCGGCAGTCGGAATGAACCGCGATGAAGCCCATGCGGCTGCCCCGCGGGACATCGTCCAGGATGCGCAAGCGCTGTTCCAGCACGGTCCCGGCACGATGCCAGCTTGCCGATATGCCAACTACCCGCACCGCGAACAGCAGGGCACCGGCGGCGAACAGGAGCCGCTCACGCCGGGGCTGCGCCGCTGGCGTGATGGAGAGCAGCACCAGTATGACGCCGACAGGGGCCAATCGGAAATCGGCGCCCCAGCTGCCCAGAACCTTGGTCGGCATGATGACCGACAGGAAGGAGATGCCGAGACCGGCGGCGAGCAGCCTGGCATCGGCGCGGCGGCCGCCTGCCCAGGCGAAGGCCAGCAGCGCGAGCACGCCGATCGCTCCGGTCATCGCCAGATCGGGATAGCGGGACCAGCCCTTGAGCACGGCGGCGAAGCTCATGAACTTGCCCCAGAGCAGATGCTGGTCGCTGTAGCTGAAGGCAGGGCCGCCGGACGCGCCGCGCCACATCAGCAGCGGAACGAGAGGCAGGGCCAGCGGCAGCAGGCGGCGCGCACTGGCGGCGATATCGCGAAGCCCCCGCACGCGCACAAGCTCGGCGCAGCCTGCCACCACCAGCAGCACGGCCCATCCGCCCAGATGAGCCGTCCATACGAGCAGCGCCGCGAGCGCGAACAGCAGTGCCCCGCGCACCGTTTCGGGCGGGCGGGCGAGATAGGCGGCGAACACCAGCAGGGCCAGGGCGACGCTCAGGCAATAGTTGACGAAGCCGTACATATAGGCCTGATGGAAAACCAGCGGCAGGGCCAGCATCGCGCTGGCGCTTATGCGGCCGTGGGCCACGCGCGACAGGAGCAGGATCGCGGCGGCCGTCAGTGGGGCGATGAACGACACGGCGGCACGCGTCGCCGTCTCCGCATCAAGCCACTGCATGAGCAGCATGACGGGAAGATCGACGCCCAGATTGCCGATCCAGCGCCACTGGACATCGAAATAGTGGTCGAGCATGCCTCCGCTGCCGTGATGGAACATGACATGGTGGCGCGCGATATGATTGGGCAGATCCGCAAGCCCCGGTATGGGGTTCAGAAGCACTGGCAGGAATGCCAGCGTGATCAGCAGGGCAAGGATCGCCCAAACGCGCATGCGCTCTGCCGGAACGGGAAATCGCCTGGACTGCATCGTTGATCCACGGGCTCATATGTTGCGAGGGTTGCGGGAACCATCGATCCTGATGGCGAAGGATTGATTTTCCTTTACCGTCCCGCCCAGGCGAGCTGCGCTGCCGCCGCTGCCTTAACCAAACCCTTAGCATTGGGCTTTAGCTAGTCTGCTTCGAGCTGTCCGCCGCGGCGCGGGATATCGCATCATCATGTTGAAAGCAGAAGGGCGCATGCAGGATTTAAGCGACGCGCGGATCGATGACAGCAATTTCGGCGGCCGCATCCGCAGCGCCGTTTTCTGGCGATCGGGCAGCCAGATCATCAGCCAGGTCGTTTCCTGGACCTGCACCCTGATCGTGGTGCGCCTGCTCGATCCGGCCGACTATGGCCTGTTCGCGATGACTCAGGTCGTCCTGAACTTCATGAGCTTCATGAACGGCTATGGCCTGGTGAGCGCGCTGGTTCAGGCGCCCTCGCTCGAAGCCAAGCAGGTGCGTCAGGCCTTTGGCCTGATGCTCGTGCTCAATTTGGGCCTTGCGCTGGCGCAGTTGACGCTCGCGGGCGTCGCGGCTGATTATTACGGTCAGCCGATGGTCGCGGACCTCCTGCGGGTGCAGGCCCTCATCTATCTCAGCACGCCCTTCATCTCCCTGCCCGAAGTGCTGATCGGCCGCAGCCTCGATTTCAGGCGCTCCGCCATCGTCAACATCGTCACCGCCCTGATCGCCGCATTGACCGCATTGACGGGCGCGTTGCTGGGCTGGGGCGTCTGGACATTGGTCATAGCGCCCCTGGTCGGCTTCTGGGCCAAGGCGGCCGGCAATGTGATCGTGACGCGCTTTTTCATATGGCCGAGCTTCGATTTTCGTGGAACCGGCCAGATGATCGCCTTCGGCATGGCGCTGCTGGGCTCTCAACTGCTCATCATGATCCAGAGCCAGTCCGATATATTGATCGGCGGGCGCTTTCTTGGAGCCCATGAACTGGGCCTGTATGCCGAGGCGTTGTTCCTGACGCAGATTTTCATGTCGCGCTTCATTCCTCCTCTCAACGAGGTAGCGTTTCCCGCCTATGCGCGCATGCAGTCGGACAAGGTGCTGCTTGGCCGGTCCTTCAGGCGGGCAGCCCGGCTGATCCTCCTGATCGCCTGTCCGCTCTATCTGGGCATGGCGGTCGTTGCCGCGCCTCTGGTCGAACTGCTGTTCGGATCGAAATGGCTGGGGATGGCGCCCCTGGTGTCGATCCTCGCCCTCTCCATGCCTTGCTACGCATTGCAGGTATTGTTCAGCCCGGCTCTCAACGCCATCGGATTGCCACGCCTTACCGCGACCATATCGGCGATCGGCGCACTATTGATGCCCGCGTCGTTTCTGATCGGCGTGCGGATGGGCGTCATGGGACTTGCCGTGGCCTGGGGGGCGGGGATTCTGCTTCTGACACTGGCGACCATTCGGATTGCGGCGCCAGCCATAGGCCTGCGCCCGGCGAGTTTCGCGGGCGTGATCCTCCCTTCGCTGTGCGCTTCCCTGCCGATGGCGCTGGCGGTGCATGTCCTGGGTCTCATGCTTCCACCCTTGCCGGTTGCGGCCAGGCTGGGGCTGCTCGTCTCGGCAGGCGTGATTATTTATGGAGTGTCGCTGTTCATCTGCGCGCGCGAAACATTGGACGAACTGCTCGCAATGCTGCGAGGCAGGCCTCTCCCGCTCAAAACCGCCGGTTGAGCCGGATCAAATGGGCGAAATGTCTCCGGCCGCCTGACCTGTTGGCAGGGGACGCCTGCCGGTCCGGTCCAGTGACCGGATCGCCGCCAGCGACCGCTGCAAATAGGTGAATTTGTGCCAGCGATAGGTGCCGATGAAGTGCAGAAATCGCACGTCTTCGGCGATGGGTTCTCCCCAATAGTTGACATAGAGGCCGGATGGCAGCGCCACGGCATTGGCATCATTGGCGACCACGAAGTTGGACGTGACCTGTTCGGTGCCCCATTCGCGCCATCGCGCCTGACCCAGCATGGCGCTCATCGCCCGCGAAAAGGCGGTTGCCAGCGCGCGGTTCTGCCCACGGGCGAAACCGGCGAAACCTGAGCAGCCCCGCACGTAGCGCGGGCGTTCCAGGCCCGGAATTTCCAGCCGGGTCAGGAGGGATTCGGTCGCACCCTGAATATGGCCCGTCCGGTCCTCCTCAGAGGGCGATCCTCCGGGGAAAAACCGCCGCTCAAATTCCCCGGCATCCAGGATGCTATCGACCCGCGTTTCAGCGCCGAGCAGGGTGAAGCTTGCGTTGGCGGCGATAGCTGCCTCGACATGGGGAATGGGGCCTGTGGTGACGGTGTCTGAATCGAGCTGGATGATGTAGTTGCCGGCCGCCATGTCCAGAATGGTCAGCAAACGCTCCCAGGTCCCGCCGCGCGGGCAGGGGCCGACATCGACATCCTTGATCGACAGGATGACCGGATCATCCAGATGGCGGCGCAGAAGCGAGCGATCGCGCCCGGTCAGGGTGCCGTCATCCAGGATGACGAAACGCCCCCGCCTGAGATGATGATGCAGCGATTTCGCGGCCACCATATAGGGGATCATGACCCCGGTGCCGATCATCGAGAATATGATGACGCCATCGTCGCTGGAGCATATGGGCCGAGTGCTGAATATCGCTTCGCACAGATGGTTGTAGGTCGCGCGCTTCAGGCGCCATGCAATCTCCGGCCACATCCCCGCAACGTCTCCATATCATGAGATGACGGCGTGAACTCAGCCATTCAGGCGCGGGTCCCCATACATCTCGCCTGTTCGGCAGCCGCTGGATTCAGCCCAATGACCCGATTCCACGGACAATATGCTTTTCGCCCATCCCCAAATGACGATCGGCTCGTGGAAGCATTGTCGAGCAAGCCGGAAAAGGGCTGAAATGGTTGCATGCCTCTAAGAAGACCGCTTATCCGGCAAAGGTAAAATGATCGCTAACTTTTGAATTCGGGGATGGCGCCCAGCCTCCGCTTCCCGGCCTGTTTCGCGCGATTGCAGGGATCAAAGCCGCCGAGGGACCGTTTTCCTGCCAGAAACCGGCAAAAAAGGCGATCTTTCCTGTGCAATCCCTCCATTGGCCAAGCCAGCTTATCATCGTCCGTCATGGCCAGAGCGCCGGGAATGTGGCCCGCGACGCAGCGACGGAGGCGCAGGCGGACCGGATCGCGCTGTCGGTGCGCGATGCCGACGTGCCCTTGAGCGGGCTTGGCCGGGACCAGGCGCGCGCGCTTGGCCACTGGTTCGCGAGCGGGGCGGAGGATGAGAGGCCGCAAGTGCTGCTCTCCTCCCCCTATCTGCGCGCCTTCCAGACCGCGCAACTGTTCCGCGAGGCAGGGGGCGCGCCTGCGGACGAGCCGATCTGCTTCGACGAAAGGCTGCGGGAAAAGGAATTCGGCATCCTCGACGGGCTGACGACCAGCGGCATCCACAGGCTGGAGCCCGCGCAGGCGGAATTCCGGCGGATGCTGGGCAAATTCTATCATCGCTCCCCCGGCGGAGAAAGCTGGTGCGACGTCATCCTGCGCCTGCGGTCGGTGATGGACACGATATCGCTGCACTATGCGGGGCAGCGGGTGATGATCTTCACGCATCAGGTCGTGGTGCTGTGCATGCGCTACATCATCGAAGGGCTGGACGAAGCGGGCATATTGGAGATCGACCGGGCGGGCGATGTCGCGAACTGCGCGATCACCGACTATCGCTACGACCCCGCGCATGGCCGCAACGGCGGTCTTGTCTTGCAGCGCTATAATGTCACCGCGCCGCTGGAAGAGGAGGCGACGCCCGTCACCCGCGAGCCGGACGCGATCGCAGGGGCGCGGGGATGACGCCGCTCCCGCCCCTGGACGCGCAATGGCTGCGCTCCCATCCCTTGCCCGAACCGGACGGCGCATCCGACAAGAACAGCCGCGGCCGCGTGCTGGTGGCGGGCGGGGCGGAGTTCGTGCCGGGCGCGCTGCGCCTGACGGGCGAGGCCGCCCTGCGCGCGGGCGCGGGAAAGCTGAAGATGGCGACCGTCCGCTCCGCCGCCATGTCGCTGGGCGTGCTGGTGCCCGAAGCGGCGATGATCGCGCTGCCTGCGCAGGAAGATGGCGAGATCGCGGCGGAAGGCGCGGACATCCTTGCCACGCATCTTTCGCGCTGCGACACGCTGATCCTGGGGCCGGGGATGAGCGCCAGCGCCCAGACCGACGATCTGGTGGCGCGCATCCTGTCGGCGATGGAGCCGCCGTTGACGCTCGTGCTCGACGCCGCCGCCCTGACCTCCGCCCGCCACTTGCAATCGGCGATCGCGCGGCAGGGCGGGCGGGTGATCATGACGCCCCATCATGGCGAGATGGCGGTCCTGACCGGCCGGGATGAAGCGGCCATCGCCGCCGATCCCGCCGCAATCGCCCGTGAGGTGGCCCGCCAGTTCAACGCGATCGTCCTTTTGAAGGCGAACCAGAGCATCGTCGCCGGGCCGGGCGGCGAGTGCCTGCTGCATGAAGGCGGCTGCGTCGGGCTGGCGACGGGCGGTTCGGGCGACGTGCTTGCGGGCATCGTTGGCGGCCTTGCCGCGCGCGGGGCTGACCCTTTCACCGCCGCCGCCTGGGGCTGCTGGGTCCATGGTCATGCCGGGCGGCAGCTCGCCTCGCGCATCGGCCAGATCGGCTTTCTGGCGCGGGAGATATTGCCGCTCATTCCCCCGGCGCTGGGGGAAGCCGCGCGCGGCTAGAGAGCGCTCGCAAGCGCCATGATGACGCCGCCGCCGACCAGCAGCAGGCCCATGATCTCGCTGCGCGCGATTCGCTCGCCCAGATAAAAATGGCCAAAGCCAAGGGTGAAGGCGACCTCGATCTGCCCGACCACCCGCACTAGCGCGACGGGCGCGGTGGCAAAGCCGGTGAACCAGCAGGCCGACCCAAGGGCGGACAGCAGGCCGACTTGCCCCGATATGCGCCAGGTGCTGAACACGCGCGCTATCTCCCCCCGCTCGCGCAGCAGCAGATAGCCGCCCTGCATGACGATCTGGAGCGCGAGCGTCGCGACCAGCACGATCAGCGCGGCGAGGATGGCGTCGTCGCTCCCCACCTCCTGCGTGGCGCGGCGGATGCCGATGGCGGTCAGCGCGAAGAAGAAGCCCGACGCGATGCCGGTCAGCGCGGCGGGCTGGCCAAGCGCTTTCAGGAAATCGGCCGGACCCATGCGCTTGCCGCCGGTCGACAGCAGCATCACCCCGGCGACCCCGCACCCGATGCCCGCCCAGGCGAGCGGGCTCAGCCGCTCCCCCATCAACAGGAAGGACAGGAGTGCGCCCTGCACCGCTTCCGTCTTGGAATAAGCGGTGCCGACGACGAAATTCCGGTGGGCGAACGCCATGATCAACAGGTTGGTCGCGATGATCTGCGCCAGCCCGCCGCCCAGGCAAAAGAGCAGGAACATCGGATCGGGCCGGGGAAAGGGCCCGGCAAAGAGCAGCCGGTAGCCGCCCAGCAGGATGATCGCGAAGGGCAGGCCGTAAAGATAGCGGACCAGTCCGGCGGCATTGAGCGACAAGCTGTGGCTGACCCGCCGCTGGATCGCGGTGCGCCACGCCTGCGTCACGCCTCCGACGAGGGCGGCGGGAAGCCAGATGGGCGAGGTGATCACAGCTGGTCCTCCCCATCGCCAGATGGGGATGATTTTAGCATCATGCCTTTTCGAGAAGGCCTTCCTTCCTGATCTTTTCCTGCCAGACCAGCGGGGCGAGGCGGTGGACGTTCTGGCCTTCGCTATCGACGGCGACGGTGACGGGCATGTCCTGCACCTCGAACTCATAGATGGCTTCCATGCCAAGGTCTTCGAAGCCGACGACCTTCGCGCCCTTGATCGCGCGGGCGACGAGATAGGCCGCGCCGCCCACCGCCATCAGATAGGCGCTCTTGTGCCTGGCGATGCTGTCGGTCGCGGCCGGGCCGCGTTCCGCCTTGCCGACGCAGGCGGCGAGGCCCTGTTCCAGCATCATGTCCATGAACTTGTCCATGCGCGTCGCGGTGGTGGGGCCAGCGGGGCCGACCACTTCGTCGCGCACCGGATCGACCGGGCCGACATAATAGATGACGCGGCCCTTGAAATCGACCGGCAGGGGCTCGCCCTTGGCCAGCATGTCCTGGATACGCTTGTGCGCGGCGTCGCGGCCGGTCAGCATCTTGCCGTTCAGCAGCAGGCGGTCGCCATGCTTCCAGCTCTGCACGATATCGGGCGTCAGAGTGTCGAGATCGACGCGGATCGCTTCCTTGCTGGGCTTCCAATCGACCTGCGGCCATTCGGACAGCTTGGGCGCTTCCAGATAGGCCGGGCCGGAACCGTCGAGGGTGAAATGCGCGTGGCGGGTCGCAGCGCAGTTCGGGATCATCGCGACCGGCTTGCCCGCCGCATGGCAGGGATAGTCGTGGATCTTGACGTCGAGCACGGTGGCAAGGCCACCCAGGCCCTGCGCGCCGATGCCGAGCGCGTTCACCTTGTCATACAGTTCGATGCGCAGTTCCTCGATCTTGTTCTGCGGCCCGCGCGCCTTCAACTCGCCCATGTCGATCGGGTCCATCAGGCTTTCCTTGGCCAGCGCCACCGCCTTTTCCGCCGTGCCGCCGATGCCGATGCCCAGCATGCCGGGCGGGCACCAGCCAGCGCCCATCTGCGGCACCATCTCCAGCACCCAGTCGACGATCGAATCGCTGGGGTTCATCATCTTGAACTTGGTCTTGTTTTCGGAACCGCCGCCCTTGGCCGCGACATCCACCGTCACCTTGTTGCCCGGCACCATTTCGACATTCAGCACGCAGGGCGTGTTGTCCTTCGTATTCTGGCGCGAAAAGGCGGGGTCCTTCAGGATCGAGGCGCGCAGGCGGTTTTCCGGGTTCAGATAGGCGCGGCGCACGCCTTCATCGACGACCTCCTGCATGGAGCGGCTGTTGTCGTCCAGGCGGCAATCCATGCCCCATTTGATGAAGACGTTGACGATGCCGGTGTCCTGGCAGATCGGGCGGTGCCCTTCGGCGCACATGCGGCTGTTGGTCAGGATCTGGGCGATGGCGTCCTTGGCCGCCGGATTGGCTTCCGCCTCATAGGCTTTGCCCAGCGCGCGGATATAATCCATCGGATGATAATAGCTGATGAACTGGAGCGCGTCGGCGACGCTCTCGATCAGGTCGGCGGTCTTGATGACGGTCATCTACCCTAATCCCTATCTTGCGCCCGCCCTGCACGGCGGGTCCTCGCCCGCGCGGCTAATAGGGATTTGGCCCCGAGTCCAGCGAGCTATCCGCCGGCATAGGGGAACATAGGCCACCAGGGCTGCTTTTCCTCCAGCACCCGTGCAAAGCTCGCCCGCGCCTCCAGCCGGTCGAGATAGGCGGCCAGCGCCGGAAAGCCGCCGCGCATCGGCTCCACCTTGTCCGCGTAAAAAAGGGCCGGGGCGGCGGCGCAGTCCGCCAGCGTGAAATCATCCCCCGCCGCCCATCGCCGCGCGCCGATCCGCTCCTCCAGCATGGCATAGGCCTTGCCCAGCAGGATGCGCGCCTCGCCCACGCCCTGCACGTCGCGCGCGTCCTCCGCCCGCAGCCGGTCGGCGACGATCTTCTGCATCGGCGTCATCACATAATTGTCGAACAGCCGGTCCATCAGCCGCACCTCCAGCGCCTCCGCCGGATCCTCAGGAAGCGGGCGGAATGGGCCGGGGCATTGCTGCCCCAGATATTCGATGATGATGCTCGCTTCGGCCACCGTCTGCCCGCGCGCCTCGGCGCGCAGCACCGGGAATTTGCCGATGGGCCAGAGCGCCAGCCACGCCTCCGCCACGCCCGGCTCCTCCATCATCCTGCGCTCGAAAGGCGTCTCATTTTCGTAAAGGGCGATCAGCACCTTCCAGCAATAGGAGGAGAGGGGGTGATAATAGAGAATCATGGGGCTCTGCCTCTCTTTCGCGCGCCGTGCGTGGCGGATTGGCGCTTCTTACCATGCTTTGCGGGCTACGGCTCATCCACAGTTGATCCACATCAGATTGTGGATAAGCCGGTGGATAACCACCATCCTTAGCGGAAAGGGACAAGCCTGTTGACCTGATCGCGCTGATTTGGCGGACAAGCGGAAATTATTTTCGTTCTCAATTTGTTTCCCTTGCCTTTTGCAGGAGCGCCGGAAGTCCGCGCGTCGCTGCGATGCAGGAGCGCGCCCTGTCACGCAAATGCCATCCAATCCGCCGCGCAGAGTCCTCGTACCGTCATTTACCCTCTTGCAAGCAAAAGAAGCTGTGGCACTATCCCTTGTATCAGGTTAACGGGGGTTACCCAACAGATTGTGATTGCACGGCCGGACCATTTTCCGGGCGAGGGACGTTTCGTCCCATTCGATCCGCTGCTGGCGAGCCCCGCTGCCGGTCCGGCAAGCCTTCCAATCAGAGGCTTGACCGAATCGAACGGAACAGGAACATTCGGGGGCTCGGATGGATTTTCGTGACAGCGAACAAACAGGTGCAGACGACGTGGCGACGGTAATCGACGAAGTGGTGGAAACGGTGGCGGAAAAGAAGAAGGCTGCGCCAGCCAAGGCGCCCCCCGCGCCTTCCTCTTCGTCCATTCAGGCGCGCCGGTTCGACGTGGTCACCGACGACAGCCGCGACGCGCTGCTGACCGAATTCGGCAAGGACACGCTGAAGGACCGCTATCTGCTGCCCGGCGAATCCTATCAGGATCTGTTCGCCCGCGTCGCGGCCGCTTATGCCGATGATCAGGCCCATGCCCAGCGCGTTTATGACTATATCTCGCGCCTGTGGTTCATGCCCGCGACGCCGGTGCTGTCCAACGGCGGCACCGGGCGCGGCCTGCCCATCAGCTGCTATCTCAACAGCGTCGACGACAGCCTGGAAGGCATCGTCAACACCTGGAACGAAAATGTGTGGCTCGCCTCGCGCGGCGGCGGCATCGGCACCTATTGGGGCAGCGTGCGCGGCATTGGGGAGCCGGTGGGCCTCAACGGCAAGACCAGCGGCATCATCCCCTTCGTCCGGGTGATGGACAGCCTGACTCTGGCGATCAGCCAGGGCTCGCTGCGCCGTGGTTCGGCGGCCTGCTATCTCGACATCTCCCACCCGGAGATCGAGGAGTTCCTGGAGATCCGCAAGCCTTCGGGCGACTTTAACCGCAAGGCGCTCAACCTCCACCATGGCGTGCTGCTGACCGACGAGTTCATGGAAGCGGTGCGCAACGGCAGCGAGTTCCAGCTGAAATCGCCCAAGGACGGTTCCGTGCGCGGCACCGTGGACGCGCGCAGCCTGTTCCAGAAGCTGGTGGAAACCCGGCTGGCGACGGGCGAGCCCTATATCGTCTTTTCCGACACCGTGAACAACATGATGCCCAAGCATCATCGTGAACTGGGGCTCAAGGTTTCCACCTCGAACCTCTGTTCGGAAATTACCTTGCCGACGGGTCGCGACCATCTCGGCAACGACCGGACGGCGGTCTGCTGCCTTTCGTCCCTGAACCTGGAAACTTGGGACGAATGGAACAGGGACCCCGTCTTTGTCGAGGATGTCATGCGCTTCCTCGACAATGTGCTCCAGGATTATATCGACCGCGCGCCGGACGAAATGGCGCGGGCGAAATATTCGGCGGCGCGTGAACGGTCGGTGGGCCTTGGCGTCATGGGCTTCCACTCCTTCCTCCAGGCGCGGGGTCTTCCCTTCGAAGGGGCGATGGCCAAGAGCTGGAACCTGCGCATCTTCAAGCATATCAACGAGAAGGTGAACGAAGCCTCGATGCAGCTTGCGGTCGAGCGCGGTCCCTGCCCGGACGCCGCCGACATGGGCGTGATGGAGCGCTTTTCCTGCAAGATGGCGATCGCGCCCACCGCGTCGATCAGCATCATCTGCGGCGGCACTAGCGCCTGCATCGAGCCGATCCCGGCGAACATCTACACCCACAAGACTCTGTCCGGCAGCTTCGTGGTGAAGAACCCCTATCTGGAAAAGATCCTGCGCGAAAAGTCGAAGGATTCGACCAACGTCTGGAACACGATTCTGGAGCGCGGCGGGTCCGTCCAGCATCTCGACTTCCTGAGCCAGGAGGAGAAGGACACGTTCAAGACCAGCTTCGAAATCGACCAGCGCTGGCTGCTCGAACTCGCGGCCGACCGCACGCCCTTCATCGATCAGGCGCAGTCGCTGAACCTGTTCATCCCGGCGGACGTGGAAAAGTGGGACCTGATGATGCTCCACTTCCGCGCCTGGGAACTGGGCATCAAGTCGCTCTACTATCTGCGGTCGAAATCAGTGCAGCGCGCCGGTTTCGCAGGCGGGGTGGAGGCCGACAACACCATCGACGCACCGAAATTCGAGCTGGGCGGGGGAAGCACGGACTATGACGAGTGCCTTGCGTGCCAATGAGCTAATGGGGGGGATGGGCGCGGCGGCGGCAACGCCGTCCGCGCCCACACAATCACCGCTCGTCCTTTTCCTCTTCAAAGAGGACGGCGTTGGCCCCAGTCGCAGACAGCCTTACGGTGCCGTCCTCATCAACCCCGGCGATCAATCCCTTGCTGATATAATGATGATGCCCGGCGTGACTACCCTGGCCGCTGTCCGCCTTGATCAGCTTGATACGATCGCCCTCGACATGATCGACAGTGCCGACATGGACGCCATCAGCGCCGATAATATCGGCATGTTCCTTGATGCTGCTCAGATCAACCATCATATTGCTCCTGTGCCGGGAATGACGGGACCTCAACGTTCCGCGCCCGCGCAGGTTGCGCTTATCCATTAATTCGGAGCCGACCCCCATGCCCCTTCTTCAAGCCAGCAAGGTCTACAAGCCTTTCGAATATCCCTGGGCCTATGAATATTGGAAGCGCCAGCAGCAGCTCCACTGGCTGCCCGAAGAAGTGCCGCTGGGGGAGGATTGCCGCGACTGGGCGCAGAAGCTGTCGGATCATGAGCGCAACCTGCTGACCCAGATCTTCCGCTTCTTCACCCAGGCGGACGTGGAAGTGCAGGATTGCTACCACGAAAAATATGGCCGCGTGTTCAAGCCGACCGAAATCAAGATGATGCTGACCGCGTTCAGCAACATGGAAACGGTGCATATCGCCGCTTACAGCCATCTGCTCGACACGATCGGCATGCCCGAAACCGAATATTCGGCCTTCCTCCAATATAAGGAGATGAAGGACAAGCATGACTATCTGGCGCAGTTCGGCGTCGACACGGACGAGGATATCGCCAAGACGCTCGCCATGTTCGGCGGCTTCACCGAAGGGCTGCAACTCTTCGCTTCCTTCGCCATGCTGATGAACTTCCCGCGCTTCAACAAGATGAAGGGCATGGGCCAGATCGTCACCTGGTCAGTGCGCGACGAGACGCTGCATTGCGAAGGCATCATCAAGCTGTTCCACGCCTTCGTGAAGGAACGCGACTGCCTGACCGCATCGGTCAAGGACGACATCATGGATATGTGCCAGAAGACGGTACGGATCGAGGATGCGTTCATCGACCTCGTCTTCGAAATGGGCCCTGTTCCCGGCATGACGCCAAAGGACATCAAGAAATATGTCCGCTACATCGCCGACTGGCGGCTGGGACAGCTCGGCTTGAAGCCCATCTACATGATCGACGAGCATCCCCTGCCGTGGCTGACCCCGCTGCTGAACGGCGTCGAACACGCCAACTTCTTCGAAACCCGCGCCACCGAATATTCCAAGGGCGCGACGCGCGGCCAGTGGAACGAGGTCTGGGACGCGTTCGACCGCCGCAAGAAGCTCAAGTCCGGCGACGCGGCCAACGCGGATGAGGCGAACGACCCGGATATGTTCAAGGCTGCGGGGATCGCGGCGGAGTGAAATCTGGTGTTCGGATCGAAAGTGTATGACTTTCTTTATGCTGATCATGAGAAAGTCGCTTCTATATTGTCGCAGCTTGAAGACGATGGTGCTCTGAAGGAAACCGCTATCCGAGCACAAAAGGGCAAAGATCAAAGGGTCGGGTTTTCAGCAAAAATTAGCGGGCTGGGAGGAGAAATTGGTAATAATCGAGGTCTGCAATATGAAGTTCGCCAAACCTACGATCCATTATGGCGAAATTCGCGAAAGTTAATTGAACATATTGGGGAATCTCAACAGGATCCCGAATTTTCTGTTGGTAGTATGTGCATTATGGAGGGCGATCTTATTGCCTTTGACCAGTCAGTTTTCTCAAAACTGATGGCGGCAGAATCAATGCGTGACTTTATAGCGTCAGGTATAACGGCTGGTGCGGATGATAAGAGGTCTGCTCAAAAGCAGGTACAAGAAAAAAGAAAAGAAGCTGAAATCATCCAGAAATATATTGCCACTCTTGGGCTAAGCATTCAATTCGTATTTTGTGCATTTCAGTCTGGGTTTTGGTTCAACATTAATAGGGATTATCTTTATCTTCATGAGACAGATATCCCTCTCAAATATCCAATCACGATTAGTGGCAAATGGCGCGTTCTTGGGATAGTTGATGCTCTACCCGGCGATCAATTCTCTTTGGATCATCTCGATGAGGCGGGGGCTAGCCCACATATTCCTGGAATGATCACCCACTTAGCTCAACTTATTGGCGTAACAGCAGTTTCGTTCGGCAGGCCTTTGGCGTCCTATGGCTTGAAGCCCTTAGCGATTTTTCGTGAAGTTGGCCTCCCGGCGGCTAGAACTTCCAAACCGGATCAGGCGATCAGTAACTGACTAGTAGAACATCATCTTCTTCATAGCAGGTCATCGCCGCCAAAATCCAATTTTCTATCCTATTCCGTCCCCAACCTGCCACAGCTTGATTGGCTCTTTGCCTCTGTCGGAAATAGGAAAAAGCGGACCTGCGTTTTACATCAATTCGCTACTTCGCAAATCTCACGCGAACCCAATTTACCGCCTGTCTACCCGCTGAACGGAAGGTTTTGTTCCGTTCATGCAACGGCCGCTTCCATCATGAGTTTAGCTCTACAGCCTTGATAAGGAGCAACTCATGAAATTCTCGATGAAGCGGACCATTGCCGCTCTGTCGCTTGGCGCGATGACGCTGACCGGCATCGCCGCTACCCCAGCCTTCGCGCAGCGCCCCGCATGGGGAGAGGGATCGGCGCGGGAGCAGCGCCGGGATGACCGCGAATATCGCCGCGATGTTCGAGACGCCCGGCGCGAATATCGCAAGGATGTCCGCGAGGCGCGCCGCGATTGGCGCGACGATCGCCGGGAGGATCGCCGCGACAATCGCTTGAGGCGCCCAGGCCGGACCGTCTACAACTATGACTGGAACCGCCCGGATCGCCGCTATGGCACACGCTACCGGCCGGACCGCTATTATCGCAGCGGCTATGAACCGATCCGCGTGACCCGCAACACCCGCATCTATCGCGGCTATGACGATCGCTATTATTGCCGCCGCTCGGACGGCACCACCGGCCTGATCGTGGGCGCGGCGCTGGGCGGGCTGCTCGGCAACCAGCTTGATCGCGGCGGGTCGAGCCTGCTGACGACGCTGATCGGCGGCGGCGCGGGCGCTCTGCTCGGCCGCGAGATCGATCGTGGCGGAGTGAGTTGCCGTTAACTACGGCACCAGGGCTGGCGTGATCCCTGCCAGGGGCGCGCCAGCCCTTCCGCAACCAGCATCGCCCCGATCGACCGGCCGCCCCGGCTGACCAGACGCGAAGAGCGGCCATAGCGATCCTTGTCCCGCTCGACCGATTGCAGAGAAAAGCCGCCAGCGTTCAGCAGCGCCAGCAGGCGGAGGGTGGCGCGCTGTCCCCGCTGATATTCCGCCGGGCAGCGCGGCCGATGCGTTTCGGGCGTATCGATATCGGCGATGCGGATTTTTTCCCCGCCCAGCCGGAACGTGTCGCCATCCACGACGCAATCCGTCCCGCCTCCGGTCTGGCACAGGCCGAAACGCTCGGCGGAAGCGGGCTGAGCAATGAAGATGGCGAATGCGGCAAGGGCGGCGAGGGCGAAGGGGCGGCAGGACATCGCATGAGCATAGGCCGCGCCCTGTCTTGCGCCCGTTCAAGCTGATCCGCATTCCCTCCGTTCCGGCGGGAAGGTCAGCTCTCCTCCCGCGTTCCCTGGCCCAGCATGTCGTCTTCATCGTCCATATTCTCGGTATCTACTTGCCCCAGTGCACTTTCCTCATCGTCCATCTGCGGCTCACCGGCGAAGGCGTCCATGTCGATCCGCCCGGAACGGTTCATTTCTTCCATCCGCTCCACCAGGTCGGGCGTGTCGTCGGGGATGATCTGTGCGGGGTTGGGGCGGCCGCCGCGCTCGCTGTCTTCGGACAGGTCGGTGCTGCGGACACGCGCGTCGTCCGCGACGTCCTGCGCCTGCGATCCGCTGTCGCGCTGCTCGTCATTCTCCTCGACGGTGTCGGGGAAGCGGTCCTTGTCGGCTTGGTCCATGGCATGTCTCCTTGCCGCTTCAACGGATCAGTCCCGCCGCCGTTCCTCGCTGGCCAAAAGGCGCTGGACAGCGGCGGCGGCACGGGGCAAGAGCCGCCGCGATCCTTTTCCCGCTCCCCGTTCGAAGGAACTTCCATGTCCCGCACGCTCATTTCCTCGGGCTCGCCTTTCGAGGCGCAGGTCGGCTATTCCCGCGCCGTCGTCCAGGGCGGCTGGTGCTTCGTCGCAGGCACGACCGGCACCGACCCGGAAACTAGGGCGATGCCTGAAAGCGTCGTCGACCAGACCGCCAACGCCCTCAAGGTCATCGGCAAGGCGCTGGAGGAAGCGGGCTTTTCCTTCGCCGACGTGGTGCGCGTGACCTATTATATCACCGACCCGGCCTATTGGGACGAACTGGGCAAGGCGACCGCCCCCATATTCGGCGAAATCCGCCCCGCCGCCAGTTGCATCGTCACCGGCCTCATCAAGCCGGAGATGAAGGTCGAAGTCGAAGTCACAGCGTTCAAGGGCTGACCCCATGATCACCATGTATGGCATCAAGAATTGCGACACGATCAAGAAGGCGCGCAATTTCCTGGATAATGAGCGGGTCGCCTACAGCTTCCACGACTATAAGGTGTCCGGCGTGGACAAGGCCAAGCTGGAGGAATGGGTGATGGAGCATGGGTGGGAAACCATCCTCAACCGCTCCGGCACCACTTTCAAGGCGCTGGACGCCGGGGACAAGGCCCATATCGACGCGGACAAGGCGATCCTGCTGATGTCCGCCAACCCCTCCATGATCAAGCGGCCGATCCTGGACATTGGCGGCCGGACCGTGGTCGGCTTCAAGGCATCGACCTATGAAGCCGCGCTGGAAGAGGTGAAGGCCTGACGGGCCGCGCGGCGGCTTGTCAAATGAGGCGGGTGGGCGAATAACGGGATCATGCTTTCGCAGAAGACCCGTTACGCCATCCGCGCCCTCCAGCACCTTGCCGACCGTTACCGCCAGGGACCTGTGCCGCTGAACGAAATCGCGACGCGGCAGAATATCCCGGCCAAGTTCCTGACGGTGATCCTGTCCGAACTGTCGCGTGAGGGGCTGGTTGCGACCCAGCGCGGCCGCGACGGCGGCTATTGGCTGGCGCTGGCGCCTGTCGACATCAGCTATGGCGACATCGTGCGGCTGACGCGCGGATCGCTGGCGCTGACGCCCTGCGCCAGCCGATTCGCGCATGAAACATGCACCAACTGCCTGCCCGAATCGGAATGCAGGCTGCATCGCGTGATGCTGCGCGTCCGCGACGAAACGGCGAAGGTGCTGGACGGCATCAGCCTGGCCGAACCGCTGGGACTGGAAGAGGCGGAGTAAGGCCGCCCTCCGGCCCGTTGCGCCGCCTCTTGCGCCGCGCGCGCGGCTTCGCCACATCGGCCCTATGACCAGCCCATCGCAGACCCCGCCGCTCCAGGCCACGCTGATTCCCGTGACGCCGCTCCAGCAGAATTGCACCCTCTTCTGGTGCACCGCGACCAGGCGGGGCGCGTTCGTCGATCCGGGCGGCGACCTCCCGCGCCTGAAAGCCGCGGCGCAGCAGCACGGGGTCACCATCGAGAAGATTTTGGTGACGCACGGCCATATCGATCATTGCGGCGAGGCCGGCATCCTTGCCAGGGAATTGGGCGTGCCGATCGAAGGCCCGCATGAGGCGGACCGATTCTGGATCAGCCGTCTGGAAGAGGATGGGCGCAATTATGGCGTTAACGGCAAGGTCTTCGAGCCGGATCGCTGGCTGGCCGACGGTGATCAGGTGAGCGTCGGCGACCTTGTGCTCGACGTCTATCACTGCCCCGGCCACACGCCGGGCCATGTCGTCTTCCACCATGCGCCCAGCAAGCTCGCCATCGTCGGCGACGTGCTGTTCCAGGGATCGATCGGCCGCACGGACTTCCCGATGGGCAATCACCAGCAGCTTATCGACGCGATCACCGGCAAGCTCTGGCCGCTGGGCGGGGACACGGCCTTTGTGCCCGGCCATGGCCCCATGAGCAACTTCGCCCATGAGCGGCGCACCAACCCCTTTGTCGGGGACGCGGTGCTCGCCTGAGCCTAGACCTGAGCGGCGAGGGCAGGCGGAGCGGGAACGGCGCGCGTGGCGCTGTACGCGGCATAGAGCGCGGTGACGGCCAGCACTGCGGTGACGGCCCAGGTCAGCAGAGCCCCCGCCGCGCGCCATATCGTGGGCTGATCCGCGTCCATGCCGATGGGATGTGCGGCCCGCGCGATGATGAAGACGCATGCGGCTATCCACAGCCACAGCGGCGAGCCGAGCGCCAGTTCGATCAGAGCGAAGAGGATCAGGACGATCGGCGCATATTCGGCAAAATTCGCGTGGGCGCGCATGCGGCGGGCGAGCAGCTGGTTGCCGCCATCGCCATGCAGCGTTTTGGCTGTCATGCGAATCCTGACGCAGCGCGTCGCCAGCCACAGGTTCACAATGGCGCAAGCGGCGGCCAGTGTTAGCGTGATCGGCAACAGCATGATGGTATCCTCCCTTATCTCTGCGGTGCGGAAGGTTAGCGGGACTGCCTTCAAGGGCAAGGAAGGACTTGCGCCCCACCCAAAAAACGCTATAGGCGCATGGCTTCGCGATCACCCGGGCCGCATGGGTCTGCGGCGCCTGTGGCGTCGGCATCCCCATCGGATTCTGGCCAGTCGCACAACCAGATATTTACGGAACAAGGTGCCGACATGGCTGTCCCAAAGAGGAAAACTACCCCGTCCCGCCGTGGCATGCGCCGCAGCCACGATGCGCTGCGCGTCGAAGCCTATCAGGAATGCTCGAACTGCGGTGAACTCAAGCGCCCGCACAATCTGTGCGTGGCCTGCGGCCATTATAACGGCCGTGAAGTCGTTGCCGCCGGGGCGTAACGACACTTTTCCTCCTGCAAAGGTGTCCTGAAGTGTCCAGCCAACCGCGAATCGCAATCGACGCGATGGGCGGGGATGAAGGCGTGCGCGTGATGATGGCGGGCGTGGCGCTCGCCCGTCACCGCCACGAAGGGCTGCGCTTCACGCTGTTCGGCGACGAAGCGCGGATCAAGTCCGCGCTCGACCGTCACCCGAATCTGCGCGCCGCATCCGAAGTCGTGCATGCGAGCGACGTGGTGGAGGCGGGCGACAAGCCCAGCGCCGCGATCCGCAAGAAGGCCAGCTCCATGAGCTTGGCGATCGCTGCGGTGAAAGCGGGCGAGGCGGGGGCTGCCGTATCGTCGGGCAATACCGGCGCGCTGATGGCGATGGCGAAGCTGGCGCTGCGCACCATGCCGGGCATCGACCGGCCCGCTCTGGCGGCGCTGCTGCCGACGCTGGGCGGCAATGACGTGGTCATGCTGGACCTGGGCGCCAATACGGAGTGCGACGCCCGCAACCTCGTCCAGTTCGCGGTGATGGGCGCTGCCTATGCCCGCATCGCCTTCGACCTTGAACGCCCGCGCGTCCGCCTGATGAACATCGGGACGGAGGAGATGAAGGGCACGGAGGAAATCCGCGACGCCGCCGCCATATTGCGCGCCGCGACGAGCCTGCCGCTGTCCTTCGACGGTTTTACCGAAGGCGACAAGATCGGCAGCGGCGACGCCGATGTCATCGTCAGCGACGGCTTTTCGGGCAATGTGGCGCTCAAGACGGCGGAGGGCACGGCCCGCTTCGTGACCGACCTGCTGCGCACCGCCTTCACCAGCTCGATCCGGTCCAAGATCGGCTTCCTGATCTCCAAGCCCGCGATGCATCTGCTCAAGCATCATCTGGACCCCAATAATCATAATGGCGCGGTCTTCCTGGGCCTGAACGGCGTGGTGGTGAAAAGCCACGGCAGCGCCAACGACAAGGGCGTCGCCAACGCCGTCCATGTCGCGGCGCGGCTGCTGGAGGAAGACATCACCCGGCGCATCGCCGCCGACATGGCGGGCATCACGTCGCTGTCAGCCGTCGCATCGAAACAGGAGCTGGCCGCAAAGTGATCCGCAGATCCGTTCTCCTGGGCACCGGTTCCGCGCTGCCGGTCCGGTCGGTCAGCAATGCCGAACTGGCGCAGACCGTCGACACGAGCGATGAATGGATCGTCGAGCGCACCGGCATCCGCAACCGCCATATAGCGAGTGAAGGCGAAACCACCGCCAGCCTGGCGACGGACGCCGCGCGCGGGGCGCTGGACCGGGCGGGCCTGTCGCCGCAGGACATCGACCTCATCATCCTGGCGACGGCGACGCCCGATCAGACCTTTCCCGCCAGCGCGACCATCGTGCAGGCGGCGCTGGGCATCGACGATTGCGTCGCGTTCGACGTGGCGGCGGTCTGCTCCGGCTTCCTCTACGCGGTGACGGTCGCGGACAGCATGATCCGGTCGGGCGCGGCGCAGCGGGCGCTGGTCATCGGATCGGAAACCTTCAGCCGCATCCTCGATTGGGAGGACCGCACGACCTGCGTCCTGTTCGGCGACGGCGCGGGCGCGATCGTGCTGGGCGCGGAGGAAAGCGAGGATGGCAAGCGCGGCATCCTGGCGTCCAAGCTCCACGCCGACGGCCGCCATAACCAGCTGCTCTATGTGGACGGCGGCCCTTCCACCACGCAGACGGTGGGCAAGCTGCGGATGAAGGGGCAGGAGGTGTTCCGGCACGCCGTCGTCAATCTGGCGTCGGTGCTGACGGAAGTCATGGAACTGGCGGGCCTGACCCCGGCCGATATCGACTGGCTTGTCCCGCATCAGGCCAATGCGCGCATCCTGGACGCCACCGCCCGCAAGCTCAAGCTTTCGCCCGAAAAGGTGGTGATGACGGTCGACCGTCATGCCAACACCTCCGCCGCTTCGGTGCCATTGGCGCTTGACCTCGCCATGCGCGACGGCCGGGTGCGGGCGGGCGACCTGCTGGTGCTGGAAGCCATGGGTGGCGGCTTCACCTGGGGCGCGTGCGTCCTGAGGGTCTGACCATCCCTTTTTGCGCCGTTTTTGCGCACATCGGGCAACGAGTCATCTTGCAGAATCATTCGGGTTACCGCAAAATAAACCATCGAACGGGCGCAAAACCGCGCAGAAGAAGGTGAGGAAGATCAATGACTGCTCCTGGCACGTTGACACGCGCAGACCTTGCCGAAAGCGTGAACCGTCATATCGGTCTGTCGCGCGCCGAGTCCGCTGCCATGATCGAATCCATTCTGGAACATATGTCCGCCGCGCTTGAGCGTGGGGAGAATGTAAAGATTTCCAGCTTCGGCACCTTCGTCCTGCGCGACAAGACGCAGCGCATGGGCCGCAATCCCAAGACCGGCGTCGAAGTGCCGATCGAGCCGCGCCGCGTGCTCACCTTCCGCGCCAGCCAGACGATGCGGGATCGCGTCGCCGCATCCTGACGAGCCGCTGCAACAGGGCCGCATGCCGCGCGATGGTTGACCTTGTTGCGGCTATGGGTGCAACATCGCCGTCATGGAAAAGGCAGACGGCGCATTTCTGACCATCAGCGAATTGTCCGCGGAGCTTGGACTGCCGCAGCATATCCTGCGCTATTGGGAAACGCGCTTTCCCCAGCTCCGGCCGCTGCAACGGTCCGGCAACCGGCGCTATTACCGCCCGGCTGACGTCGCCCTCGTCCGGCGCATCAACCAGTTGCTGAATGTCGAGGGCTTCACCGTGCGCGGCGCTCAAAAGGCGCTGGCGGAAGGAGCCGGAACGCCAGCGCCAGCCAGCGCCGCACCCGCGCCCCAGCCAGCGGACCCGCCAGCGCCGCCGCAGGATTTTCTCGCACGGCTGCAATCGATCCGCGCCACATTGGCGCGCGCCGTTGGAGAGGACGGCGTGACCTGAGCGCGCCTGGAAAGCCGCTATAAGTTCCGCGCGTAGACGAGGTCGCGAAAGGGCGTTTCGCCGACCATGAAGACGGTCTCGCCAATCTCTTCAAAGCCGTGCCGGGCGTAGAAGCGCCGCGCCCGCTCATTCTGCGGATAGACCGCCAGCAGCATCCGGCGCGCGCCGCGGTTGCGGCTTTCTGCGGCGAGCAGGTCCATCAGCATGTCTGCATGACCGCCGCCCTGCCATCCGCCCAGAAGGTAGAAGCGCTTGACCTCCACATCATGCCGGCCGTCGCAGTCCACGGGAAGGTCCGGCGGGGTCAGCATCGCATAGCCGACCGGCGCGCTCAGGGGCGTTTCGCCGATCAGCAGCAGTTGCGAAGGATCGGCGATCGCCGCCTGATAAAAGCTTTCCGAATGCGCCGAACGGACATGGGCGAGCAGCGCATCGCCGGGATGGTCATGGGCGAAGCTGGCGAGGAAGGTCGCGCCGCCCAGTATGGACAGGGCCTGCGCATCGCCTGCCACGGCCCCGCGCCAGCGGATCGGCGTCACCGGCCGCCTGCGTCAGCGCGATCCGGGGCCAAGCGCCGGATCGATGTCGCGCGGACGGGTGAAGCTCACCAGCGTGCCGACATCCTTCTTCGCCTGTGCCCAATGATCGATCGTCAGGTCCATCGCCGCCAGGCTGGCCGTCGGGAATTTCACCTCGACATCCTCGCGCAGAGGGCTTGCGCCGTCATCGGGCACCAGTTCCAGGATCAGTTCCTCCAGACCAGGATTATGCCCTGCCATCAGGACGCTCTGCGCCGTATCGGGAAGGTCGCGGATCACGTCGAACAGGGTAGCGGCCGATGCCAGATAGATGCGCCGGTCCCAATGCGGCTCCAGCGGCTCGCCATAGCCCGACAGGAACGTGTCCAGCGTCTGGGTAACGCGCACGGCGGGCGACGCCACCAGCCTGTCGAACTGCATCTTGCGCGATTTCGCGAACTGGCCGACCAGCAGCGCCGCCTTTTCGCCCCGGCGATTGAGCGGCCGGTCGAAATCACGCGCGACCGGATCGTCCCAATCGGACTTGGCGTGGCGCAACAGGGTCAGCCGCTTCATCTTTGCTCCAGGTCGTGGGTGCCGGACTCGTTATCCTGAAGCCCTAGCGCCGCCCCGCCGCCAATGCCAGCGCGGGAATGCGCGCTGACCGCAATGATCGCTTCATCCAGCGTCAGCCGCCGCACGGGCGTGCCCGGCGGAAAGGCGCTGAGCAGGCGGCTGGGCATGGCGGCCGACAATATGACGAAGCTGCCCCGGTCCTCCGCGCGGCGGATGAGGCGGCCGAACGCCTGGGCGAGCCGGGCGCGGATCAGCCGGTCGTCATAGGCCGCGCCTCCGCCCGCCAGCCGCCGGGCCGCATGCAGCACCGTCGGCTTGGACCAGGGAACCCCCTCCATCACCACCAGCCGCAGCGAATGCCCCGGCACGTCCACCCCGTCGCGCAGCGCATCGGTGCCGAGCAGGGACGCGCGCGGATCGTCGCGGAAAATGTCGATCAGCGTGCCGGTGTCCATCGGATCGACATGCTGGGCATAGAGCGGCAGGCCGGCCCTTGCGAGCCGGTCGGCGATCCGCGCATGGACCGCGCGCAGCCGCCGGATCGCCGTGAACAGGCCCAGCGTGCCGCCGCCCGACGCCTCGATCAGCCGGGCATAGGCCCCGGACAGGGCAGCGATGTCGCCGCGTTTGATGTCGGTGACGATCAGCACTTCGGCGCGGCTGGGATAGTCGAAGGGGCTGGGCGCTTCGAACCTATGCGCGCCGCGCGCCAGATGGACCGCGCCGCTGCGGCTTTCTGCATTGTCCCAGTCGCCGCCGCCCTTGAGCGTTGCCGAGGTGACGAGCACGCCATGCGCCGGTTTCAGCACGGTTTCGGCCAGCGGACGCGTGGGATCGAGCCAGTGGCGGTGCACGCCGATGTCATATTCGCGCCCCTCGACGCGATCGACCGTCAGCCAGTCGACGAAATCAGGATCGGCCGGTCCGCCGATCCGCGCGAGCAAGGCGAGCCACGCGGTGATCAGGTCGCGCCGCCAGTTCAGCGATGCGATCGCGCCTTCGATCCGCGCGCGCGCGGCGCCGTCCAGCCAGTCGGGCGCATCCTCCACCACCGCTTCCAGCCGCCTGGCGAGCCGGGCGAGCGGACGCAGCAGCGCGTCGAGCGCCAGCGCCGCATCCTGCGCCGCTTCCACCAGAGCGCCGTCCGGTTCGGCAAGCTCGGTTTCCAGGCCATAGCCTGCGTCGGCTTCCCCCGCATCGGCGGCGCGGGCGAAGACGGTGCCGCGCACGGCGGCGAGCAATTGTTCGACCGGGCCGAAAGGCTCGCCCGCGACGACGCGCTTCAACCATTCGTCGGCAGGCAGCGCCCGCGCCGCGTCGGTCGCCGCGCGGATCGCTTCGCCGCCTTCCTCGTCATAGCTGGCAAGGTCAGACAGGCGCGCCGCCAGCCCCCTCCGCCTGCCGCGTGACGATCCTTCGGGACCCATGATCCAGCGGCGCAGTTCGATCGCTTCCTGGCCGGACAGGGCCACGGAAAAGGTCGCGTCGGCGGCGTCGAACAGATGATGGCCTTCGTCGAAGACGATGCGCTGCGGACGCTGCCCGGTTTCGCGGCCGCGCGCGGCGTTGATCATCACCAGCGCATGGTTGGCGATGACGATGTCCGCTTCGGCCGATGCCCGCGCCGACCGTTCGATGAAGCATTTGCGATAATGGGGACAGCCCGCATAGATGCACTCGCCCCGCCGGTCGGTCAGCGCCGTCGAACCGTTGCGCCGGAACAGGGTGGGCAGCCAGCCGGGCAAGTCGCCACCCACCATGTCGCCATCCTTGCTATAGGCCGCCCAGCGCGCGACGAGCTGCGCCAATATGGCGGCGCGCCCGGCAAAGCCGCCTTGCAGCGCGTCCTCCAGATTGAGCAGGCAGAGATAATTTTCCCGCCCCTTGCGCACGACGACGCGCCGCGCCGCCGTCGCCGGATCGGGAAAGAGGCGCAGGCTTTCGCGGTCGAGCTGCCTTTGCAGCGCCTTGGTATAGGTGGATATCCACACCGTCCCCTGCGCCTGCGATGCCCAGAGCGAGGCGGGCGCGAGATAGCCCAGCGTCTTGCCAATGCCCGTCCCGGCTTCGGCGAGCAGCATGTTGGGCTGATCGCGGTGCGCGCGGGGCCGGAAAGCCTCGACCGCCGCAGCCGCATAGGCGCGCTGTCCCGGCCTTGGCTCCGCTGCCGCGCCGGTGAGGCTGGAAAGGCGCGAGAGGACGGCGTCCTCCTCCAGCGCGATGGAGCGGGCGGCGGGGCGGGGCGGCGCTTCCTCCCATTCCGGCAGGCGGGAAAACAGCCATCGTTCCGCCTCGGCCGGGCGGGGGATGCGCGGCGCAACCAGCGGCCCCCATGGCCAGCGCAGGCGATGGAGCGATTGCGCGGCGGTCCATCCGCCTTCGCGCTCCGCCCAGTCCGGCGCTTCCAGCGTGGCGAGCAGGGCCGACGCCGCCGATTGCAGCAAGGCGGGGATGTCCGCCTCGTTCGCGGGCCGCTCCAGCCCCAGCGCTTCGGCGAGGCCCTTGGCCGTGGGGACGAGGAAGCGGGCGGGATGCACGAAGGCCCAGAGTTCCAGCAGATCAAGGCCGTTCAGTTCGGGATAGCCCAGCCTCTGCCCCGTCAGCGGCGCGTTCAGCAGCAGCACGGGCGTTTCCGCCGCGCGGCCGATCGCGCTGCCCTTCGCCACCGCCTGCGTCACGGAGCCTTCACGCAGCCATATGCCGCCATGGCTGGCGTGGAGGGCGGGCAGGGCGGCGGGATCGATCACGCATCCGGGAGTAGGCGAGCTGGAACAAAAGGGAAACTGAAATTCGGCGAACGGCGGCGCGGCGCGGCCGATTTCTTTACCCGTTCCCTTTCCGGCTGACCGGGGCTAGGGGACTTTCCATCATGACTGTGTCCGAAATCCTCCGCACCGCCGCACAGGCGTCCAAGGCCTGGCCCTATGAAGAAGCGCGCAAGCTGCTCAAGCGCTATCCCCAGGGCGCGCCTGATAAAGGCTATATCCTCTTCGAAACCGGCTATGGTCCTTCGGGCCTGCCGCATATCGGCACCTTCAACGAAGTGCTGCGCACGACCATGGTGCGCAACGCCTATCATGCGCTGTCGGATGTCCCGACCCGCCTGATCGCGTTCAGCGACGATATGGACGGCCTGCGCAAGGTGCCCGACAATGTGCCCAACCAGGCGATGCTGGCCGAACATCTGGGCAAGCCGCTGACGCAGGTGCCCGATCCGTTCGGGAAGTTCGAAAGCTTCGCGCATCACAATAATGCGATGCTGCGGGAATTTCTGGACCGTTTCGGCTTCGACTATGAGTTCGTCTCCGCTACCGAGCGCTACCGCTCCGGCGCTTTCGACGATGCGCTCCGCAACGTCCTGCGCCATTATCAGGACATTATGGACATCATGCTGCCGACGCTGCGCAAGGAACGGCAGGCGACCTATTCGCCGGTCCTGCCCATCAGCGCCAAAAGCGGCATCGTCCTCCAGGTCCCGGTCGAGGTGGTGGACGCCGAAGCGGGCATCGTCCGGTTCGAGGATGAGGGCGAAGTGATCGAACAGTCGATCCTGTCCGGCGCGGCGAAGCTGCAATGGAAGGTCGACTGGGCGATGCGCTGGGTCGCGCTGGGCGTCGATTATGAGATGGCGGGCAAGGACCTGATCGATTCGGTCACGCAAAGCTCGAAGATCTGCCGCGCGCTGGGCGCACGCCCGCCAGAAGGTTTCAACTATGAGATGTTCCTGGATGAAAAGGGCGAGAAGATCTCCAAGTCCAAGGGCAACGGCCTCAGCCTTGAACAATGGCTGACCTATGGCCCGCAGGAAAGCCTTGCCTTCTTCGCCTATCGCGAGCCCAAGAAGGCCAAGCAACTGCACATGGGCGTGATCCCCCGTGCGGTGGACGAATATTGGCAGTTCCGCGCCAATTACCCCAAGCAGGCGATCGAGCAGAAGCTCGGCAATCCCGTGCACCATATCCATGACGGCAAGCTGCCCGAAGGCGAATTGCCGGTGACCTTCGGCCTGCTGCTGAACCTGGTCGGCGTAATGGGGGATGCCAGCCGCGAACAGGTGTGGGGCTATCTGCAAAATTATGTTCCGGGCGCCAATGCGGACAGCTATCCCGAACTGGATGCGCTGATCGGCCATGCGCTCGCCTATCACCGCGATTTCGTCGCGCCGACGCTCAAGCGCCGCGCGCCGGAGGCGCATGAGGCCGCGGCGCTGCGCAAGCTGGATGAGGAGCTTGCCGGTCTTCCCGAAGATGCGGGCGCGGAGGAGATCCAGAATATCGTCTACGCCATCGGCAAGGACGAAGCCTTTGGCTTCGCCGAACTGAAGGACTGGTTCAAGGCGTTGTACCAGACGCTGCTGGGGGCCGATCAGGGGCCGCGCATGGGCAGTTTCATCGCCCTTTACGGCATCGCCAACAGCCGCCGGTTGATCGCGCAGGCGCTGGGGGGCTGAGGGGCGCGCGGCGGAACATTCAGGGCCGCCAAACGTTGCGTTATCTGGTCCACCCCCTTTCGGACTGATGGCGCGCCTGGCGCGTGTCATCGGCCGCGCCTGCCCGGAGACGAGCGGCGCGGCCAAGGGGTTCAGGACCTTGGCCTGCCATGCAGCAGAACGGCTCCAGACCGATCGATCTGGAGCCGCTGTCGTTTCCTCAGGAGGCCGTGCCGCTTACCAGAAGAAGCCGCGATGGACCTGGATCACCCGGCCGGTGCGGACATTCACCAGCAGCACGTCATTATAGTGCCTGACCCAGCGCATATTGTTGCCAGGACGGGGCAGGCGGTAGCGATAGGGATCGCTGATATAATAGCGTGAGCTGTAATAGGCCGGGCGAAGCCGCGCGCCCGCTTCCCAGCGATTATAGCGGAAGGGCGCGTTCCAGTTGCCCGCGCGGTAGACGTCGCGGTGCGAGCGGCGATAGTCGCGCCAGTCTTCCCGCAGCTCCCGCCGTGCTTCGCGCACATCGCGGCGCTGTTCGCGCACGTCGCGGCGGTCGCCATAGCGGCGGGCATCGCGAAGCTCGCGCTGTTCCTGCCGCAGTTCGCGCGCGCTGTCGCGGACTTCGCCGCGCGACTGGGCCATCGCCGCGCCGGGCATGGCAGTGGCTGCAATCAGGCCCAGGATGATCAACTTACGCATATATTTTCTCCCAATCAGCTTGGCGGCGGGAAACCGGCGGGCGTCCAGCTTTCAGCCCCTGTGGCAGGTTCCGCCGCCAACAGCATGCTTATGCGCCCCTTGCGCTGAACCGCCCGAAAACGGGCCGGTCAGCTAACGGTCATTTATGTCGCGAAATGTATCAGCCCGGCGGAAGGAGGGGCGTCCGGTTCAGCCGCCCCAGCGCTTCTCCCGAAACCATTTGGTGACGACATATTTCTCGCCCCGCTCGACCGGGCGGGCGGCGTGCAGGCTGTCGGGATTGGGCGCGCCGTCGGGCTTCATGTTGTTCCAGAGCAGGATCATGCCTTCGACCGGCGGCACCATGAATTCGCAGTGCGGGAAATGAGTCTCTCCCCCTGCTTCCACGGCGGACAGATAGATCATCGCCGTCCAGCTGCGCTGCCCGCCGGTCGTGCGCATGGCTGGCCAGTAATTGGCGGTCACGGGAAAATAGTCGCAATGCGGCTTATATTCCTGTCCCACCGCATAGCGCTGGCCTTGCAGCGTCTCGCCATTTTCGGACGGCAGGCCGGTCAGCGCGCAGATCCGGTCGCTGATGATCATGACCAGCGGGTCCCACGGGTCCAGATTGCAGCTATGGCTGGTGCGATAGTCCGCGTTCGCGCTCCCTGAAAACAGCGTCGATGGCTGCGCGCCCGCATCGATCAGCGCGCGCAGCCCGGCGCATTCTTCCGCGTTCAGGAAATCGCGGCGTCCATAGATTTCCAGCCGGGGCGCATCGATCCGGCTGACCATGGGGTTGCGCTCCAGCCGGGCGCGCACCGCTTCCCCTATCCGCGCGCGGGCAGGCGATGCTATCCCTCCATCATCGATCACATCGGTCATGCATGCCTCCTGCCACCGGAGCGCCCGATGCCGCAAATGAAAAGGGCCCGAAGCCTGCCGCTTCGAGCCCAGTTGTTCCTGATGTGCAGTCAGGAGCCGTTATCCTGGTCTCATCCGCTCACCAGAAAAATTCATGGATCACGTCGACCACATAGCCGTCGCGAATGTCCACCAGCAGCGCGTCGTCATAATAGCGAATCCAGCGCAGCGTCCCATAGGCGGGCGGCAGACGGTAGGACCATGGATCGTCGATCCAGTAGGAATTGGTGAACAGCACGCTGTTCAGGAAGATGCCGGTGGAATAGCGCCTGTAGCCGTAGCTCCATCCGCGCGGGGCATAATAGCGGCCGATGCGGTAGCGGTCGCCATAGCGCGAGCGGTAGCTGCGCCAGTCATAGCGCCGGTCCTGCCGCCAGCCGCTGTCCCAGCGCCGCTGGCCATTCCAGCGGGTGCGATCGTCGAACCGCCGGTCCACGCCGTTGTTGCCGCGCCAGCGCCGGTCGTCATTGTTCCACCCATCATTGCCGCGCCAGCCGTCGCGCCGGTCCTCCCGGCGGCTTTCGCGCCAGCCCTGGCGGTCGTCCCGCTGCCGGGACGCCTCGCCCCAGCCTTGCTGACGGTTCCAGCGGGAAGCGTCGTTCCTGCGGCCCTCGTCTCTGCGCCCATCGTCCCTGCGGCCATCATCCCCGCGGACGCCGCTCTGCTGCCAGCGGCCCTGCGCCCCGGATTGCTCCACACGGCCGGAGGGGCGGTCATCGCGCCGCTGCGGCTGTTGCTGCTGCTGCCAGCCTTCGCGCCGCTGCTGCCAGCGCTG
>NZ_ATHO01000142.1 GCF_000445065.1 Sphingobium quisquiliarum P25 | reverse complement strand
GGCTCTGTTGCAAAAATCGTGAAGCTTGAGCATGCTTGGCGGAGATTGGACGGACGGAACGATGACGGATTTCAAGTGGCGCCATTTCCAGGGTGATGTGATCCTGTGGGCGGTGCGCTGGTATTGTCGCTATCCGATCAGCTATCGCGACCTTGAGGAAATGCTGGCGGAACGCGGCATTTCGGTCGACCATACGACGATCTATCGCTGGGTCCAGTGCTACGCCCCGGAGATGGAGAAGCGGCTGCGCTGGTTCTGGCGGCGTGGCTTTGATCCGAGCTGGCGCCTGGATGAAACCTACGTCAAGGTGCGGGGCAAGTGGACCTACCTGTACCGGGCAGTCGACAAGCGGGGCGACACGATCGATTTCTACCTGTCGCCGACCCGCAGCGCCAAGGCAGCGAAGCGGTTCCTGGGCAAGGCCCTGCGAGGCCTGAAGCACTGGGAAAAGCCTGCCACGCTCAATACCGACAAAGCGCCGAGCTATGGTGCAGCGATCACCGAATTGAAGCGCGAAGGAAAGCTGGACCGGGAGACGGCCCACCGGCAGGTGAAGTATCTCAATAACGTGATCGAGGCCGATCACGGAAAGCTCAAGATACTGATCAAGCCGGTGCGCGGTTTCAAATCGATCCCCACGGCCTATGCCACGATCAAGGGATTCGAAGTCATGCGAGCCCTGCGCAAAGGACAGGCTCGCCCCTGGTGCCTGCAGCCCGGCATCAGGGGCGAGGTGCGCCTTGTGGAGAGAGCTTTTGGCATTGGGCCCTCGGCGCTGACGGAGGCCATGGGCATGCTCAACCACCATTTCGCAGCAGCCGCCTGATCGGCGCAGAGCGACAGCCTACCTCTGACTGCCGCCAATCTTTGCAACAGAGCCCCCGATATGCATGGGCCTCGGCCCAATGGGGCCGAGGCCGTGCCGTTAACTTATTTGAAAGCAGGAAGTTTTGCCGGGTTCAGCCTATCGACGCTACATCAAGGGGAGAAGGCCTTTTTTTGGTGGCCCTGGCCAGTCGTGGCTTGCGGACGCGGCGCTGGGGAGGAGCCACCAGCCCGGGATAAATGTTGACGACCCCATCCAGAAACAGAATAATTTCCATCTCTACCCAGGCATCGACGTTTTCAGGCGTGTCGACCCCATATATGAATTTCCGGACGCCGAGATAAAAGATGCGCGAATTGACGCCAAGCACGAGTTCGGATTCGTTCTGTGTGAGAGGCATCTCTTCAATCGTAGGCAGGCCAAGATCGTGACGAAATTCGGCGCAAACCGGCCTGACGAGATGTTCTTGCATGAAAGAATACCAGCGACCGTTTATGTCGGATCCCTTAAGACCTGCGAACATGAATAGGCGGACCCAGTCATAATTAAGCACTGTCTGGGCGAGCGCCTGGTATACATTTACCAGCCGCTCTCGCAACGGAACATTGCGGTTGCTGATTACAATTTCCCAGTATGGATTCCACCGGCCGATGAATACTTCCTGATACACGCGTTCAATCAGTGCGTTCTTGCTGGCAAAATAGCGAAATAACAAAGGGTGCGTGATGTTCAGCCGCTTCGCTAGCTCGCGTGTGTCACCACCAAACCCTACTTCCGCGAAGAATTGCACGGCGCCTTCCACGATAAGCCGCTCGCGTTCGGCGCGCGGCAACCGCGGAGTGTCGGTCTGCGTTTTCTTACGCGGGGTCGTCACCTCATTCCCTTCTTTCATAACCAAGCGCCTTGGCGCCGATGCCAATGGTCGTGAATGCTAAAAAATGACCGGCTGGTCAAGTGCATAGGCGGATGCTTCGCTCCAGCTGACGGCGGTGCGCGCTGAATACGCGCCGCCGCTGGAAGAGGTCCTTACTCTGTGAGTTGTTGCATGTGCGCTTGCAGCATTGTGGCCGGCGGGCAGGAGTTGGGAATTGGTCGTTACGTAGCTTCTTTTTGGCGATGTTTGTGGCGCATAGGGCTATTGACGGCTCTGTTGCAAAAATCGTGAAGCTTGAGCATGCTTGGCGGA
>NZ_ATHO01000141.1 GCF_000445065.1 Sphingobium quisquiliarum P25 | reverse complement strand
CGCTTGAGATCAACGATCACGCTGCCGCGCAGATTGGGCGAGGACCCGCCATAGCCCAGGTTCATGCCCGTCGAAATGGTATAGAGAGGAACCTTGAAGCGGTTGGCGATGCGCACGACCGCCTGCACTTCCTCAACGGTCGACGGGGCGACGGCGGCGGAAGGGATCAGTTCATCGGGCTCGTCCCACAAGGGCGAATAGGCGTCCCGATAGAGCATCACGTCTTCTTCGGACGTGAACACCCATTGCGAACCAACCGCCTGCGCGAACTGTTCGAGCGCCTGCTTGAAATCGGCGGCGGAAACCTGGGGCGGCAAAGGAAGGGCCATTGCAAATCCTCGAATTAAAAAGGCTATATATCTGAGATCCTTAGGCCGCAGAGCGGCGGCCGAAGCATCGTAAACTGACATTGCCGAACATCATCGGCGATCCGCCGTGGGCGACAGTTGGATCCGGCGGATAGAATTGTATCTGGACTGCCCGGAAATCACGCACAGTTCAGGCGGCGAAATCCTTGTTCGCCTCCACTGCTCTCGCCTGATGGTACGAGCCGCATCATACTCCCATCCTCACCTGCTTGTTCCAGTTATGGAGAAACCGTACGATCGTACGGCCCATGAGTCAATGATGGCGTTGACCGATCTTCGACGGACTACAGCTTGTTCGCCAGCTTGGAGATATTCGCGATCGGAAATTGCCTCTGGCGGGAACGGAGCACAACTCCCCAGACTGACCGGGGCTCTCACGGGCACCTGCCTCCTTCGCATGCCTGCGCAGGAGTTCACTCCAATCCCGTAAGCGGCGTAGGACGCAGCCGCGAAATGCTCGCAGAGTGCCTCAACCTGCTTCGGTGACGGCCTTGCTGGTCCTTTTGGCGCTGCCGGAGACTGTCCGGCCTTCTTCGGCCTTCGACTGTGCCTTCCGCGCACTGGGCACCTTGGCCGCCTTCGCTTTTCCCCGCACGGGTGGAGGCGTCACTTCGCGGCGGTGGGCGATCTTCTCGATCCCGCCGACGATAAAGTCGAGCATCGTCGGATAGGCTGCCCTCAAATCCTTCTGACTGCTGGTCGGCAGATAGTTCAATGCATCGGAGCCGGACACGGCGAATGTGCCGGTGAAGACGGAGATGGCGTAGGAAAAGGCTTCGCTGGCGCTATCCAGGTCAAGTCTGGGTTCGGCCGCGATGAGCCTTTCGATCCCTTCATTCACCGACACGAGGAAGTGCGATGTCACCAGCGCCGCCCATCGGGGGTCGCGGCCCATGACCGCAAGGAGCCGGGCGTAAAAGTGCCATCCGCGATCGGGGCCAGTCAGCGCATCCACGATGGGCCTGGAAAAAGCGTCCATGATGTCGTGGATGGACGATGTGCGCAGCGCGTCGAATGCCTGACGGCGGACATGATTAAGCTCATCGGCCCGCCTGGCGATCACCATTTCGAACAATTGTTCCTTGGTCGGAAAATGATAGGTCAGCAAACCGAGGGAAATCGCCGCGTCCGAAGCGATCATGCGCATTGATACGCCGTCATAGCCATGCATCGCGAACTGCCGTTCAGCGGCATCAAGCAGCAGCTTTCGCGACTCGTCGGCATTTCGCCTCTGCACTCGGGTCATTCATCGGTCCTTTCGGAGGATGGGATCGGCGTTGGAGATACGGGAGCATGCCGCTATCACATGCACCGCCGTTCCGTCATCAACAGTATTGGCGGATTTAGTTCGATTTCCCAGCGCGGGGATATATTTCCCCCGCCACCCCATTCCCATCCCCGATCATTCTGTGCACGTTGGATTCTACCCAGTCGGCCAGCGGACGCAACAATATGGCCGCTTCCCGTCCAAGATCGGTGAGGCTATAATCGACATGAGGCGGTACGACCGCATGGGCCTGCCGCAGAATGAGGTGGTCGCCTTCCAGCAGGTGGAGCGTATGCGCCAGCATGCGCTCGCTCACGCCGCCGATCCGCCGCCGCAACTCGCTGAAACGATATGTCCTTACCTCCAGCGCCAGGATCACCATGGCGCCCCAGCGGCTCGTAATATGGCGGAATATCTCACGGGACGGGCATGCGACCGCCATCAGGTCGCCTTCCCGCAAGGCGGTGGACAACGGCGTGCTGTTGGAATGCTGGCTCGGAGATTTCATACTAACAATATTGTACGTACTTACCCAAGCTATTCAAGTCGCATAAATGGAGCGCTTCCAGAAGACATTAACGGAAGGATTCATGATAATCGCGGTTACAGGTGCAAATGGCGGCTTGGGACGATCGACGATTGCAGCGCTGAAAGCATGCATCCCCTCGTCCTCGATCCTGGCGCTCGTGCGTTCGCCGGAAAAAGCGGCTGATCTGGGCGTCGAAGTACGTAGCTTCGATTATGATAAATCCCCGGAACAATTGGCGCAGTCTCTGAAAGGGGTGGACGTCCTCTTGCTTATTTCATCCGCTGACTTGGGAAAGCGCGGCGAACAGCACGGAAATGTCATCAAGGCCGCCAAAATCGCGGGGGTGAAGCGGATCGTCTATACCAGCATCGTGAATGCAGACACCTCGTTGCTGAGCCTGGCCGAGGAGCACCGCGAAACGGAATCGGCGCTTCGTGAAGCCGGTGTGCCGTTCACGATCCTGCGCAATGGCTGGTATGCCGAAAATCCGTTGCACGGGCTTGAGGGCGTACGGGCAAGCGGCAAGCTGATCCGCAGCGCCGGGAACGGGAAGATATCCTTCGCCACCAGAGACGATCTGGCCGAAGCGGCTGCGATCGTCCTGACGGGGACGGGCCATGAAGGCAAAGTCTACGAACTTGGCGGCGACACGCCTTATACGATGGCGGATTGTGCCGCGGAGCTGTCGAAGCATTTTGGCCGGGACATTCCCTATGCTGACCTGCCGGTAGAACAATATGCCGGAATTCTCGCTGGCGTGGGCATGCCAGCGCCCTTTGCCCAGGCTGTCGCGAGCTGGGACGCTGCTGCTTCCAAGGGATCGCTGTTCCATGACGGCAATGATCTGCGCACCCTTTTGGGACGGCCGACCGTCCCGATCTCCGCAGTGATAGCGCAAGTGGCCAAATAATCCATCACGGCGCGACCTGACGGGTCCGCCATGGTCATCATCACACGGGATCGGCGCGGCCCTCATGGAGGACGGGGTCGCGCCGGGCGGTCTAATGCGCGATGCAGACGGCCTTTTCCTCCGTATAGCCGTTAAGCCATTCGGAGCCGAAATCGCGGCCAAGCCCCGATTGCTTGAACCCGCCGAAAGGCATGTTCGGATCGATGAACACATGGCTGTTGACCCAGACCGTGCCTGCTTCCATCCGCCGGGTCAGCGTCATCGCCTGATCGATGTCCTGCGTCCAGACGCTTGCCGCAAGGCCAAGGTCGCTGTCATTGGCGCGGCGCAGGCCTTCTTCGGCATCCGCGACGGGCGTGATCGTCAGGACGGGGCCGAAGACTTCCGAACGGGTCAACTGCGCCTGTTCCGGCGCGTCGAGGACGAGGGCGGGCGAGACATAATAGCCTTTGTCCGGCACGCTGGCGCCCTGGAGGATCTGCGCTCCGGCCGCGCGCGCGTCGTCAAGGAAGCCGCGCACTTTCATGCTGTGCTGCGCCGATGCGAGCGGATTGAGTTGCGCTTGCGGGTCCAGTCCGGGCCCCGCCGTCACGCCGCCGATCGCCTGCCGCAGCCCGGCCACCAGATCGTCATATAGCGGCGCTTCGACATAGATGCGGGATGCCGCGGCGCAGACCTGGCCGCCATTCAGGAACCCGCCCGCCATCAGGCCCGGAATGACCTTGTCCAGCCGCGCGTCGCGCAGGACCAGCGCGGGATTTTTGCCGCCCAGTTCCAGGGTGAAGCGCTTCATGCCGTCGATCGCGGCGTGGCCGACGGCCTTGCCGGTCGCGGTCGATCCGGTGAAGCTAAGCTTCGCGACCAGGGGGTGCGATGTCAGCGCACGGCCCGCAACCGCCCCGCCGCCGGTCACGACGTTGAAAACGCCAGCGGGGACGCCCGCCTCCACGGCCAGTTCCGCGATGAGCAGCGCGGTCAGCGGTGTCACTTCGGACGGTTTCAGCACCACGCTGCATCCCGATGCCAGAGCGGGCAGGACCTTCCACAGCGCGATCATCAGGGGGAAATTCCAGGGTGCGATGGCGCCGATGACGCCGATCGGCTCGCGACGCGTATAGGCGGTCCAATGCGCCGGTCCGCCGGGCAGCGACAGGTCGAAGGTCCGCCCGGAGATCTTCGTGGAAAGGCCTGCCGCATAGCGTATCCAGTCGACCGACGCGCCAACTTCCAGCATACGCGACAGATTGATCGACTTGCCCTGTTCCAGCGTCTCGATCTGCGCGGCGGCTTCCCCGCGTTCCTCAAGCAGATCGGCGAGGCGCAGCAGGACGCGTTCCCGGTCGGCGGGGCGAAGATCGCGCCAGCGGCCATCGGAAAATGCGGCGTGTGCCGATCGCACAGCCTTGTCGACATCCGCCGCCGTCGCGTCGGGAACATGCGCGATGACTGCGCCTGTCGAGGGATCATGGACGGCCAGCCGCTCGTTCCCGTCCGAAGCGCAGAATGCCCCTTCGATGAACAGCGCGGCGTCCCGCTCAAGGAACCGGGCGGCGGCTGGTTCGATCGTGAAGGGGCCTGCATATGCCATGATCGCTCTCCTATGGGCGCGGGACGAAATTTCTCTCTGATCCCTGTCTAAAAACGCCGCGCGCGCGTTGCTGTCATCAGTTCCGATGACAGAAGGGCGCGGCGGCCCGCCATATCCTGCCCTCATCCGCCACGGGACACAGGAGAGGAGAGTTTGAGTTGACGGCGCATGACCCTGTGGCAGCTTCCGGCGATACCGCCGCTGTGGAACCGGCAATGGTTCCCGGCTTTGGCAACCATGTGGCGACGGAGGCAGTGCCCGGCGCGCTGCCGGTCGGGCGCAATTCCCCCCAGCGCGTACCCTACGGCCTTTATGCCGAACAGCTTTCGGGAACGGCCTTCACCGCGCCGCGCACGGAAAACAAGCGTTCCTGGTTGTATCGCTTGCGGCCTGCCGCCAATCATGATGCGTTCGAGCCCTATCGCAACGCTGGCCTGCTGCGCTCCGCCCCGTTTGATGAGGTTCCTCCCAATCCCAACCGGCTGCGCTGGGATCCGCTGGCCTTTCCCGAAGCGCCCACCGACTGGGTGGATGGCCTCGTCACCTACGGCGGCAATGGCGATGTTGGAGCGGGCACTGGCGTTGGCATTCATCTGTACGCCTGCAACCTGTCGATGAAGCAGCGCGCCTTCTTCAACGCCGATGGCGAGTTGCTGATCGTGCCGCAGGAAGGATCGCTGCGGATCGTCACTGAACTTGGCCTCCTGACCGTGGAGCCGCAGCAGATCGCGGTCATTCCGCGTGGTGTTCGCTTCCGGGTCGAGCTGCTCGACGGTCCGGCGCGGGGCTATGTCTGCGAAAATTACGGCGCGCCTTTCCGCCTGCCTGATCTTGGACCGATCGGCGCGAACGGCCTTGCCAATCCGCGCGATTTCGAAACGCCGGTCGCCTGGTTCGAGGATGAGGACGTGCCCACGTTGCTGATCCAGAAATTCCAGGGCGGCCTCTGGTCGACGGCGCTGGGCCACAGTCCGTTCGATGTCGTCGCATGGCACGGCAATCTGGCGCCCTATCGATATGACTTGCGGCGCTTCAACACGATCAACACGGTGTCATTCGACCATCCCGATCCGTCCATCTTCACTGTCCTCACCAGCCCCAGCGAGACGCCGGGCACCGCCAATTGCGACTTCGTCATCTTCCCGCCGCGCTGGATGGTCGCGGAGGACACGTTCCGGCCCCCATGGTTCCATCGCAATGTGATGAGCGAATATATGGGCCTCATCACCGGAGAATATGATGCGAAGGAAGGCGGCTTCCTGCCCGGCGGCGGATCGCTTCACAACCAGATGAACGGCCATGGTCCAGACCGGGCCAGCTATGAAAAGGCGGTCGCGGCCGACCTTGCACCCTTCAAGATCGAGAACACGATGGCCTTCATGTTCGAAACCCGGCACGTCATCCGCACCACGCCTTGGGCGATGCGGACGCCGCCCATGCAACTGGACTATGACGCGGTGTGGGCGAACATGGAAAGGGCGAAGCTGCCATGACCGGCCGCATGGACGAAACGCACGATCCCGCCCTGACCAGCTGGGTGGAGTCCGCCAACGGACATCCTCAATTCCCCATTCAGAACCTGCCCTTCGGCATCTTCTCCATAGGGGATGGTGAACGCAGGGCCGGAGTTGCGATAGGCGACCTGATATTGGACCTCGCCGTCATTGCTGGTCACCTTCCGGCCTCCGCCGCCGATGCGGTCAGCGCATCCACGCTCAACGCCCTTTTCGCATTGCCGGCAGCGGACCGGCGCGCGCTGCGGCGGAGCCTGTCGTCCATACTGTCGGACGCCGGATGGCGGGACCGTATTACCCCTGCCCTGCATGCGGCGGACGACTGCACGCTGCTCCTGCCCGCCACCATCGGCGATTATACGGACTTCTATGTCGGCATCCATCATGCCGAAAATGTCGGGCGGCTGTTCCGCCCGGACAATCCCTTGCTGCCCAATTATAAATGGGTGCCGATCGGCTATCATGGCCGTGCCTCCTCGGTCCGCCCCTCGGGTGAGCCGGTGCGGCGGCCGCTGGGCCAGCGCAAGGCGCCCGATGCGGACAATCCGGTCTTCGGCCCCACCCAGCGGCTGGACTATGAACTGGAACTGGGCGTCTGGGTGGGGCAGGGCAACCCGCTGGGCCAGCCCATTGCGATCGGCGAGGCGGCGGATCATATCGTCGGCCTGGGCCTCCTCAACGACTGGTCCGCGCGCGATCTTCAGGCATGGGAATATCAGCCGCTTGGTCCCTTCCTGGCCAAGAATTTCCACACGACCATCTCGCCCTGGGTGGTGACGGTGGAGGCGCTGGCTCCGTTCCGCATCGCCCAGCCAGAAAGGCCAGACGGCGATCCCGATCCTCTGCCCTATCTGAACGATCCCGCCGATCGCAGCGAGGGCGCTTTCGCGATCGAGATGGAAGTGCTGCTGAGCAGCGAACGGATGCGCGCCGAGGGTCTGCCGCCCATCCGGTTGAGCCGGGGGCCGGCGAGCAATATGTATTGGACCGTGGCGCAGATCGTCGCGCACCATGCCTCCAACGGCTGCAACCTGCGGCCGGGCGACCTGCTGGGTACGGGCACGATTTCGGGAGCGGAAGCGGGGGAACGCGGTAGCCTGCTGGAACTGAGCGAAGGCGGCAAGTCGCCCATCGCCTTGCCCAGCGGCGAGGAGCGGCGCTTTCTGGAGGATGGCGATGAACTGACCATCGCAGCCACCGCAAGCCGCGAAGGCGCCGTGCCGATCGGCTTTGGCCCCTGTACCGCGCGCATCCTTCCGGCCCTGTCATGATGCGGCTGCACGGATATTGGCGTTCGGGCACCAGTTACCGGGTTCGCATCGCGCTCAACTTCAAAGGGGTCACCTACGAACAGGTGGCGCACGACCTGCGGCGGGGGGATCAGAAGGGCCAGGCCTATCTGGCCCTACAGCCGCAGGGGCTGGTTCCAGCGCTGGAGGCGGACGGGCAGGTGCTGATCCAGTCGCCCGCGATATTGGAATGGCTGGAGGAACGCTATCCCGATCCGCCGCTGTTGCCGCAGGATGCGGGGGGAAAGGCGCAGGTGAGAGCGATGGCCGCGATCATCGGCTGCGACATCCATCCCCTCAACAATCTGCGAATATTGAAAGCGTTGAAGAATGATCTGGGTGCGGATCAAGCCGCTATCAACAACTGGATCGCGCGCTGGATAAGCGATGGGTTCACCGCGCTGGAAGCGATGACCGGAGTGCATGGCGGGGTGTTCCTCTTTGGTGACGGACCCACTTTGGCCGACGTCTATCTGGTGCCGCAAATCTATTCGGCCGAGCGGTTCGGCGTGGACCTGTCGCCATTCCCTCGCTTGACCGCGGCGGCCACGGCGGCGCGTGCGCTTCCGGCCTTCGCCGCCGCCGATCCAGCGGTGCAGCAGGACGCTGATCCCGGCTGACCCCGAATATCATTTCCCCAACCAAAATCCCGGCTTGTGCGCCGACCCAAAGGAAAAGGACGATCATGGCAAAGCCTTTTGCATCCTCCGCCGACGTGGCGGAAAAGACCGAAACCCTGGAAGTCATCGCGGATGGCGTCTATGCCCTGACCGCCGAGGGTGATCCTAATGTCGGCGCGATCGAGGGGGAAGATTTCCTCGTCGCGTTCGAAGCGCGGGCAACGCCTGCCGCCGCCCGCGACTGGCTGAGGAAGCTGCGCGAACATACCGGCAAGCCCATCAAATATCTGGTTTTGACCCACTATCACGCCGTTCGCGTGCTGGGCGCGAGCGCGTTCGACGCGGAAAACATCATCACCAGCGAAACCACCCGCAAGCTGATCGAGGAACGCGGCAAGCAGGATTGGGACAGCGAGTTCGGCCGCATGCCGCGCCTGTTCAAGCAGCCGGAAGAAATCCCCGGCCTGACCTGGCCGACCCAGACGTTCGAGGACCGCTTCGACATCGACCTGGGCGGCGACCGGGGCACGATCGAACTGCATTTCTGCGGCCGGGGGCATACGGCGGGCGACATCGTCGGCTGGCATCCGAAGACGAAGACCCTGTTCGCGGGCGATCTGGTGGAGGCGGAAGCAGCGCTCTATACCGGCGACGCGTTCCATTTCGACTGGTCGAGCGACACGCTTGACCGCGTCAAGGCGTTCCGTGCGGAGCATCTGATCGGCGGGCGTGGTGCAGTTGCGCATGGGCTGGAGGCGACCGACGCCGCCGTGGAACAGACGCGCGGCTTCCTGCTCGGCATGATCGAGCATGTCGGCGCGGCCCACAAGCGCGGCGGCACGCTCAAGGAAGCATTCGAAGCGACCCATGCGGCGCTGGAGCCGAAATTCGGGCGCTGGCCGATCTTCGAACATTGCCTGCCCTTCGACGTGCAGCGCCTGTGGGACGAATTCGACGGCATCGATTGGCCGCGCATCTGGACGGAAGAGCGCGACCGCGAGGTCTGGGCGCAACTTCAGGGCTGAGACGGGCGATGGCCGCAACCAACAGCATGAACGGGGTGCCGGTGTGGCGCCCCGTGGGGACGACGCCGCTCGCGGAAATTTCCGGGGCGCCGCCCGCCGTGACGATCGTGGGGGGCGGTCCGGTGGGGATGACCGTCGCACTGGACCTTGGCCGCAAGGGTCATCGCGTCGTCATCCTGAACCGGCTCGACTTCGTGCCCGCCGGTTCCAAGGCGATCTGCTTTTCCAAGCGCACGCTGGATATCTGGAACCGGCTGGGCGTCGGCGTGCGCATGGCGGAAAAGGGCGCGGTCTGGAATGTCGGCAAGGTCTTCTGGGGCGATTCCGCCGACCCCATCTACAGTTTCGACATGCTGCCGGTGAAGCATCAGCAGATGCCGGGCTTCATCAACCTTCAGCAATATCATGCCGAAGATATATTGATCGACGCGCTGGCGGAGCTTCCCAATGTCGAAATCCGCTGGGGCCATGAGGTCACGGGCATCGAACAGGATGGCAAGCAGGCGGTTCTGCGCGTCGTAACGGGCGGGCAGGAATACCGGCTGGAAACGCCATGGGTGATCGCCTGCGATGGCTCCCGCTCGCCTGTCCGCCACATGCTGGGCATGGATTTCGAAGGCCGCGTGTTCGAGGATAATTTCCTGATCGCCGACATCAAGGTGAAGGGGGATCGCCCCTGCGAACGCTGGTTCTGGTTCGATCCGCCGTTCAACCGGGGCCGTTCCGCCCTGCTGCACAAACAGCCGGACGAGGTATGGCGGCTGGACTTCCAGCTTGGCCGGGATATCGATCGCGAAGCCTGCATCCGGCCGGAAAATGTCGCGCCCTATATTCGCGGCATGCTGGGCGACGGCATCGAATTCGAGCCGGAATGGTACAGCGTCTACACCTTCCAGTGCCGCCGCATGGAGAGCTTCGTTCATGACAGGGTGATCTTCGCGGGCGACAGCGCTCATCTCGTGTCCCCCTTCGGCGCGCGGGGCTGCAATGGCGGGGTGGCCGACGCCGACAATCTGTGCTGGAAGCTGGATCTGGTGCTGCGCGGCGAAGCGCCCGAAAGCCTGATCGCCAGCTATGATTATGAGGCGGTGGTCACGGCGGACGAGAATATCCTCAATTCCACCCGCTCGACCGACTTCATGTCGCCCTTCTCGCAGGCGGCGACGGCGATGCGCGACGCCGTTCTGGAGCTTGCGCATCAGCACGCATTCGCGCGGCCGTTCGTGAATTCCGGCCGCCTGTCAACGGCCGTCAGCTACCCCGGCAGCCCGCTCAACACGCCGGACGAGCAAGGCGCCCTATGGGCAGGCATCCCGCCGGGGAGCGTTGCCCTTGACGCGCCGGTTGCGGATGGCTGGCTGCTCGACCATCTGTCGCACGGGCAATTCACGCTGTTGAGCTGGCATGCGGACATCGACGCGCCTGCGGGCGTGACGCATTTGCGGCTCGAAATCATGGGTGATGTAGAAGCTTTGGTGGTGGCGCGTTATGATCTTGAGCGGGGTTCGGCCTATCTGATCCGGCCGGACCAATATGTCGCCGCACGGTGGCGGTCGCCGGACGCGCGGGCGGTGGAAGCGGCGCTGGGCCGCGCAATGGGGAAGAAGTGATGGCGGCGCTCAATCTGCAACCCAATATCGCCGACCCCGACGGCCTGTACGCCAGGCTGGCCGCCCTGCACGAGGGGCTGGATGAGCGGCGCAGCGCGGTCGTCAACAGCAAGCTCATCCTGCTGCTCGCCAACCATATCGGCGACCCGCAGGTGCTGGCCGAGGCGATCGACACGGCGAAGGCTGCGCATTTGGCCATTTCATCGGCAACAGAACAGGCCTAAAAGCATCATCAGGCGGCCTTCGGGCCTTGCCTGAAGGAGCAGGACATGGCGGTTGCGGCGGCTTGGCAGGACAAGAATTACGAAGCCCTCATCAGCGCGCTGGGCACCGCGTCGCTGGGCGAAGTCATCCTGCGGGCGGCCGACGACATTTCGGACGTGGACGAACTGTTCGGTTTCTGGATAGCCAATGACGGGCCGCCGGTGCAGCTCGCCTCATCGGGCCATCGCGGGTCGTCGCGCAGGCGGGCTTCCCTCTATTCCAGCGGCTTTCACGCCATGGACCCTCTGCTGCGCCTGGTGAGGACCATGCCGGAACAGGCGCCGATCATGTCCGCGTCCATCGCGGCCAAGGACATCGACGATCCCCTGTACCGCCGCGAATGTTTCGACCGGCCGGGGCTCAAGGAAAAGATCGCCTTCGTCCAGACCTATGGCAGCCGCCATTATGTGCTGAGCTTCTACTGCGGGCGCGGCCTGCGGGAGGCGCAGGTGGACCGGCTCGCCGCCCTCGCCGCGCTGTCGCTGCCGATATTGAAACGGCATGGCGAGTTGCTGGGGGATGAGGTCGGGCTGTCCCTGACCCAGAAGATCGAGCACCGGCTCGCGCGCGCCTATCCGCGGCTGACATCGCGCGAGCGGCAGGTGTGCGCCCGGTCACTGGCGGGCATGACGGCGGAGGCGACCGCGATCGATCTGGGCGTGGCGGAAACCAGCGTGCTTACCTATCGCCGTCGCGCCTATGAGCGCTACGGCATTTCCAGTGCCGGGCAGCTTCTGGAAAATCTTTTGAGTTGAGCGGGTTTTAGACCTGCCCCTCCATGGGAAGGCTTTTCAGAGCGTCACCCCGGATCAGGTCCGGGGTGACGGTCATTCGAAGGGTTCCACTTCCTTTTAGAAGGGAGGGCTTCGACAAGCTCAGCCCGAACGGAGTGGTGGGCTCAGCCCGAACGGAGTGGGGTGCTCAGGCCGAATAGAATGGAAGTGTTCAGGGGGACGGGGTGGGTGCGCTCGGCCCAACGGGAGAGATGGTTGGGCGACCCCTTACGCGATGGCGCAGTAGTTTTTGGTGAAGCGGTCGCTGTGGATTTCCCACAGGACGGGCGTTCCCTTTTCCACATACCATGCCTCGCCGGGCGCGAAGGTCTGGGCTTCGCCGGTCAGTTCGTTGGTCAGCGTGGCGCTGCCTTCGACCACGACGGCATGTTCGTTGAACGGGTAGGTCATGCGGAACCGTCCCTTGCCCGTTGCGAAGAAGGCGCAGGAGAGGGGCGCGCCGGGCGTGCCCGCCACCATTTTCCCGAAAGCAAGTCCTTCGCCTTCGAGGACTTCGGAACCCAGGTCCGCAAGCGTGCCCCATGGGTCGAGATCGGGCACGTCATTCGGCTGGAACTTGTGCATGACAGTCTTCCTTTCTTTAGCGGCCGTGAAAATAGCCGGTGATCTGGTGCCAGGTCTTGGCGGCGGACATCACCGCTGGTCGCAGCCGGTCGCGGCCCAATATGCGCATGTGCGGGATGGAACTCATGAGATCGTATCGCGCCGATCCTTCGCTCATCCCTTCGGCCAGTATCTTGCACACGATATGCGAAGGGGTGACGCCGAAACCGGAATAGCCCTGAACGAAGAAGGCGTTGGGCCTGCCTTCCAGCGTTCCGATCTGCGGGAAGAGGTTGGCGCTGCACGCCATCGGCCCGCCCCATGCAAAGGCTATTCCCGTGTCGCGCAGATAGGGGAATATCTGGAGCATCAGCGCGCGTGTCCATGCCGCATAGTCGCGCGGGAAATATTCCACGAACCGGGTCGCGGAGCCGAACAGCAGCCTGTTTTCCGCCGTCACCCGGAAATAGTTGATGACCGGCGCGATGTCGCTGTACGCGCCGCGAATGGGGCTGATCCGGGCCACCAGATCGTCGGGCAGCGGATCGGTCGCGATCTGGAAGGAATAGGTGTTGATGGTCTTGGCGTGGATCGAAGGCTCCAGCCGCCGCAGGAAACTGTCGCAGGCCCAGAGCAGCTTCGACGCGGTGACGCTGCCCGAACCCGTGCGCACGCGGATGCGGCCGCCATATTCGACCTCGATCACTTCGCTGTTTTCGAAGATGCGCGCGCCGTAGCCCGTCAGCGCCCGCGCCTCGCCCAGCAGCAGGTTCAGCGAATGGACATGGCCGCCGCCCATATGTTTCAGGACGGCGCAATAAGCGCCGGAGCCGATGACGTCCTTCACCGCCGGTCCGGTCAGCAACTCTATGTCTTCGTCCGGCTCGGCTTCGCGGAATTCATCCTGCCACGCGCGCAATGTGCGTTCCTGCCGCGCGTTGGTGGCGAGATAGCCATAGCCGCGATGGACATCGGCATCGATGCCGTATTTTTCCGCCCGGCCGCGCAATATGCCCGCGCCCAGGCTGGCGATCTGGAAAAGGGACTTCATCCCTTCCGGCCCGACATGGCGGGCGACCAGATTGATGTCGTGGCCGATTCCAGCCATCACCTGTCCGCCGTTGCGGCCGGTGCCGCCATAGCCCAGATGCCGCCCTTCCAGCACGACGATGTTGGTGATGCCATGTTCGGCCAGTTCCAGCGCCGTGTTGATGCCGGAAAATCCGCCCCCGATCACGACGACATCGGCGTCCAGATCCTGCGTCAGGCGGGGATAGGAGTCGTCATATTTGCGGGTGGCGGTGTAGTAGTTGAGCGCATCGAGCCGGCGAATGGGATCTTGCATCGCGTTCTTCTTCAGCAAGGGAGGGGAGCGGCGGCCCGCGACCAGCGAGCCGCCGTCCGGGTCATTGGGCGGTCAGACCGTTGCCGGGCGCCTGATAGGCGACTTCCCCGTCGATCAGCGTCATGAGCACGCGGGTGTCATGCACGGTGGTGATGGGCACGTTGAAGATGTCCCGGTCGATGATCACCAGATCCGCGCGCTTGCCCGTTTCGATGGTTCCCGTCTCGTCGCCGCGCCCAAGCTGCCGCGCGCCGTCGATCGTGAAGATGCGGACCGCTTCCTTCAAGGTGATCGCCTCGGCTGGTCCTGCCGGTTCGCCCCCGCCGCCGGGCGCGCGCCGGGTGACGAGCGTTTCGATCGCGGCCCAGGGATTGACCGAAGGGATGACGTTCCAGTCGGATCCCGCGACCGTGAAGACTCCGGCGTCCAGCGCCTCGCGGATGGGAATCCAGCGTTTCATGCGCTGATCGCCCACGGCGGTGACGATGTTGTCGACGATGGGGGAGGGCGACCAGATATAGGGCGAAAATTCCAGCGTCGCGCCGATTGCCCTGGCGCGTTTCAGGTCGTCGGGCGCGACGAAGCTGGCATGGGCGACCTCATGCTGAAGGCCCGAAAAGCCATGGGCTTCCCGCGCCGCCTGAATGGCGTCCAGGCTTTCCCTGACGGCGGCGTCGCCCGCGGCGTGCATCTTCACCACAAGGCCCATGCCATCATAGCGGACGACATCCGCCTTCAGCGTGGCCGGGGGTATCAGGAGCAGGCCCTTCGCGCGGGCGGGATCGGCGTCGGCATGCGGCCCGGCATGGGGAACATAATCCTCCAGCATGGCCGCCGTATGGCCATCGGTCGGCACGCCGTCCGTCAATATCTTGACGCAGCCGGGGTCGAAGCGTTGCCGCGCATAGACCTGGCGCAGGGCGATGAGCTGTTGATCGGCCGCGATCATGCAGGCCCTGACATGCTGCTTGAGCTGGCCCGCGTCGGCAAGATCGGCATAGGCCTGCGCGGCGCCGCGGGAGACGAGCGCATCCTCAAAGCCGGTGATGCCATAGAACAGCATCTTGTCCAGCGCCCATTGCAGCGCCTTTGCATTGACGGCCCGGCTGCTCGGCGGAATCTTGACCCGCACGAGATTGGCGGCCGCTTCGCGCAGCACGCCGGTAGGCTCGCCCTTCGCGTCGCGTTCGATGATGCCGCCTTCCGGGTTGGGCGTGTCGCGCGTGATCCCGGCGAGCTTCAGCGCGGCGCTGTTCGCCCAGCTGCTGTGGATGCTGACATCGGTCAACAATACCGGGTTGTTGGGCGCGATGCGGTCGAGCAGGCCCTTGGAAGGCGTTTCGCCCAGCGCCGCCGGTTCATAGGCGCGGCCGACGATCCAGTCGCCCGGCGCCTTGCCCTTCACGCATCCGGCAACGGCGTCCAGCGCCTGCTTCATCGTGCTGGTGGGTTCGATCTGGCATTGCAGTTCCGACAGGCCAGCGGACATGGGATGCACATGCAGGTCGTGGAGGCCGGGCAGCACCGTCTTGCCCTTGAGGTCGATGACCTTGCCGCCGGGAGCGGCCTTCGCCGCTGCGCCGTCCCCGACCGCGATGATCACGCCTTTGGAAATGACTACATCCTTTGCCCAGCCCTGCGGCGTCCAGACATGGCCGTTCTTCAATATGAGGTCGGCGGCAAGGGGCGGGGGCGGTGCTTCCGCCCCGAACTGGGCCTGGGCCATGCTGGGAAGGGACAGGGCCAGCAGGGCCGCGATCATCCGTGTCCGTGAATATTTGCGCTGCATCGTGAAGGGAACTCCGGCAAGGGAACCGGACGCCGGCACATGCCAGCGCCCGGAATGACAGGTCAGTAGCGGAATGTGGCGGTGACGCCGAGAGTGCGGGGCCGCTGCGTCACCCGGCGGAAGAACAGCGTGGTGCCCGGATCATGCGACCTGGCGAGGGTCGCGCTGCCGTTGGTGACATTGTTCGCGAACACCGACAGGTCGAAACCGTCGAAGGACAGGCCCGCCCTTAGCGACAGGTTGTTCACCTCCTGCTGGGCCGGGATGGTGAGATCGGCGGTGCCGTTCAGCGGGTTGAGGTTGACCGTCTCTCCCTTGAGCGCGCTCAGATACTGGTAATCGCCCCGGATATAGGCCTGCTGGCCCATCAGGTCGAACCGGTACTGCGCATTCAGATAGACCTGCCACGGGTGAAGGTCGATCAGGTCGCCTTCGGTCACCAGGTTTCGCGTGGCGCTTGGCCCGGCGAGGACCGTGTCGTTGAACTTCGCCTTGGTGTAGCCGACCGACCCGCCAATGGTCAGGTTGTCCGTCGCCGCCAGCTGGAACTGGACGTCGAAGCCCTTGCTGGTGGCCGATCCCAGATTGTCCGTGAAGTTGAAGCCGCACCCGTTCAGCGCCACGGTCTGCTGGATATTCTTCCAGTCGATCCAGAAGGCGCTGGCTTCGACGGAAAGCTTGCGATTGAGGAACTTGCTCTTGGCGCCTGCTTCATAGCTCCAGACGCTGTCTGAATCGAAGAAGGCGGGCCGGTTCGTCAGGCCAAGCGCGCCAAGTTCCGTGCCCGGAACCGGCGTGCCGGTGGACGAAACGCCGCAGGGAAGGCCGACCGCGAAATTATAGCCGCCGATGCGGTAGCCCTTCGCGGCGTTGGCGTAGACCAGCGTATCCTCGCTCGCCTGATAGGAAAGGCCGAATTTCGGGGTGAGCGGCTTTTCCTTCTGGCCGCCCTGGTCGTTGACGGGCGGGCCGATGACGGGGCCGACGAAGCTGGCAGATGCGTCCAGCTTGGCCTTGGCATAGCGCAGGCCAACGGTCAGTTTCAGTTTCGGAGTGACGGCGAAGTCGACCTGGCCAAAGGCGGCAAGTTGCTTTTCAATGGTCACCGCCTTGTCCATGACGGACGTATAGCGCCCGTCCACCAGCGGCTGGCCGAAGAACTGTTCGAAGCTGATGCCGATATTCTGCTGGATCAGGGTCGGGAGATAGGTGTCCTCCACATATTGGATCGCTTCCTGACGGTTATGCGAATAGAAGCCGCCGACGACCCAGGTCAGGCGGGAATCCGGGTCCGCCGATTGCAGCCGGACTTCCTGCGTGAAGTTGCGCTGCGTGTTGGTGAAGGTGGATGCGGCCGCCATCTCCGGCGGGAAGAAGGGGTTTCCGGCCCAGATCGACGCTTCGAAACTGGAATAGTCGCTGACCGAGGACTGGTCACGGCTGAAATAGGATGTGTTGGAGATCAGCGCGACCTTGTCGCCTTCCCAGTCCAGTTTCAGCGCGGGCAGGATGAACCTGTCATGATTGGTGTTCGCCAGCGCGTTGCCGTTGCGATAGTCGTTGTCGCTGCGGTCCGACAGATTTTCCCAATAGGCGTTGCCGTCGTCGTTATTTACGCGCTGAAAGAAGACAGACGGGGTGATCTTCAACTGTTCCGTCGCCTGCCAGGCTATGGCGCCCTGGAACACCACTGTGCCCTGGCTGTTGGAATTCTTGTCCAGAACGTCTCCGGTGCGATAATCGACCCGGTCGATATAGCCGCCGTCGCGCCGGTAATAGGCGCTGACCCGCGCCGCCAGCTTGCCGGGGACGAGGGGCGCGCTGGCCGCCGCGCCGATTTCATAGCTAGGCGCGCCGCTCTTGGTCGTCGCCAGTTCCGCGCGGCCATAGATTTTGAAGTCGTCCAGGTCCGGTTGCGGCGTCAGGAAGCGGACGGTGCCGCCTTCCGATCCCGCACCGAACAAGGTGCCCTGGGGACCGCGCAGGATTTCGACGCGATCAAGGTCGAACACGGCGGGAAAGCTGGAGAAGGAGCCATAGCCCAGCGAGCGCGTCTGGATCGGCGTGTCGTCGATATAGATGCCGGTGGTCGCCGAGCCCGCCGTCGACGAAATGCCGCGGATCGAGATGTTGGCGGCGCCGGAATTGCGGGCGTCGCCGCGCGAGAAGGTAACGCCGGGCGTCAGGCGCGCGATGTCGTCGACGGAACGGGAACCCTGGCGGTCCAGAGTTTCCTGATTGAAGGCGGCGACGCTCAAAGGCACCTTGGACAGGGTCACTTCCTGCCTGGTCGCGGTGACGATAATCTCGCCGCCGTCCCCGCCAGCCTGATCCTGCGCCGCAGCGCCGCCCTGGGCGAAGGCCACGGACGTGGAAAGGGCGACTGGCATCAGGCATGTGCAAGATGTCAGCTTCCACCATAAAGGTTTGTTGGTCATATTATTGTCCCTCTTCTAATATTGTTGTGTTCTTCCTGCGTGTAATCTTGTTATTTTTGATAATTAGTTGGTTATCGTCTCTGTCCAGTTAGAAAATGATGCGTGCGGCGCTGGGCCAGATAAGTCTGCGCTATGTCGCAGCAGCGTTCGATCAGCGACCGCGTCTGCTGGCGCGCCGTTTCGGTTTCCTGCCGCGTCGCCACCCAGCCGAGATAGGTCACGCTGCGGGCGAGCAGGAACAGCGGCAGCTGCTCCTCGAAATTGCCGGGAACATCCCGCGTGCTGCGATAGCCGGTGAACAGCGCGTCACGCTTGGCTTCGAACGAACGATTGCCGATCTGGAAATGCAGCGCCGTCGCCAGTTCGAACATATGCCAGCCCCATCCGGCGTCATCAAAGTCGATCAGACGGATGTCGGACCCCTGCACCACCACATTGTCGGACAGAAGATCGGCGTGGATCAGGCCATAGCAGGACGGATCGCGGGGCATGTTGCCCAGATCTTCCGCCAGAACCGCGCGCGCTTCCCTGATCAGGGCGGCTTCGGCCCTGGAAAGCCATTCCAGGTCCCAGAAGGGTCCCCAGATCGGCGCGTCGCCGGTCAGCCCTTCGGCATCCCAATGATGGCGGTGAAAACCGGCGGGCGGCGACCATGACGCGCCATGTTCATGCAGGCGGCCCGCCGTTTCGCCAAGGTTCCGGTAGAGCCCGGCCACCCGTGCTTCGTCGGAATCGGGCTGATCCTCTATGGCGCTCAGCGTTTCGCCGTCCAGCCATTCGAGCAGGTCGGCATAACGGGTTTCCCGCGCATCGGGCGTCTGGAAGGCGACGCTGTAATGGCCGGTCAGGGAGGCCTGGGGATGCGGCACATGAAGGCCGCTCGCCGCCAGCGCGTTCATCCATGCCAGTTCCGAATCCAGCGCCTGCGCGCTGTGATAGCCGGGCCGGTGGATGCGCAGCGCAAATGCCTGATCCTGTGAATTGCGCACGGAAAAGACAGCATTTTCGCGAAATTTGATGAGGCTGGGTTCGCCAAACTCCCCCGCCCAATGACGCAAGGCTTCGGCCGCGATTCCGGCCAGCATGCGCGTCTGGTCATCCATGACGGACGGCGCGCGATCAGACATTGCGATGGCCCATCCGGGTGAGGACCGCATCAAGAGCGGTGAGCAGAACCTCCGCTTCGTCTATACCGAACGCCAGAGGCGGCCGGATTTTAAGAACATTGTTCGCAGGGCCGGTGCGGCTCATCAGCACGCCTTCGTCCCGCATGGCGTTGACGATCGCCCCGGCGGCGGGATGGGGCGCCTTGCTTTCCCGGTCGGCCACCAGTTCGATCGCCGTGAAGAGGCCGCGCCCCCGCACGTCGCCGATCGCGGCATGGCGTCCGGCCAGATGCCGCAGACCGTCCTTCAAATGGTTGCCGGTCACCGCAGCGCGGTCGATCAGGCCTTCCTGTTCGATGACGTCGAGCACTGCCGCCGCGACCTCCGCAGAGACGGGATTTCCGGCGAAGGTGTTGAAATAGAGCGATTGCTCGCCGAACGGATCGGCAAGGTCCGGCCGCGTGATGACCGCCGAGACCGGATGGCCGTTGCCCATCGGCTTGCCCAGAGTCACGATGTCGGGAATAATCCCGTAGCGTTTATAGCCCCAGAAGTGATCGCCCATGCGGCCGAAACCGGGCTGGACTTCATCGGCGATGACAAGTGCTCCGGCCTCTCGCGTCAGGTCGACGATTTGCCGGACATAGTCGACGGGCACGTCGATCAGTCCTTCGGTCGAAAAGATCGTGTCGAACAACAAGGCCGCTGGCTTCACGCCATTGTCGTGGAAAGATGCGAGCATCTGCCGGAATTGATCGACATGCGCGGCAACATGATCCTCAGCGGACATGCCGGGCGCTCTATGATAGGGATCGGGCAGCGTTATGGCGCGGGCGTGCGCGGCGAAGGGTTCCGATACGGGCAAGCCGGTGGTGACTTCCGCCAGAGCCTGCGAATTGCCATGATAGCTGTAATCGGTCACGATGATGCCGGTGCCGCCGGTCGCGGTGCGCGCGATCCTCAGCGCCAGTTCATTGGCCTCCGTGCCGGTGCAGCAGAATAATGTGCGGGACAGCGGGGCGTCGACCGTGGCGAGCAGGCGTTCGGCATAGGCGACGATCGAACCATGCAGATAGCGGGTGTGGATGTTGAGGCGCGACGCCTGACGGCACAGCGCGTCCACCACATGCGGGTGGCAATGGCCGACATGGGGCACATTATTATAGGCGTCGAGATAGCGCTGGCCTTCATTGTCCCAGACCCACGCACCCTCGCCACGCACCAGATGAAGCGGCCGGTCGTAGAAGAGGGGCGAACTGCGCCCCAGGGTGCGGTAACGCCGCTCAAGAAGATCATTCTCTAACGTCAAAAAACTTCCCCCGCGATTGGTGCGGACAGGCTATGCCGCGCGCGCCGGGAAAGAATTCAACTAAGGTCTTAGATCAGTATCAGACTGCGGGCACGGGCGAAGTCAGTGCCCCAGCAAATGTATCCGGGAAAGAAGTTCGGTCCGGGATGAAACGCCGATTTTTTCATAGGCGTTGAACAGGTGCGCCTTGACGGTCGCTTCCTTGATGCCGAGCAGGCGCGCCACGCTGCGGTTGCTGTGGCCCGCCTGAACATGGGCCACCACCTCCGCCTCGCGGCGGGTCAGTTCATAGGATTCGCGCAGGCAGGGCTTGCGCCGCGCCTTGTGGTCGAGGAAGCGGAAGGAGCATTCGGCCAGCGGATGCACGCGATTGAGCAGGTCGACGTCCTGCACCCGGAAGCGCCCGCTGCGCGCCGTGCGGAACAGCCCCATGCCCGCAATGATCCTGTCCTGCGAGTCGCGGAAGAAGAGTTCGACCTCATGCGGCAATTCGTATGCATTGAGGAAGGCGTTCACATAGAGACCCGAATCGAAGTCGTGCTGCGCCGACTCCAAAGTAATTACATTGCGATCGCTGTCGTTGAAGCGCGCGGGACTTAGCGGATCATGCGACGCCAGCTTGCTCCGGTACAATTTCAACTGTTCGGTCGGCAATTGCACCAGATAATGCGCGAAGGTGCCGCCCTGATCATCCACCAGATAGAAACATGCCCCGTCCCAGGGCAGTAAGCTGCGGAAAGCATGCGTCACGTCGGTGAAAATCGCCGCGGCATTGAACGTAGAGTCCTGCGCTTGCTGCATTAGTGTCTCCCCGATGGCCCGAATTGACAGGGATCAATGCGTTTTCCTGCCGGCCCGGACTTTCGGGGAGATTGACTTCAATGCACCGCTTTTTCAACAAGAATGACACGGGACTGAAACAGGCATGAAATAGGGTGGCGGAGGGGGGCGCTCCGCAACTTCTCAAGGTTGCGCGGGCGCTGGCTGGGCCGCGTCATAGACCTGCTCGCCCCCGATGAAGGTCGCCAGCACGCGCGTATCGTGCACGGTCGTAACGGGGACTGAAAAGATGTCGCGGTCAAGGATCAGGAAATCGGCCTGCTTTCCGGTTTCCAGCGATCCGTTCCGCATCGCTTCATTCTGGTTGCGGGCAGACGCCATGGTGAACATGGCGAAGGCCTGATCAAGCGTGATGCGCTCATCGCCGCCCAGCATCGGGCCTTTGCCGCCGGGCGCCTGCCGCGTCACCATGGTTTCCATCGCCAGCCAGGGATTGGCGCTGGGCGTCACCGGCCAGTCCGATCCGGGCACGGCCTGAACGCCAGCGTTCAGCGCGTCCTTGATGGGAATCCACCGCTCCATGCGCTTTTCGTCGATGGCATGGCGGATATTGTCGGTGATGGGCGAGGGCGACCAGATATAGGGCGAAAATTCGAATGTCGCGGCGACGGATTTGGCGCGCGCGATGTCGTCCATCTGGACGAAGCTGGAATGGCCGACATTGTGCATCTGGCCGGTGAAGCCGTTCACCTGACGGGCATTGGCGATCGCATTGAGGCCGGCGCGCACGGCTGCATCGCCCGCGGCGTGGAATTTGACGGTCAGGCCCATGGCGTCATATTTGGCGACCATGGCGTTGATTTCCGGCTGCGGGATCATGAGCAGCCCCTTTTCGCGCCCGTCATCCGTGTGGGGGCCATGCCCCGCAGGAGAATAATAGGGCTCGACCATCGCCGCCGTATGGGCGTCGGTGGGGACGCCATCGAGGAAGATCTTCACGCAATCGGGGCGGAAGCGATCCCGCTGATAGAGGTTGCGCACCGCGATCGCATCGGGATCGGTGGCCATGATGCAGCCGCGTACCCTGAGCTTCAGCCGCCCGGCATCCGCCAGATCGGCGTAGGCCAGCGCGCCTTTCTGGCCCAGCCCGGCGTCATCGATGCTGGTCACGCCGAGCGAGGCGAGTTGCGACAGCGCCCAGTCGAGCGCGCGCCGGTTCTCCTCCCGCGTGGGGGCGGGAATTTTCGTCCACGCCATGGCGGAAGCGCGCTCGCGCAATATGCCGGTGGGTTCGCCCTTGGCGTCCCGCTCGATGATGCCGCCGGGCGGGTTGGGCGTGTTCCGGTCGATCCCCGCGAGCTTGAGCGCGTTCGAATTGGCCCATGTGCTGTGGCCGCTGATGTCGAACAGCAATACCGGCCGGTCCGGCGCGATCTTGTCCAGCATCGACTTGTGCGGCAGCGTCTTGCCGAAGGAGGAGGGATCATATCCGTTGCCGGTCAGCCATTGGCCCGGCGCCTTGCGGGCGGCGCATTCCTTTACGACAGCCAGCACCTTGGCGGGGGGCGCGCCCTGCGGAATGGCGCAGGCCATGGCATTCTGACCCGCGCCCATCGGGTGGACATGCATGTCGTGAAGGCCCGGCACGATCGTCCTTCCCGCGCCAGCGATATGTTTGGTTTCCGGGCCGATATGGGGGCGGATCGCCGCTTCGTCGCCGATCGCGATGATCACGCCATTGGCGATCGCCATGTGCGTGGCCCATCCCGCAGGCGTGCGGATATGGGCATTTTCCACGGCGACGGAGGCTATTGCCGGAGCCAGCGGCTCGCCGGGGCCGGTGAACTGGGCTGCTGCTGGCGCTGAAACAGTCAGCAGCAACAGGGCGGCGGCACGGACATCACGCATCTACTGGTCTCCCGTAAATCACATATCAGCTGATGGTTTCGAGCGATCGGGCAAGGCTGGCATAGCGGTCGGGGCGCAGGCGGCGCAGGCGCAGCGCCAGCATCGCCCCCATGATGCCGACGCCCAGCGAGATGACGGGGAAGGTGCGGACGATGAGGGAATCCGACCCGGCCAGAAGCGGCAGGTTGGCGATGACCAATAGCAGGCAGAGGGCGAGGCCCACGCCGCTCAATATAGGCGCCAGGATGCGGCGGCCGAAGCTGAACTCAGCGCTGTTATGCGAGCAGGCGCGCAGCACGGCCACCGCGACGAGGCACTGCACCGCCAGTATGCCGATCGTCGCAAAGGCGCTCATCCACGAAAAGACGATCGCATAGGGGTCAGCGCCGATCACCGCGAAGATGAGGATCAGGACGATCGCGCTCAGGCTCTGCGCCATGCTCGCGACATGGGGCGAACGGAAGCGGGGATGGGTGCGTGCGAACGCCCTGAAGATCAGGCCGTCCCGCGCGAGGGCGAACAGATAGCGCGTGATCGTGTTGTGAAAGGCAAGCTGCGATGCGAACAGGCTGGTCAGCAGCAATGTCTCCATCGCCAGCGTCGGCCAGCCGCCCAGCAGCAGGCGCGATGCGGCGAAGTACAGTTCGCCCGGATTGGCGCGGGCGGCGTCGCCGATATGCGCCGCGCCGTGGAACTGGACCATGGCCCAGGTCGACAGCGCGTAGAACAGGGTGATGAACAGCACGGCGATGTAGGTGGCCCGCGGGATGGTCCGGGCCGGGTCGCGGGCTTCTTCGCTGAAAATGGTGGTCGCTTCGAACCCCACATAGGATGCGATCACGAAGACGAGCGATATGCCGATGCCCGAAGCGCCGACCGCGCCGGGCGTGAAGCTGGAAAATTCCAGCCCCTCGCGCCCGGTGTGGGCCAATATCGCGATGTCCAGCGCCAGCAGGACCAGCACTTCGCCCAGCATCAGCACGCCCAGCAGCCGCCCGCTGAAAGCGATATCCCGCGCGCCGCACCAGTGGACGAGGCCGACGCAGGCGATCGCCACGCCCCACCATGGCACGTCCAGCCCGATCAACATCAGCTTGGCGGCGACGAAATAGCTGAACAGGCCGTATATCGCCGTCTGTATGGCGGTATAGGCGACGATAGCGACGAATGCCCCCCCGACGCCCGTCGCCCAGCCAAGGCTATGCCCGATATAGCCGTAAAAGCCCCCGGCCGATCCGCACATCCGCGTCATCATGGTGAAGGATGCGCCGAACAGCAGGTAGATGAGGCCCGCGACGATGAAGGTGCCCGGCAGGCCAGCGCCGTTGCCAAAGGCGAACGCGGCCGGGGTCGCGCCCACGACAGCGGTCAGCGGCGCGGCCGCCGCGATCACGAAGAAGACGATATGTCCCGCTCCAGTCGAATCTTTCTGGAGAGAAGCAGTCGCCATATCGTTCATTCCCGTCCCCCTTGTGCATCGGCCGCACTGTTGGAAACGAGGCTAGCGGGAAATCAAGCCGCAAAAATTAAACTTTCGTAGCAGGCGCGGAAGTAAAGACGCGCGGTTGCGCCAATACGCAGTTCTTCGCGGCTTCCTGCATCCCTCTTGTCCGGCTAATCCGCGCCCGCATGGTCATAGGCGTGAATGGCGGCGGTGATTTCATCCTTGTGAGATAAGGACCAGTCCACGATTCCAGCGATGGTGTTGACCAGATCCCGCCCGAGGGGAGTCAGCCGGTAATCCGTACGCGGCGGCATGGTGGGCCATGCGGTGCGCTGTATGAAGCCCAGACGTTCATAGGAACGAAGCTTGACCGTCAGCACGCGCTGGGAAATGGGCGTCGAATTGCCGAGGCGGGATATCAGATTGACGACCCGCCGAAGTTCCGAGGGCCTGAATGGTCCCGTGCCCAGCAGGGTCAGGATCAGCGACGACCATTTGTCGCCCAGCAGTTGCATTATCTCTACCGGAGGCGATTCCGGCCCCAGCCCATGATCCACGACGACCTTGAGGATCGCGTCGAGAAGGGCGGCGCGCTGCGGATCGTCGGTGACAAGCGCGGCGTGCAATTCCTCGACGAGATGGTCCTTCCCACGCGAAGCGGATTGCGGGGGCGTCCGGCGCGCCATCTATTTGCCTCCAAGGTCAGCGGGCACTATCCGGCCCAAGCTGATCCGAAAAGCCGTGTCAGGCAAGCACGACCGTTTGGGATCGTTCCTGCCTGACACGTCTCTTCCGCTACGCTAGCCCCCTTTTGCAAGCGTGCGGACGGTTAGAACGTGAAGTCGAAAGCGACTCCATAGGTCCTGGGTGCAAGAGCGATGGCGCCGTCAGCAAAGGCCTGTTCCGTCAGTTGCTGGTAGACCTTTTCCTTGGTGAGGTTGCGGCCCCACACGCGGACACGGTAATGATCGCCCGGCAAGGTATAGCTGAGGTCAGCCGACAACTGGCCGTTTCCGGGAATGAAGGTCCGGTTATCGACCTCCGCATAGGTGCGGCCCTGAAGGACGTAGCTGGCATTCGCCGCCAGCTTCCCGTCGCCAAGCGATGTTTCATAGGAGGCGGAAACATTCGCCGTATAGTCGGGAGACTGAACGGTGTGATTGCCCTTGGCGTTGAACGTCGTCTGCGTGTTGCCGCCGATCAGGGCGCCCGTCAGCGGATCGCGATTGGGCACGGTGAGGCGCGCGTCCGGGAAGTCGCCATAGCGCGAATGCAGCAGACCCAGAGCACCACGCAACGTCAGCCCTTCGAAGGGAATGGCGGTGATTTCGACGTCGGCGCCATATATCTTGGCCGATGCCGCGTTCAGCAACTGCAAGACGCCATTGTCGTCGTTCCGCTGAAGCTGGATATTCTTATAGTCGCTGTAGAAGCCGGAAATGTTGATCCGCAGATGCCGGTCGAGCGCATCGATTTTCACGCCTGCTTCATAGGCATCGATCTTTTCCGACTTGATCGGGTCCGATCCGGGCGCTTGCAGGTTGAAGACCCCGCTCTTGAACCCGCGATTGTACGATGCATAGCCCATTACGCCGGGCGCGAAGTCATGCGCGACGGAGAGCCGCCATGTCGGCTTGCCTTCGCTGGCGCGTTGCGTCGCGGCGACAGTGGCGGGGGGAGAAACCGGCGCGAAGGTCAATATCTCCTGTTCCGACCCGTCGAACCGGCGATGATCCTTGGTATAGCGGATACCGGCGGTGACGCGCGTGGACTCGCCGATCGGCACCGTCGCCTGAGCGAAAGCGGCATAGGAATTCGTAACCTGATGACCGAGGATTCGGTCGTAGATCAGCCCGGGCGCACCGCTTGCAGCCGGGTAAAGGCCCAGTTCGAACGGTGAGTAGCGGCTGTTGCCATGATAATAGAAGGCGCCCAAGATCCAGTTGATCGCGCTGGATTCCGGCGATTGGAGCTGCAATTCCTGCGAGAATTGCCGCTCACGCGGGTTCAGGGAGATGGTGAGAAATGGCGAAGGCGTCGCGTCGAAGTCCAGAAACTGCTTTGCTTCCGATTTGCGGAAGGCGCTGATGCTGACCAGCTTGGCGAAGTCAAAAGTCTGTTCGACCTTCAGGCTTGCCCCCCACGCCTCATTTCTGAGCACAGGAGTAATGTCGCTGGCCGAATCCCAGAATCCGCCGGTGAAGCGATATCCATTTGCCGCAATGGCGCCTTCGCGAACGCGGGTGGTGACCCCGACGTCGCCGCGATTATAGGAATAATCGCCGCTGAGCGTGATGCGGGTGTCGGGTCCCGGCGTAAAGAGCAGTTTCGACCGCAGAGAAAGATCGTGCGGACGCTTGTTGACGTCCCGCCCGGTCACGACATTCTTGCCCCAGCCGTCGCCCTGATGCGTGTAGGAACCGGCAAAGTCCACGGCGATCGTGTCGGTCAGGCCGGTGCTGGCATAGATTTTCGCTTCGGTCGTATCATAGTTGCCATAGCCGATCGTGCCTTGCACCTGCGTGTCGTGGCTTGGATCTTTGGTGATGACCTGGATAAGGCCGCCGGTCGCATTGCGGCCGAACAATGTTCCCTGCGGACCTTTCAGGATTTCGACACGCTCGATATTGTTGAGGGCGAACACCGAACCGGATTGAGACGCGATATAGACACCGTCAACATAGACGGACACGGCGCTTTCCTGACCGGCACTGACCGCAAAGGTCCCGACGCCGCGAATGAAGGGCGATGCATTGCCGATCTGGGTGCCGAAATAGAGGCCGGGCGATATGGAACTCAGGTCCTGCGTGCCGCGCACGCCCATCGACTGGATCGTGTCGGCCGTCACCGCCGTGATCGCGATCGGGACGCGCTGGATATTCTCGCTGCGGCGCTGCGCCGTCACGATGATGTCTTCCAGCCCGGAATCAGCGCTTTGGCTTTCTGGAGCGGCGGCGCTGTCAGGAGCCGTTTGGGCCAAGGTTGCGGAAGAGACCGATAGAACTGGCAGCGATGCTCCCAACAGACTGAGATGAAGAAGTTTCAAAATATCCTCCCTAGGGTTCTACGGCCGATCATCAGCCGCTGAATATCGTTTCGGGCATCGCGGACGCGCTCGCCCTGTCCGGGAAGATTGCAATCCTCCCGGTGAATCAGGCTCTCAATTTTCAGTTGTGCACAAGCATTCCGGACGCTGGCCGAGAACCAGCGAACAAGCGGCGCAAGACAAAATGCGAATGAATCGCCTTCATGCGGAAAGCCGGTTCCCGCGCGCTCCTCTCACCCTCGTTGTAGACTATGTGCATGATAAGGCTCGCAACCTGCGCGAGGCCAATCGTAATTTTGGATTGAGGCCATCGGTTGCGGTGATAGGCGGGACGCGCCCGATAACTATGACTTATAAGTTACAGTATATGGCGCGCATCGCGTTCCCGCCGCGGTTCCGCAGGATCACCCCGGCGGAACCGCGGCGGGAACTTGTGGCGGATCAGGCCGCCTCGCGGTCCAGCATCGCCTGTATGATGCCACGCACCTTCACCGCTGCCGTGTCGCTGCGGACCAGCAGTTCCCGTTCGCGCGCAGCGGCCTTTTCCAGCCGTGCTTCGATGGCGTCGATCGCCTCTACGTCCTGGGTGCGGACATCCAGGTCGGCTTCGCGCAGCATCTCGTCAAGGGCCGGATCGTCGAGGCGGAATTCGCGGGATGTCGTGCCGAAATAATGGGTGCTATGTTCTGTTTCGGGCGTGATGACATGGTGGAAGAACAGGCGGCCAAGCCCTTCGGGCACCGTGTCATATCCTTCGATCGACACGGTCACCGGTCCTGACGTGGTAATATATTCCGGGCCGAAGAAGACGGTGCGGGATTCGGTTTGGGACATGCCTTCGAAACGCGCTTCCGGCCCGTAAAGGAAATCATGGTAGCTCGTCCATGGCATCGCCAACGGGCGCGTCGCCTTGAAGCAGCCATCGGCTTCCTCGTAGATCACCTTGGCATTGGCGAAGGCTTCCGATCCGCCGATCTGCTTGTGGATGAAAGCGACATGGGTCAGGTCCATGAGATTGTCGATCAGCAGTTGATACCGGCCCTTCAGATGCAAATGGATCGGGCGCGGATGCGTCCAGCCGGGCTGGCTCAAACCGATGGCGGCGTAATCGACGATCAGGCTTTCGTCGGCCAGTTCGGCATCGCCCATCCAGATCCAGACGAAGGGCGCTTTCTCCACGACCGGAAAGGTACGCTGCGTATATCCCGAACCGCTATTCTGGGTCGGGATGAAGACGCATTTCCCGCTCTTGTCGAAGGTGAAGCCGTGATATCCGCACTGAATGGCGTCGCCGACAAGCTGACCTTTCACCAGCGGAAAATAGCGGTGGGGGCACAGGCCATACATCGCCACGGGACTTCCGTCCTCCGCCCGGTATAGAAGCACGGGCAGGTCCAGCAGCGTCCGTTCGATCGGGGTTCTCGTGATCTCGTCACTGACCGCCGCGACATACCAGCGGTTGGCTACAAAGCTCTTTTCGCCCTGAAACGGGTACATATTCGCTCTCCTCAAAATGTGCGAGAGCCGCCGTGATGACTCTGCCTGCTGCTGTCGAACAGCGCAGCGGCCGGTCCGCCCGCAGTTATCCTCCCGCTCTCACCCGCGCAGGATAGCGCCGTCGGGCGCTCACCGTAAGAACGCACCCGAAGGTACGTATAAATTGCTCGCGATCTGCCCGGATGTGGACGGGGCATCAGCTTGCGCGCGTCTTATAATGGAGGACATGACCTATCGGTGATTCCAATAGCAATTGCACCAAATGCCGATTTGACCATCCGCCTTTCCGCTATCATTCCACGTTGGAATAGGACCGCTGGCCGCCGCGTTGCCCGACGCATCGTGCCGCGGGCGTGGAGTTGAGAGGAGTGCCGCTATGGCGATTCTGGGCATTGAAACGATTATCTACGGCGTCAGCGACATGGCGGAATGCACGCGCTTCTGGCAGGATTTCGGCCTCAAACTGACCGGCCAGGCTGACGATCGCGTAAGTTTTGAGGTGTTGTCGGGTTCGAAGGTCATCCTGCTGCATGCGGACGATCCGGCGCTGCCGCCCCGCAATTTCGAAGGGGACGGGGTGCGGCTGACCGTCTGGGGCGTCGATACGCAGGACAATCTTGAACAGCTGGTCAAGCGAGTCGAGCGCCGGGTGCCGGTGCGGCGGGAAGCCGATGGGTCGGCTTTTTTCCAGGCGCCCGATGGCCAGTATCTGGGATTGCGGGTATGGGCGAAGCGTCCCGTGCTTTCGGTGGCCGATCCCGTCAATACGCCCGGCAATATCGTCCGGCTGAACCAGCACCGGCAATGGCGGATGCGCGCCATTCCCAAGACGATCAACCATGTCGTATTCTATACCGACAACTATGTGGAATCGTTCGAATTCTACCGGGATTGCCTGAACTTCCGCTATTCGGACCATTCCAAGGGGATCGGCATCTTCGCACGGGCCGATGGCACTTATGAGCATCATTCCATCTTCTGGGTCAATGCGCGCATGCCCTTCGCGCCCGGCGGGCACGGGTTCCTGCATACCGCATTTGGCGTGGACGACATTGACGAGGTGATGATCGGCGCGAACATCATGGAAAAGCAGGGCTGGCAGAAGACGGCCGATGAAAAGACGGGCGGCATATCCCGCCATCGCATCAGTTCGGCCATCTATTATTATGTCAAATGCCCCGCTGGCGGCGAAGCGGAATATCATGCCGACACGGATTATCTGGACGACAATTGGGTGCCGCGCGCCTGGGACTACCGGTTCGGCTCCCTCATGTGGGCCAATGCGCGCCCGGCCGCCTTTACCGAGGCGGTGACCAGTTGGGACATGACCTTCGACCCCGACCAGGCATCTTTCGAACCCTATCGGGACGGCACCGGCCCCGATGGAATGAAGCCAAGGCCGCTGGCGCCGCGAGAGATGGAAGCACAGTCCAATTGACGTTGCGGCGGCAGGCGATCGCGGGGATAGTGACGGCATAGCAGAATAATGACGCGCATGCGCCAGGGCGTGCGCGAAAGGAGCAGGAAATGGTTGGAGAGGTTATTCGGAAAGTCCTGATCGTGGGCGGCGGCATCGGCGGCATGGCCCTTGCGATCCTGCTGCGGAGCAAGGGGCTTGACGTTGATCTGGCCGAACGTGACCCGCAATGGCGCGCGGCGGGCGCGGGGCTGACGCTCAATGGCGCGACGCTGCGGGTTTTCAGCGAAATCGGAATAGAGGAAGATGTGCGCCGCCTGGGCAGTGTGCATGGCGGGGTGCGCCTGCATGACCGATGGGGGAACATCATCGAGGACAGGCCCGCTTATGTGCCGGAACCCGGCGACATCATGGCGGGCGGCGCGATCATGCGCCCCGTCCTTCACCAGATCCTGGCCGAACGCACCCGCGCGCTTGGCACCAATGTGCGCCTGGGGCTGACGGTCAATACCCTTGATCAGGACAAGGATGGCGTCACCGTCACTTTCAGCGACGGTTCCGTGGGGCGCTATGATCTGGTGGTGGGCGCCGATGGCCTGCATTCCCAGATGCGCAAGCTGATCTTCCCTGACGCGCCGGGTGCGGCTTTCGTCCATATGGGCGCCTGGCGCGCTGTCTTCCCCCGGCCCGCCGAAATGGAAACGACCTGGCTGTTCCTGGACGCCAGCCAGAAACTGGGATTCAATCCCGTTTCGAAGACTCATATGTATTTGTTCATCCTTGAACCGATGACCGAAAATCAGTGGCGCGAACCTGAGGACTGGCCGCGGCTCCTCGCGGAATTGATGAGCGGCTATTGCGATCAGGTGTCTTCGCTCGCCACGTCCATCGACGAAAGCACCTCAATCAATTACCGGCCGCTGGAAATGGTGATGCTGCCCCAGCCGTGGCATTCGGGCCGCGTCGTCCTTCTGGGCGACGCCTGCCATGGCACGACCCCGCATTCGGGCTATGGCGCTGGTCTGGCGACCGAGGATGCCGTCATCCTGGCCGAGCAGATTTGCGCTCCGGGCGATCTGGACGAACGGCTGAACGCTTATTGCGACCGCCGCTACCCGCGTTGCCGGCGTGTGATGGACCTCAGCCTCGACCTCAACCGCATGGAGCGCGCCGGCGTTCCCATCGTCGATCAGTTCCACACCAACATGGCGCTGATGGACATCGCCAGACAGCCTTATTGACCGGACCTTGTTAAACGGACGGGCGGTTTGCCGCCTGAGAAGAAGGACAGGAATATGGGATCTTTCGAGGATATCGGCACGGCCCTGCCCGTGGTCGCCATTTTGCAGACGATACCGGCCCACACGGACGCGGTATGGCAGATCCTGTCGGAGACCATCCCCACCTTCCGGCGGGAGGAGGGATGCGATCAATATCAGGCGCTCGCCGACCTTGATGATCCCGCGCGTATCGTGATCATAGAGAAATGGCGCAATGCAGAGGCTTTGCAGGAGCATTTCGAAAGCCCGGCATTCCAGTCCATGGCGAAAAAGCTGGAAGGCCTTCTGTCCGGGCCGCCGCAGGTCATGCGCCTGAAAGAGGCGTGACCCGGCCTGCTTGATTCCCGCCGCTACCGCTCGCCCGTCCGCCGCGCGCGGACGGGCAGCGCCGTCTTATAGACGACAGGCCGAAGCGCGAAGCTGGACGTAACCTCGGCAACGGCCTCGATCGGGGTCAGCTTGTGCCGCAGGAAGGTTTCGAATTCCTCCAGCGATCCGACGACGACACGCAGCTGATAGTCGCTCTCCCCCGTCATCAAATAGCATTCCATCACTTCGGGAAGGTGCACGACCGCGCCCTCGAACATTGCAAGGTGCCGGTCGCCCTGCTCCTTGAGCCGCACCCGCACGAAGGCGGTGACTTCCAGCCCGATCGTACCCGGATCGACCAGCGCGACATAGCCGCTGATCACGCCAGCGGATTCCAGATGCCTGACCCGCCGCAGACAGGGGCTTGGCGAGAGGCCAACCCGGTCGGCAAGCTCCTGGTTGGTGATACGGCCGTCCGACTGAATCTGATCAAGAATGCGCGCATCTATGTCGTCGATGATATTTGGCATATTTGGCCTCTGATAATTCATGTGACGGCAGAATATTGCTTTAACGTCTTCCATATTGGCATAGATCGCACGGACCTGTCTCGCCTTTTCGTGTAGTCCGGCGGCAAGGAGGACGAGCATCATGTCCAGCATGCAAACATCTTCAATTCCATCGGCGTCTGATGAGGCTTCGGACCGGATTTCTTCATTGGAACTGCTCGATACCAGACTGCGCTGGCTGTCGGCCTGGACCATTCACAATGCGAACCATATCCGTGAGAGCCGGGACGGGTTGAAGGTCGGCGGTCATCAGGCGAGCTGCGCGTCCATGACCGCGATCATGGCGGCGCTCTATTTCCATGCCCTGCGCCCGCAGGACAAGGTGGCGGTCAAGCCGCATGCCGGGCCTGTGCTGCACGCCATCCATTATCTGCTGGGCAATCAGACGCTCGACCAGTTGCAGCGCTTCCGCGGGCTGGGCGGCGTGCAATCCTATCCATCGCGGACGAAGGACCAGATTCCCGTGGACTTTTCCACCGGATCGGTGGGTCTGGGCGTCGCCATCACCGCCTTCGCCAGCCTGGTGCAGGATTATCTGATCGCGCATGGCCAGATGGCGGAACAGGATGCGGGCCGCATGATCGCGCTGATGGGCGACGCGGAACTGGACGAAGGCAATATCTACGAATGCCTGATCGAGGGATATAAGCACGACATCCGCAATTGCTGGTGGATCGTCGATTATAACCGCCAGTCGCTGGACAGCACGACCGCCGACCGGATGTTCCGCCGCTTCGACGACATCTTCGAAACCTGCGGCTGGCGCGTCGTCACGCTCAAGCATGGCAAGCGCCAGCGCGCGGCGTTCAAGCGGCCGGGCGGCAAGAGCCTGGAGCAGTGGATCGACAATTGCCCCAATGCCGAATTCGCGGCCCTGACCTATCAGGGCGGCGCTGCATGGCGGGCGCGGCTGACGGCGGATATCGGCGGCAAGCCGCACGTCGCCAAACTGCTCGACAGCTTTGACGACGACGCGCTCGCCGCATTGATGACCAATCTGGGCGGCCATTGCATGGAAACCCTGGTCGAGGCCTTCGATCAGGCGCAGGACGATCGGCCGACGCTGTTCATCGCCTATACGGTCAAAGGTTTCGGCCTGCCGTTCGCGGGGCACAAGGATAATCATGCGGGCCTGATGAACCCGACGCAGATGCACGGCCTGCGCGACAGCCTGGGCATAGCGGAGGGGGAGGAATGGGCGCCCTATGGCGGCCTTGGCGAAAATGCCGCGACGGCGCTTAGGGATTTCGTCGCGAACAGCCCGCTGGCGCGCCAGCCGGATCGGCCCCGCGCAGAAACCATCGCCGTGCCCGAAAGCCTTCCTGTTCCCGATGGTGAGGAGCAATCGACCCAGGCCGCCTTTGGCCGCATTCTGCTCGACCTGTCGAAATCCGGCCATCCGCTGGCCGACCGCATCGTGACGACATCGCCCGACGTCACCGTTTCCACCAATTTGGGCGGGTTCGTGAACCAGCGCGGATTGTTCCGGCGGCAGGAGTTGAAGGACGTCTTTGCCGGGGCCAAGATCCCGTCGGCGCAGAAATGGGCCGGCCATGTCGCTGGCCAGCATATCGAGCTTGGCATTGCCGAAAACAACCTGTTCCTGATGCTCGCCGCGCTGGGCCTGGCCGCGCCCCTGTTCGGCAGCAGGCTGCTGCCGGTCGGCACCGTCTATGACCCGTTCATCGCGCGCGGGCTCGATGCGCTGAACTATGGCTGCTATCAGGATGCCCGCTTTCTGCTGGTGGCGACGCCGTCCGGCGTGACGCTGGGGCCGGAGGGAGGCGCGCACCAGTCGATCAATTCGCCGCTGATCGGCATGGGCCAGCCGGGCCTCACCTATTTCGAGCCTGCCTTTGTCGATGAGTTGACGCATCTCATGCGCTGGTCCTTCCAGCATATGCAGGACCCGGACGGCGGCTCGGTCTATCTGCGCCTCACCACGCGATCGATCCGGCAGCATCAGCGGCAGGATGACGGCTGGATCGGCGGCATGCTGAAGGGCGGCTATTGGCTGCGCGCGCCATCGGGCAGCAGCGATGCGGCGATCGCCTTCACCGGCGCGATCGCCCCTGAAGTGCTGGACGCGGCCGAGCAGCTGGCCGAGGACCTGCCGGGCCTGGGCATCCTCAACATCACCTCGCCCGATCTTCTGCACCGCGACTGGTCGGCGGCGCGGGCTGCGCGGTGGAAGGGGGCTCCGGCCGGGCCGAGCCATGTCGAAACACTGCTGTCGGCGCTTTCGCCCGATGCGGGGCTGGTGACGATCATCGACGGCGCTCCATCCACATTGTCCTGGCTGGGCGCGGTGCGTGGCCACCGGGTGAGTCCGCTTGGCAACGACCGTTTCGGCCAGACGGGCGACCTGCCCGACCTCTACCGCACCTACCGGCTCGACGCGCAAGCCGTCATTGAAGCCGCCGCAGACCTGTTCCTGGGAGACTGAGCCATGACGATCGATGTGAAAATGCCAGCCCTGTCGCCCACGATGGAACAGGGGACATTGGCCAAATGGCTGGTCAAGGAAGGCGACCTGATCAAGGCGGGCGACCTGATCGCCGAGATCGAGACGGACAAGGCGACGATGGAGTTCGAGGCCGTGGACGAGGGGCGCGTCGTCACGCTGCTGGTGCCGGAAGGGACGGACGAAGTCGCGGTCGGCACCGTCATCGCGCGGATCACCGATGCGGAGAGCGGGATGGCGGAAGC
>NZ_ATHO01000140.1 GCF_000445065.1 Sphingobium quisquiliarum P25 | reverse complement strand
CGGCGGCGCGGCGGTCCGCGCCGGTCATGATTCGGCCGCCGCTTGGCTGCGCGGCGGGTAGCGCAGCAATCCGGTCGGGTCCGACAGCCGCCCCTTGTCCAGCCGCATCATCTGCGCGCCTTCCACCTGACCGATCAGCGGCAGGTCGTGGGTGGCGACGACGATGGTGGTGCCAAGGCGGTTGAGCGCTTCGAACAGGGTCAGCAGGCGGCGGGCCATATCAGCGTCGACGTTGCCGGTCGGCTCGTCCGCCACCAATATTTCAGGCCGTGCGATGACCGCGCGCGCGATGGCGACGCGCTGCTGCTCTCCGCCCGACAGGGTCGCGGGACGTGCTTCGCCCCGGTCGCCCAGCCCTACCCAGTTCAGCATTTCCGACACCGACGCATGGGTTTCCGCCTCCGCCATGCCGGCGACGCGCAGGGGCAGCGCGATATTGTCATAGGCGGACAGATGCGGGACCAGACGGAAGTCCTGGAAGACGACGCCGATGCGGCGGCGGAAGCCGGGCAGGCGGCTGCGGGGCAGCGTCACCACATCCTCCCCGAACAGGCGGATGACGCCTCTGCTGGGCCGCTGCGCAAGGTAAAGGAGCTTCAACAGCGACGTCTTGCCCGCGCCCGATGCGCCGGTAAGGAAGTAGAAGCCGCCGCCGTGCAGGGAGAAGCTGACGTCGGACAGGGTCTCGCTGTCCAGACCATAGCGCAGGCCGACATTTTCGAACTGGACGATCGCCGACATGGTTCAATGAATGCGCCTGCGCGCTCCCTGCTTCCCCGTGGGTTCAGCCATGGCACAGCGGGCAGGGAGCCGTAAAGCCCAAGCCGCGCAGGCTGGCGAGTCGCGGCATGTCGCGGCCCGCTGACGATGCTGCTTGCCCTCGAGTCCAAGCCATGCCTATGAAGCGTCATGATCCTGGTGTGTCCCAATTGCGCCACGCGCTATATTGTGCCGGACAGCGCCGTCGGCCCCCATGGCCGCCAGGTTCGCTGCGCCTCCTGCAAACATAGCTGGTTCCAGGAAGGACCGGCGCTGGACATGCGGGAGGAGATGGCGCCTGCCACCGTCCCGGCCGTTGAGGACGCGCCGCCGCCAGCCGCGCCACCACCGTCTCCGCCGCGTCCGGCCGCTCCCCGCGTTTCTCCTCCGCCATCCGTGGAACCGGAGGCAGAGGAACCGGCGCGCCCTGCACCTTCCGCGGCTCGAACGCCCGCGCCGCAGGCCGTGGCGGAGGAGCCCGCGCGGGCTCCGGCGGCCGCTGCCTATCGCGATTATCGCACCGACGATATCTATGGCCGCGCCGCGCCGGAAGAGGTGGAGGAAGCCGCGCCCCCTGCCCGGCCGCGCCGCAATCGCCTGAAATTATGGACCTATGCAGCGGTGGCCTTCTTCCTGGCCGTGGGAGTGCTGGGAGGCAGCCTCTGGTATTTCGGCGCGCCGAGTTGGGCCGTCAACCTTGGCCTTGTGGCGGAAGAGGGCGATCCCGACCTGCTTTTCTACCTGTCCAAGCCTGCCGAGCGCCGGAAGCTGCCGACCGGCGAGGAATATTTCGCGTTCGGCGCGCGGATCGTGAACAGCGGCAAGGAAACGCTGCCGGTGCCGCCGGTGCTGGTGCAACTGCGCGACCAGCAGAACCGGCTGGTGTTCAGCTGGACAACGAAGGCGGATCGCAACAGCCTGAAACCCGGCGAGGAAGCGTCGATCAACGAAAGCCGGATCGATATCCCTAAAAATGCCGAGAATCTGTCGCTGACCTTCGTTCAGTAGCTGCTTTGCCGGGGAAGCAGGGCGGCATGCCGTCAAGCGCTGTGCCGGATCTGCCCTAATCAACGGGTAAAATGCCGCCTGGAGGGCGCTCTTGCAGGCATCGGAACCGGGCTCCCGCCTGCGCAGGAGCATGGTTCTCATATTCCCATTGGTGAGGTTGCGCTAAGGGTAGCTCACCGTCTTGGGGCGGCCTTTCGGGATCGGGATGAATTCCTGATCGTCGCCGGGGATCAGAGGGAAGCGCATCGCTTCCCAATCCTCGCGCGCCTGATAGAGGCGCTCGGTGGTCGATGAGACGAAATTCCACCAGACATGGCGCGGCGTTTTGAAGGCTTCCCCGCCGCAATAGATGACCCTGCCGCCATCGACGCTCATCAGCGTGGCGCGCGTGCCTGGGCGCAGGACATAGAGGGTCTGGGGCAGCAGAGCCACGCCGTCCAGCGCCGCGTCGCCGCCCGCGACATAGATTGCGCGCTCATCGGCATCGGTGTCGATCGGAACCTTGCCGCCGGGCGATAGCTGGATATCGGCATAGATGGTGTCGGCATAGGTCGTGACCGGCGCGCTTTCGCCCCATAGCGTGCCCATGATCACCCGCGCGCGGGCGTGGCCGCAATCCACCATGGGCAAGCCGCCCTCGCTCACATGCTCGAAAGCGGGCTCCATCTCCTCCCGCCCGTCGGGAAGGGCAAGCCAGGTCTGGATCGCCGAAAGCTTGGATTGCTTCGCCCGCTCGGCGTCGGGCGATCGTTCGGAATGGACGATGCCGCTGCCCGCCGTCATCAGATTGACCGCGCCCGGCTCGATCAGCTGCTCCGTCCCCAGCGAATCGCGATGCAGGAACGCGCCTTCGAACATATAGGTGACGGTGGCGAGGTTGATGTGCGGGTGGGGCCGCACGTCGATGCCCTGCCCCGGCCCGATCCGCGCCGGGCCCGCCTGATCGAAGAAGATGAAGGGCCCCACCATCGTCCGCTCTCGCGCTGGCAGCGACCTGTGGACACGAAAGTCGCCCAGATCATGCGTGGTGGGCGTGATCGTCTGGATGATGAGTTCGTCAAGGATCATGGGGCGTCCAGTTCGGGATAATGGCGGAAGACGCCTTGATCGTTGAACGAAAGACGCCGGTTGCTGCCGAAATAATCCTGCAATTCGGGCAGCGCGGCAACCCGCCCATGCAAATCCTCGACCCGGGCATAGCGTCCCGCCAGCGTCGCCATGCGCAGCGGGAACGCGTAGCGCAGCCCTTCGACCAGATGGAAAAACGACAGGTCCGCATAGCTCCATCGCTCCCCAGCCAGCCATCCGCCCGCTTCGCTGGCGAGCGCATGGTCGAAATAGGCCAGATATTTGGGAATGCGCTGATCACGAAAGCCATGGGCGGCGCGCAGCGCTTCGGCCTTCTGCTCCTCATAATAGAGCGCGGAGGACAGGGGATGGTGCACGTCATGCGCTTCGGCCACCATGTCCATGATGGTCAACTGCACCTGCAACAGCCAATAGCGCGCCTTGAGACCGGAAGGCCCGCATTCATGCCGTTCGGCAAGGTAGAAGAGAATATTGGCCGTCTGCGCGATCGTCCGTCCGTCGGTGGCGATATAGGGCGGCGCGAAGGCGGGCCCGGCGTCGTGCCGGGCCATGTCGGCGATCAGCGCCTCCGCGCCGTCCTCCCGCGCGCGGTCGCGATAGGGGATCGCGCACGCCTCAAGGGTCAGGCGGACAAATTCGCCGCGGCCCGGAATGGAGGGCCAGTACCAGAAGTCATAAGCCATGCGCCGCTCCTCGCCCCGCATCAAGCAGGGCGTGAACGCATGAGGCGCGCTTTCGTCTCCTTAGGTTTCGCCCGGCGCGCGCGCCTTGATCGCGAGGGCATGCACCTTGTCGCGCAGCAGTTCGGCGAGCGCGGCGTTCACCATGCGCTGGCGGGCGACACGGCTCTGCCCTGCGAATTGGGCCGACACGATTTCCACCGTGAAGTGACTTTCGCCCGATCCGTCATGACCGGCATGGCCGCGATGCTTGTCGCTGTCGTCGAGAACGGCGAGATGTTCGGGCGACAGGGCGGCGCGCAGCCGCGCTTCAATTTCCGTGGCCACCGGGCCTTTCAGTTGAGTGCTCATGGCCCCTATATAGAGGTTTTGCATGAACCCTGCACAGGACAATCTTGGCCAGCGATCCTTTCTCGACCCGCCGTTTCAACCGTTTCCATGGCCGCGTGGAAAGCGACCGCCCCTGCGCGGTCGAAGGCTGCCCGGAGCCAGGCGAATTCCGCGCGCCGCCGCTGGAAGGCAGCCGGTCCAGCCAGGAAGGGCCGCGCTGGCGCTGGCTGTGCCTGGACCATGTCCGCGCCTTCAACCAGGGTTATAATTTCTTCACCGGCATGAGCCCGGAAGAGATCGCCGCCGCCCAGCGCCCCTATGCAGGGTGGGAAAGGGAGACGCGGGCCTTTTCCTCCAACGCCGCCAGCCCGCCGCCGCGCTGGTCGGACTTTCAGGACCCGCTCGACGCGATCGGGGCCAAGTTCAAGGAACGGGTGGCGAAGGCGCGCGCCGACAATCAGATGCGGCAGGACGGCAAGTTCCTGTCGAACGAGGACCGCAAGGCGCTGTCGGTGATGTGCCTTCCCATCGACGCGGATCGCAAGGCGCTGCGGCAGCGTTATACCGAACTTCTGCGCCGCTACCATCCCGACCATAATGGCGGCGACCGCAGCCATGAAAGCGCGTTGCAAGGCGTGATCGAGGCCTATGGCCTGCTGCGCAAGGCGGCGGCCTTCGCCTGACCGCGCGCAAAGGCCATTTCGTGAAAAGGGGCTGCTTGATCGGGAAATCAGGAAGCCCCACTCTATCGACACGCCCTTCCCTGATCGGTTAGGGGCTGGAAAGACCATACAGAAAGACTGCGCATGACCGACATTCCCAACGTCCAGCCCGATACCCGGTCCGAAACGCTGCTGGCCGCGCCCGACCGCGAGGTGGACGCGCGGGAAGTGTTCGGGGTGGATGTCGACCTCAAGATCCCGGCCTTTTCCGAAGCCGACGAGCGCGTGCCCGATCTGGACCCCGCCTATGTGTTCGACCCGGACACGACGCTGGCGATCCTGGCGGGCTTCGCCTTCAACCGCCGCGTGATGGTGCAGGGCTATCACGGCACAGGCAAGTCGAGCCATATCGAACAGGTCGCCGCCCGCCTGCGCTGGCCGTGCATCCGCATCAACCTGGACGCGCATATCAGCCGCATCGACCTGGTCGGCCGCGACGCCATCGTGCTGCGCGAAGGTCAGCAGGTCACCGAATTCCGCGAAGGCCTGCTCCCCTGGGCGTTGCAACGGCCTGTCGCGCTGGTCTTCGACGAATATGATGCGGGGCGCCCCGACGTGATGTTCGTGATCCAGCGCGTGCTGGAAACCGACGGCAAGATGACGCTGCTCGACCAGAATCGCGTCATCCGCCCGAACCCCTGGTTCCGCCTGTTCGCCACGGCCAATACGGTGGGCCTGGGCGACACCACCGGCCTTTATCACGGCACGCAGCAGATTAACCAGGGCCAGATGGACCGCTGGAACCTGGTGGTGACGCTGAACTATCTGCCCGCCGCGACCGAAGCGCAGATCGTCCTCGCCAAGTCGGGCGAATATGATCATGAAGGCGGCCGCAAGGAAGTTGAGAATATGATCAAGGTGGCGGAACTCACCCGCCAGGGCTTCATCAACGGCGACATTTCTACGGTGATGAGCCCGCGCACCGTGATCAGCTGGGCGCAGAACGCGCTGATCTTCAAGAATGTCGGCTTCGCCTTCCGCCTTTCCTTCCTCAACAAGTGCGACGAGGCGGAACGGCCGCTGGTGGCGGAATATTATCAGCGGGTATTCGGCAAGGACCTGCCGGAGAGCGTGGCGCACCGGGCGGCCTGACGGCATGGCCGAACGTTCGCCCCTGGACGCATTCAAGGACGTGCTGTCCGGCACGGCGCGGGCGATCGCGCGCGATGCGGAGGTGGAGGTGGGCTTCACCGCCGACGCGCCGCATATGGCGGGCAAGGCGATCAAGGTGCCAACGCCCGGCCGCAACCTGCCCGCCGATCAGGTGGCGCTGGCGCGCGGCTTTGCCGACGCCAACGCCCTGCGGCTGCGGCATCACAACAGCCGCCTGCACAACAGCGCCGCGCCCGCCGACGCCACGGCGCGGGCGGTCTATGACGCGGTGGAGCAGGCGCGGGTCGAAGCGATCGGATCGCGCGCGATGGAAGGGGTGCGCGCCAACCTCAATCATGCGCTGGACCTGAAACTCAAGTCCGACCCGCTGCGCCGCGCGCGGTCGGCGGACGAAGTGCCGCTGTCCACGGCGCTCGCGCTCAAGGTGCGCGAGCGGCTGACGGGCCAGGCCATCCCCAAGGAAGCCGCCGCGGGCATGGCGATGGTCGATCAATGGATCGAGGACAAGGCCGGTGCGGACCTCGACGCGCTGGGCCTCGCGATCGACGACCAGCGCGCCTTTCAGAAGATGGCGCAGGCGATGCTGGAGCATCTGCAACTCGTCGAAGCCGACATGCCCCCCGAACCGGACGAGCCGGAACCCGACGAGCAGGGCGAGGATGACGAGGACGCGCCGGACGAAGGCGATTCGGGCGAGGATCAGGCTGGCGACAGCGACATGAACGCCGAAGCGCGCGCCGACGACAGCGGCGGCGACACGGAGGAAGGCGACACCGACTATAGCGAGGAGTTCGACGCCGACAGCGACGAAGGCGCCGACGACATGGGCGAGGAGGGCATGATGCCGGTCCGCCCCAACCGGCCGCTGTCCGACCTGCCGCCCGGCTTCGACTACAAGCCCTATACCCAGTTGCATGACGAGATCGTCACGGCGGAGGATCTGTGCGACGAGGATGAGCTGCTGCGGCTGCGCGGCTTTCTGGACCAGCAGCTCACCAGCCTTCAGGGCGCGGTGACCAAGCTCGCCAACCGGCTGCAACGGCGGCTGATGGCGCAGCAGTCGCGGTCATGGGACTTCGATCAGGAGGAAGGGCTGCTGGATGCGGCGCGGCTCGCCCGGATCGTCATCGATCCCACCCGTTCGCTGTCCTACAAGGTGGAGCGCGACACGGAGTTTCGCGACACGGTCGTGACGCTGCTGATCGACAATAGCGGATCGATGCGCGGGCGGCCGATCAGCATCGCTGCGATCAGCGCCGACATATTGGCGCGCACGCTGGAGCGCTGCGGCGTCAAGACGGAGATTCTGGGCTTCACCACCCGCGCCTGGAAGGGCGGGCAGAGCCGGGAAGACTGGCTGGCGGCGGGCCGTCCGCCCATGCCGGGGCGGCTCAATGATCTGCGCCACATCATCTACAAGAAGGCGGACGAGCCCTGGCGGCGCGCGCGCAAGAATCTGGGCTTGATGATGCGCGAGGGGCTGCTGAAGGAGAATATCGACGGCGAAGCGCTGCTATGGGCGCATAACCGCCTGATCGCCCGGCACGAGGAACGCCGCATCCTGATGGTGATTTCCGACGGCGCGCCGGTCGATGATTCCACCTTGTCGGTGAACAGCGGCACCTATCTGGAGCGGCATTTGCGGCAGGTGATCGAATGGATCGAGGCCCGGTCGCCGGTCCAACTGGTGGCGATCGGCATCGGTCATGACGTCACCCGCTATTACCGCCGCGCCGTGACCATCATGGATGCCGAACAATTGGGCGGCACGATGGTGGAGCAGCTTGCGGGGCTGTTCGACGAGGATTGAAAGCCGCTCGCGCGCTTCCAATCTCAACCCTTTGTCAGGAGAGTGCCATGAGCGTCGCCTTCCGCCGCGAGAGCGACGAGGAGCATCTGGAACCCAGCTTCGAACTGCCGCTGCCACTTGGTCCCAATTGGGTGACGGCGCGCGGCCTGCGGCTGACGCGGGAGAAGGTGGACGCGCTGGAGGCAGCCCTTACCGGGGAGATGTCCGAGGAGGACGCGAAGAAGCTCAAGCGCGAACTGCGTTACTGGCGCACCCGGCTGGCGACGGCGGAACTGCGGCCGGTGCCCGATGGGGGCACGGTGGCGTTCGGCACATGCGTTACCTACCGGCAGAATGGCGCCGAAAAGACGGTCACTATCGTCGGCGATGACGAGGCGGACCCCAATGCGGGGCTGATCAGTTTTTCCTCCCCCCTCGCCCGCGCGATGATGGATGCGGAAGCCGGTGAGCAAGTGGAGTTCGGCCCCAGGGGCGGCATGCTCGACATCATCGCGATCAGCGCCGTCCAGCAGGACTGAAGGCGCAGAGGCCGCAGAGAACAACCCCCACGCCCTCCGCGCCTCCGTGTGAAAATATTTTAACGGCCGGTCAGGCGTTCCTGCCCGCTTCGAACAGGAACCAGGCCCGTTCCTCCGCTTCGTCGGTCCAGTCGTCGACAATGCCTTCGGTCGCATTGTCGCCTGCCTCGGCCGCCGCGGCCTTCGCGGCGCGGAGCGATTCGACAAGGCGCAGATTATCTTCGCGCAGTTCGTTCAGCATGTCGCCGGGGCTCACATAATCGGCGTCATTGTCCTTGAGCGATTGATGGCGGGATATGTCGCCGATCGACCGCAGCGTCGTGTTGCCGGTCTTGCGCACGCGTTCGGCAATGGCGTCGGTCGTGGCCAGGATCTGCGCCGCCTGCTCGTCGAACATCAGATGATAGTCGCGGAAATGCGGGCCGGACACGTGCCAATGGAAATTCTTGGTCTTGAAATACAGCGCATAGCTGTCCGCCAGCACGCCGTTCAGCGCTTCGGCTACCGACTTGGTGGCGTTGCTGCGCAGGTCCGTCGGGGTTTTGAGATCGGGTGCGGTCATGCCTTGCTCCTGAGTCCAAATGGTTTCGGCCGTATAATGATCTGCTCACGAGAAGGTGCCATGACAAGAGCGGAAATTCCTCCTGAAATCCTCGCTTAGTCTGATGAAGCGGATCGATCAGTCGATCAGGCCAAGTGCCGACACCGCCGCGCCCAGCCCTGACGCCAGGAAGATGGCCGCTCCGCCAATGCGGAGGGCGCGCAGGGAAATGGCCCTGGTCAGCTGGTCACGCAGCAATATCGCGGGAATCAGGGCCGCCATCATGCCCAGCGCTCCGCCCAGCCCCGCCAGCACGGGATCAGCGGTCCGGGCGGCGATGCCCAGGATCAGGAATTGCGGCCCATCGCCAAAGCCCAGGATGAAAAGCCCCAGCGCCGATGTCAGGAAAGGCCCGGTGGGCCAGTCGGCCAGCGGATCGGGCTGCTTGACCGGCCACAGCATTCCGCCGCCCAGCATCAGCAGGGCGAGCGCCAGGAACAGCAATCGCGCCTGCGAACCGAGCATGGGGCCGATCAAGGCTCCGGCAAATGCGGCGAGCGCTGCGTTCGCGGCTACGGCCAGGGCCGCTCCCGCGATCACCGCGCCGTCGCTGCGGAAGCGGGCGCTCAGCATCAGCGCCAGAAGCTGGCTCTTGTCGCCGATGCCGCCCAGCAGGCACCCCAGCAGCGCGGTCAGCAACGCATCCATCAGTGGCGATCAGAGGTCAAAGCGCGATCGAGGGCCCGGCGCTGGCGGCCGGTCTTGCCGCCACCGGCAGCGGAACGACGTCCCCGCCGGGACGCTCGGCAGCGATCGCATCGCGCATCAGGTCCAGATAGGACAGCACCACCGGACCCATGCCCTGCAACGACAGCGCCGATTGCAGCGTGCAGGCCAGGCCTTCGACGCTGTCTATATGATAGGCGCGTGACAAATGGCGGATCTGGTCAAGCTCCTCGCGCAGCCACAGGTCGCTCCAATGGCCCCGCTGCCCGGCAAGGCCGTCGACCCGCGCGAGCAGATCTGCAAGAATGGCCAGCATCGGATCATGTCGCATGGAGAATTCTCCCCTGTCCCCTTGGCGTCTTCCATGCAGGATGCCTGGGGAAGGTTAAGGCCGCGTAAAGTCTAAGCCCAGCGCTTGCCCGCCAGCGGCTTCGTCTTGACATGGCGCCGAATCTCCCCCATGGGCGGCTGCTGAAACGGGGCGGCCCTTTTTCGAAAGATTGAGGGGGCCGCTTTTCTTTTTCACGATATTACGACCAGGAACCAGGGCCATGGCCAAGCCAGCAACCGTCAAGATTCGCCTCGTCAGCTCGGCTGACACCGGCTTCTTCTACGTCACCAAGAAGAATCCGCGCACGAAGACCGAGAAGCTGAGCTTCCGTAAATATGACCCGGTCGTGCGCAAGCATGTCGAGTTCAAGGAAGCCAAGATCAAGTGATCCGAAGGCGGGTTCGCCCGCCTGGGTCCCTTTGAGCGGCTGAACGAAAAGGCCCGTCCCATGTGGGAGCGGGCCTTTCCTTGTTCATGCCGGACGTTCCGCGACGCTCGGTTCGAGCGTGACCGAGAGCAGGGTGAGCGGCCGCCCGGCGGCCATCGCGGCGAAGGGAGGAAGGGGACATGCGCCCCCTCCTCCGGCTGATCAGTTGCCGACCGGCTGGCCGTCATTGCGGGTGATGACGACAGTCGACGAGCGCGGCTGCTGCCCCGCGACCGGCCAGTTGCCCGTGGGATGCTGGATGTTGACGAAGAAGGTCTTGAGGTCCGGCGTATAGGCGATGCCGGTGATCTCGCAGCCCTCCGGCCCGACCAGGAAGCGCTTGGATTGCTTGCTGGTCTGGTCGACATAGAACATCGCATTGTGGCCGAAAGCCTGGTCGATGGTCGTGCCGGTCACACCCGAATTGCCGGGAACGCTATGGTCGGTCTGCACCCAGAGGCGGCCCTGCGGGTCGATGCGGATGCCATCGGGGCTGGAGAAGGTATCGCCCTTGATGTCGCCCACCAGGTTCGATCCGCCAGCGGACAGGCCGGGATCGCCCGCCAGCAGGAAGATTTCCCAGGTGAAGGTCGTCGCCAGCGGCGAATTGTCCTTCTCCTTGAACTTGATGATGTGGCCGTGAAGGTTGCGGATGCGGGGATTGGCCGCGTCGGCGACCCGGCGGCTGCTATTGTTGGTGAGCGTGCAGTAGACGGCGCTGTTGTCGGGCGCGACGGTCAGCCATTCGGGCCGGTCCATCACGGTGCCGCCAGCAACACGCGCCGCCGACTTGGTGTTGATCAGCACATCGGCATCGGTGTTGAAGTTGACAATCGCAGGGGTGGGCGGTGTCGTGCTCTGGCTGACATTGCCGGGGTCCGACGCGCCGGGCAGCAGGCCATTCTGTCCCTGCACCAGCGCCCGCCATTCGCCCGATCCGTCCGCATTGAAGCGCGCGACATAGAGCGTGCCATGGTCCAGCATATCGGTATTGGCGGCGCGATTGCTGGAGTTGTAGGCACGGTCGCACACGAATTTGTAGATGCAGCCGGGTGTGCTGTCATCGCCCATGTAGAAGGCAACGCGCTTGTTGCTGTCGGTCATGTGCGCGACATTTTCGTGGTCGAAGCGGCCGAGGGCCGTGCGCTTGGTCGGCTGCGCCAATTCCTGATAGGGATCGATTTCCACGACCCAGCCGTAATTATTCTCAGGCTGCGTGGGGTCGAGATAATTGTCGGTGGTTTCCTCGCAGGTGAGGTAGGTGCCCCAGGGCGTGCGGCCCGACGAGCAGTTGTTCAGCATGCCCTTGATCGTGTTGGACAGCAGGCCCGAAGCCGGACCGCTCGCCTTGTAACTGCTGTTGCCGGTGTAGCGCTTGTTGTAGCGCGAACCCGCCTTCACCGCCCATTTGCCGTCCGTGCCCTTGGCCACTTCGACGACCGAGATGCCGACGGCGGAAAGCGCCAGCGCCTTCTGATCCGCGCTGGCGGTCGCGGCATCGTAGCTGCCGGAAAAAAGGATGTTGTAGTCGGCAAGCTCATGGTTGATGGCCAGCAGCCCGCCCTGATTGGCGTCGGTGCCCGACAGCTCGAAATATTCCATGCCGTCATGATTGCCGCCTGCCCATTTTTCGGCGTCGGCGGGCGTCGGATAGCTGCCCGAATAGGGCGTGCCCGCCTCGACGGAATCGCCGGCCTTCAGCAGCACGTCGACCGTATAGCCGTTGGGCACGGTGACCGTGTCATTCTGATTGGCCGCAACCGAGGCGAACGCGATCGAATAGCTGGGCGCGGGCGCCGGAGTGGGTGTCGGGCTGGGGGTGGGCGAAGGCGATCCCGAATTATCGTCATCATCGTCGTCACAGGCGGCAAGCGCGCCGAGCATCGGCAGGATGGACAGGCCCAGAAGGCCATTCTTCAGGACGGAACGGCGGCCCGGATTGGCCGCGACAATGGCTTCCAGGCTATCGTCGCCCGCCGTGATCGTCGGCTGGGCATCACGAAACGGCGCGCGCGCTTCGTCGGTCAGATGAGACATGCTGTTACCCCTATTGCAAATCGGGCTGTCCGCCGCTTGCGGCGCCCATGGCGAAGGGGGTTGGCAGAGCCGGATGAAATCAGGACTTCATTTCAGAGACACGGCGATGAAAGCCGCATGACGGTCCGATGACGATCTTGGCCCGGACGTTACAGCAGCGCGTTCACCTGCTCCATGAAGCGCAGCACGGAAATCGGCTTTGACACATAGGCTTGCGCCCCCGCGCCGCGAATCCGGTCTTCATCGCCCTTTCCGGCATAGGCGGTGACGGCCATGACCGGCACGGCCGACAGGCGCGGATCGCGCTTCAACGATATGATGAGGTCAAGGCCGCTGACATGCGGCAGGTGGATGTCGGTGATCACCAGGTCCGGGCGAAACTCCAGCGCCTGCGCCACGACATCGCGGCCATCGCGCAAGGGCAGCACTTCATGCCCGTGCGCGCGCAACAGATCGCAAAAAAGTTTGAGATTGAGTTCGTTGTCCTCGACAACGAGCACGCGCTTTGCCACCAGTCACCCGCGTTTCGATCATGCGCACAGGATATGCGCTTTTATACATCAGCCTCTCGCCGAGAATTCATCATGCGTTCCCATGACCCCGAAGGCAAGCAGGATAGCCAGGACGATGCCCAGGAAGCAGGAACGCTGGCGCTGCTGGCGCTCGCCTGGACATTGAGCGACGAGCGCCGGGCGGATCGCCTGCTGGCGCTCACCGGGCTGGACGCCGATGCCCTGCGCGCGGGCGTCGGCAATCCGGCGGTGCTGGGCGCAGTGCTGGATTTCCTGGCCGATCATGAGCCCGACCTGATCGCCTGCGCCGAATCGATCGGCACGACGCCCACGCAGTTGATCGGGGTCAAAGCGAGGCTCCGTTCATGACCCGTCCCCTCATCATCACCGATTGCGACGAAGTGCTGCTGCACATGGTGGTTCCGTTCCGCCAGTGGCTGGACGAGCATCACAATGTCCATTTCGACATGCGCGAGCCCGGCTTCGTCGAAGCGTTGCGCCACAAGGACAGTGGCGTGCCGCTTGAACGCGAGCTGGTCTGGCGGCTGCTCATCGGCTTCTTCGATACGGAAATGCACCGGCAACGGCCGATCGCGGGCGCGATCGAGGCGCTTGGCCGCTTGTCGCGCATCGCCGACATCGTCGTGCTCACCAATATCGGCGAGCGTCATCACGGGCTGCGAATCGAGCAACTGGCCGCGCACGGCCTGCATCATCCGGTCCACTGGAACCAGGGAGGCAAGGGCCCGCCGCTCGCCGCCATCGTCGCTGACCGCAAACCTTCCGCCGCTCTCTTCATCGACGATCTGGCGGAACATCATGCCTCCGTGGCCCAGCATGCGCCGGACGTCTGGCGGCTGCACATGGTCGGCGAGCCCGAACTGGCCCCCGCCATCGCCGCCGCGCCGCTTGCCCATGCGCGGATCGACAACTGGCATGCGGCCGAACAATGGATCGCCGAGCGGCTGGCCCAAGGCCCCGCTCCTTCCGACACCCCGCCATCCGATGGAGCCCTGCATGAGCGTTGAAGCCCGGCTTGCCGAACTGAATATCACCCTTCCCGAAGCCGCCGCGCCTGTCGCCGCCTATGTCGCCACTGTCGAAGCGAACGGGCTGCTGCATATTTCCGGGCAGATCTCGCTGTCCGAAGGGCAGTTGATGACTGGCCGTCTGGGTGAGGACCGCGACCTCGACTTTGGCGTCAAGGCGGCGCGCGCCTGCGGCCTCAACCTCATCGCGCAGATGAAGGCGGCGCTCGGCAGCCTGGATCGCGTCGAACGGATCGTAAAGCTGGGCGCGTTCATCAGCAGCGCGCCCGGCTTCACCGACCAGCCCAAGGTCGCCAACGGCGCGTCGGAACTGATGGTCGAAATATTCGGCGAAGCGGGCAAGCATGCGCGCAGTGCGGTGGGCGTCCCCGTCCTGCCGCTGGGCGCTGCGGTCGAAATCGACGCTGTGGTCCTTGTCCGGCCCGCTGCCTGATCGAATCGCCTTCCTGACCGAACGGCCCTTTGCCCATCGCGGGCTGCATGGGCCGGGGGTCAGTGAAAACGGCATGGCGGCTTTCCGCGCGGCGATCGCTGCGGGGCATGGCATCGAATGCGATGTGCGGCTGAGCCGGGACGGCGTGGCCATGGTTTTCCACGATGCGGCGCTGTCGCGCATGACCGGCGTGGAAGGCGAGCTGTCCGCATGGACCGCCGCGCGGCTTGATCAGATGACGCTGCGTGACGGCGGAACCATCCCACGGCTCGACGCCTTGCTCGCGCTGTGCGGGACGGAGGTGCCGCTGCTGATCGAAATCAAGGTGATGGGGCGGCATGCCGGCCCGGTCTGTGAAGCGGTCGCGCGCGATCTGGCCCGGCACAGCGGCGCGAAGGCGGCGGTCATGTCCTTCAACCCGATCGCCATGCGCTGGTTTGCCCGGCGCATGCCCCGGATGGCGCGCGGGCTGGTCGTGACGGAGCAAGGGGCTCAAGGCTGGCGCGCGCAGGCCCGGCGCGGACTTGCGCTTTGGCTTGCCCAACCCGATTTTGTGGCCTGTGATATTCGCGACCTGCCTTCCCCCCTTTCCACCCGTGCCCGCGATGAAGGGCTGCCGGTGCTGACCTGGACCGTGCGCACGGATGATGATCGCGCGCGCGCCGCGCGCCATGCCAACCAGATCATTTTCGAGGCCGCGGGTGACTGAGTGCGTGGCCAGGGTCGCGAGCGGCATCGCGGAACTGCCGCGCGACCAATGGGACGCGTGCGCTGGCACCGCCAATCCCTTCATGAGCTGGGACTTTTTGGCAGCGCTGGAAAAATCGGGCAGCGTCGGCCCCGGCACGGGGTGGCAGCCGCTGCCGCTGCTGATCGATGGCGCTGACGGGCGGATCGCCGCAGCAGCGCCGCTATATGGCAAGACGCATAGCCAGGGCGAATATGTGTTCGACCATGGCTGGGCCGATGCGTGGGAGCGCGCCGGGGGACGCTATTATCCCAAGATTCAGCTTTGCGCGCCCTTTTCGCCCGTACCAGGCCCTCGCCTGCTGCTGCGCGATCCTTTGCTCGCCCCCGCGTTGATCGCGGGGATCGAAACGGTGGTCGACCGCAATACGCTCTCATCGGCGCACGCGACCTTCATCGAACCGGCGCAGCTTGCGCTGTTCGAAGCGGCGGGCTGGTTGATCCGGGAGGACATCCAGTTTCACTTCACCAACAAAGGCTATCGCGATTTCGATGATTTCCTCACCAGCCTGTCCAGCGCGAAGCGGAAGAATATCCGCAAGGAACGGGCGCGAGCGGTCGAGGGGCTCGACATTGTCCACCTGACCGGGGCTGGCCTGCGCGAGGAACATTGGGACGATTTCTGGCGCTTCTATCAGAATACGGGGGCGCGCAAATGGGGGCGGCCCTATCTTACCCGTGCCTTCTTCTCCCTGCTGGGCGAAAGCATGCCGGATCGCGTTCTGCTGGTGCTGGCGCAGAGGCAGGGCCGGTCCATCGCGGGCGCGCTGAACCTGATCGGCGAAGATGCGCTCTACGGCCGCTACTGGGGCTGTACCGAAGACGTCCCCAACCTGCATTTCGAGCTATGCTATTATCAGGCGATCGATGCCGCCATCGCGCGGGGCCTGTCGCGTGTCGAGGCTGGAGCGCAGGGCGGTCATAAACTGGCGCGCGGCTATGCGCCCGAACCGACCTATTCCGCTCACTATCTGCCCAATCCCTCTTTCCGCCGGGCCGTGGCCGATTTTCTGGCGGAGGAACGGGCCAGCGTGGAACGCGATCGCGCCTGGCTGTCCGAGCGCGCGCCGTTCCGCAAGCCCGGCTGAGCTTCTAGGCGGCGCGGAGCTGCGCCGTGGCGATCATGGCACGCGCCTGGCGTTGCGCCTCGGCGATTTCCCGCGCCGTCATTTCCTCCGCAATCTCGGCGCGCATCGCCTGGGCCTCTTCGCTGCCCTGCAAGGCGGCGAGGTTGAACCATTTATGCGCCTCCACCAGATCGACGGGCAGGTCGCCGGTGCCGCAGCTATAGGCGACACCCAGTTCGAAACAGACTTCCGCCGATTCGAACGCCGGGTTCGACCTGCGGCTTTCGATCAGAAATTGCGCACTTTTCAGACTGTTCGCCATTACCGAATCCCCCTCATGGATTTCGACTGCATGGTTCTCCACGAGGGGCAAAATGGACGGACCGTGATAAAAAATAGTTAACGCGGCTTTTGGAAATGCGGCGGCGCGCGCGGGCAGGCTTGGAGCAGCAGGGTTAATGCGCTGAAATTCCGATCAAGGGGTGGCGCATGCGGGGGATTATCCCCATAGCCAGCCGCATGACCGCTTCCCCGGAAATCACAGCGCCGGTCCGGCCGAAAAAGGACATACCGTTTCGCGAGTTCGTTCTCCTTTCCGCCTGCCTGATCGCGATGAATGCCCTGTCGATCGACCCGATGCTGCCTGCCCTGCCGGACATCGGCCGGGACCTTGGCATCGCGCAACCCAATGACCGGCAGCTGATCATCAGCGTCTATTTCATGGGGCTGGGTATCGGGTCGCTGCTGTTCGGCGTGCTGTCCGACCGTTTTGGCCGCAAGAAGGTGCTGGGCAGCGCGATGGCGCTGTTCATCCTGTCCTCGGTCGTTTGCGCCAGCGCGCAGAGCTTCGCCATGATGCTCACCGGGCGCGCGATGGCGGGCTTTTTCGCGGGCTCCAGCAGGGTGATCGCCGTCAGCATCATCCGCGACCGGTTCCGCGGCGACGCCATGGCGCGCGTCATGTCGTTGATCTTCGCCGTCTTCATGCTGATCCCGGTCATCGCGCCCGCCTTCGGGCAAGCGATCCTGTGGATAGCGCCGTGGCGCTGGATCTTCTGGATATTGTCCATCCTGACGACGCTGATCCTGCTGTGGATGCTGATCCGCCTGCCTGAAACATTGGCGCGCGAAAATCGCATCCCCATCAGCATTTCGTCCTTGCTGCGTACAGTAAAGCTGATCGTCACCACCCGCAGTTCGATCGGCTATATGCTGGCCAGCGGCGTGGCGATGAGTGGGCTGATCGGCTTCATCCTCTCCATCCAGCAGATTTTCTTCGACGTGTTCGACGCGCAGGCCATCTTCCCCTTCGCCTTCGCGGCGATGGCGGGCAGCATGGGGATCGGCAGTCTGGTGAACAGCCGCCTCGTCTCGCGCTTCGGCGCGCGGCGGCTGAGCCAGGGCGCGCTGCTGGGCCTGATCCTCACGAATATCGTGCATGTGATTGTCATATTGACGGGCCTTGAGACGCTGGTCAGCTTCCTCATCCTTCAGTCCGTGACCATGCTGATGGTGTCGTTCACCGCTTCCAATTTCAGCTCCATTTCCATGGAGCCCTTCTCCAGGGGAGCGGGCGCGGCCTCGTCCTTTCAGTCCTTCCTGACGACCGCTGTCTCCAGCGCGCTCGGCAGCCTGGTCGGCCTGTCCTTCGACGGATCGACCCTGCCGCTGACAGTCGGCATGCTGAGCTTCGGCATATTGTCCCTAATGGTCATCCTTTGGGCGGAACGCGGGAAGCTGTTCACCCGCCCCCATCTTGGTGAGTTGCGCGAACCGGAGATCGGCGCGGTTCGCTGACAAAAAAAGGGGGGAGAAAAAAAGGGGGGAGACAGCGCTCCCCCCTTTCCTCATCCTTCAGGCGTCACGCCCGCCTGGCGTCGGCGCGCCGGGCATCGGCGGCACCGGCTGCGGCGGAATGCCGCTGTCCTGCTCATGCGTTTCGATCAGCCCCCGCGCCACATGGCTCTTGCGATGGCCATAGAGGAAATAGAGCAGCAGCCCCAAGCCGCCCCAGACCGGCAGCACCAGTTGCGCGTCGACCGGCAGGTTAAAGAACAGGAACACGCACCCGAAGCCTGCCGCCGGCGCGATCAGCCAGATGAAGGGCGTCCTGAATGGACGCGCGCGATGGGGGTCCCTGACCCGCAGGACCATGACGGCGATCGACACCATGAAGAAGGCAAAGAGCGTGCCGGAATTGGAAATGTCGGCCAGTTGCCCCACGGGCAGCAGGGCGGCGGCGATCGCGACAAAGACCCCGGTCACCATCGTCACGACATGCGGCGTCTTGAAGCGGGGATGGATGCTCGCGAGCTTTTCGGGCAGCAGCCCGTCACGCGCCATGACGAAGAAGATGCGCGTCTGGCCGAACATCATCATCAGGATGACCGAAGGCAGCGCCAGATTGGCGGCGAGGCCCAAGGCGTTGCCAACGACCGTCCAGTTGATCGACCGCAGCACATGGGCCAGCGCCTCGTTCGAACAGACCAGATCATTGGCATGGGCCGCGGTGGCGCAGGCGGCGGCAAAGCCCTGCGATCCAGGCGCGACCACCGAACCATCGGGCCCAAGCACCGGCTGGGCGCCAATGGCCCCGATCGCCCCGGCGGCGACCAGTAGATAGAAGATGGTGCAGAGCGCGAGGCTGCCGATCAGGCCGATCGGCACGTTTCGCTGCGGGTTCTTGGTTTCCTCAGCCGCCGTCGAAACAGCGTCGAACCCGACATAGGCGAAGAAGATGGACGCCGCCGCGCCCACGATGCCCATGCCGCTGGTCCCTTCGGGGCCGAACCATCCGTTGGGCGCGAAGGGCGAGAAATTGCCGGTGTCGAGCGCGGGCAGCGTCAGGAGGATGAAGGCGGTGAGCGCCGTCACCTTGATCGCCACCAGAACCGCATTGACGCGGGCGCTTTCCGTGGTGCCGATCACCAGCAACGCGGTCACTGCCAGCGCAACGACGATGGCCGGGATATTGATCATGCCATGCGTGAAGTCGGCATGGGGGATCAGGCCATTCATCGTCCAGACGGGCCCCGCAGACAAAGCCTGTGGTAATTCTAGCCCGGTAAGGCTTTTCATGAGGCCCATGAAATAGCCTGACCACCCCACCGAAACGGCGCTGGCGGCGACGGCATATTCCAGTATCAGCGCCCATCCGACCATCCAGGCCAGCAATTCGCCGACCACGGCATAGGTATAGGTATAGGCCGAGCCGGAGACCGGCACCATCGACGCGATTTCGGAATAGCAGAGCGCCGCGAAGGCGCAGACCGCGCCCGCTATGACGAAGCTCCACATCATGCCCGGCCCCGCCTTTTGCGCGGCGGCGGCGGTCAGCACGAAAATGCCGGTGCCGATGATCGCGCCGACGCCCAGCAGCGTCAGTTGGACCGGCCCCAATGTGCGGACGAGGGATTTCTTTTCGGCTGTTGCCAATATGGCGTCCAGCGGCTTGATGCGCCCGAAGATCATGAATGGAGCCCTTTGTCTCGATGCCTTGCCCGGGGGCGGCCAGGTGGCCGCTCTCCTCTTTTCTATGATCATGAGACTATCGCCTAATCGAGCGCGCGCAAGTATGTTGCGCAACGCCGACACAGAATAAGGAAGCCAATGATGATCGAACTGCTGCGGGCGGCGTCCCTTGGCGATGTGCCCCATGGTTTCGCGGGCCGCCAAGGGGGTGTGTCTGGCGGAATTCATGCCGGTCTGAATGTCGGCCTGGGATCAGAGGATGAGCGGGACGCCATCTTGCGCAACCGCGAGCTGGCGCGCGACGCTCTCCTCCCCGGCGCTCAGCTGGTGACGGTGCGTCAGGTTCACTCCCCCGATGTTGTGACCGTCACGGCGCCGATTCCTGAAGCCGATCGCCCGGCCGCCGATGCGATGGTAACTGACCGTCCAGGGCTGATATTGGGCATATTGACGGCGGATTGCGTACCCGTGCTGCTCGCCGATCCCGAGGCCGGAGTGGTAGGCGCGGCACATGCGGGCTGGAAAGGAGCGCTCAACGGCGTCACTGACCGGACCGTCGAGGCGATGGAGGCGCTGGGGGCGAGGGCCGGGCGAATTCGCGCCGCTATAGGGCCCTGTATCGGGCGCGCATCTTATGAAGTGACATTGGACTTTGCTCGGACCTTCGAAGATCAGGATGGCGGAAATGCGCGCTTCTTCAGCGCGGGGCGGGAAGGCCACTGCCAGTTCGACATTGCCGCCTATGTCGCCGCACGGCTTGCGGACGCTGGGCTCGAGCGGGTCGAGTTGTTGGACGAGGACACCTACAGCCAGCCCCACCGCTTTTATAGCTACCGCCGCTCCTGCCATCGCGGGGAAAGCAGCTACGGCCGCCAGATTTCGATGATCGCGGTGGGATGAGTGCCGTGAATGAACCTCGTCCCCAGCAGCTTCGAACGTTGATTGCCGTTGCCTATACTCGCAACGCGGAGTGATCCGCCTCCCCGTCAATTACGAAGCGGTGTATCGCATGCCATCGCCGAGATGGAGCAGCATTGGGCAACGTGAGACGCCAGCGCCTCGCGCAAAGCAATCCGCAGGCTGATCGAGACGATGGTCGTCCATCGGGGCACGGCCGAGGCGGCAGCCATCGTCCGCTGGAACTGCACGGCGATCTGTTCAGGATGATTGAGCTTGCTGAGACTGCTGCTGCTGGCGGAAGCGGCAGGGGCCCGAACGCACGAAAGCCTCAGCGCATGGGCGCTGGGGCTTTCGTGTGACCTTGTTTTGGTTGCGGGAGTAGGATTTGAACCTACGACCTTCAGGTTATGAGCCTGACGAGCTACCGGGCTGCTCCATCCCGCGACACTTTTGTTTTCCTCAAGCGCCTGCGGCTGCATCGGCAGCCTTGGCTATCCTTGCATAAGCTCGGGCGGCCAGTTGGCCTTGCGGGCCTTTGGCCCGTTGGCTTGGGCCTGAAGAGGTGTGAATGGGTTTGTTATTCCAAAGCGCGAGCTTCAATGCCTGGCGACGCCCTACTCTTCCGGGGCTTGAGCCACAGTACCATCGGCGCAGACTGGTTTCACGGCCGAGTTCGGGATGGGATCGGGTGGGTCACAGACGCTATGGTCACCAAGCAATGAAGCTTGCGCTTTGGGTTATAATCGATGCCGTGCACTTTATTGGCGTTGAGTTATCTGGCTTGAGGTGATCACCACATCGCTGACACTTCGCTGTTGCCAGCACTGTCATTGATGGTGGGACTCGCTTCTTATCGAAGCATTCAAGCGCGATCAGAGCGATTAGGACTGGTTAGCTCCATGCGTTACCGCACTTCCACATCCAGCCTATCAAGGTCGTGGTCTACGACCGCTCGAAGAAATCTTATCTTGAGGGAGGCTTCCCGCTTAGATGCTTTCAGCGGTTATCCCGTCCATACATAGCTACCCTGCTGCGCCGTTGGCACGACGACAGGTACACCAGAGGTATGTTCAACCCGGTCCTCTCGTACTAGGGTCAACTCCTCTCAAATTTCGACGCCCACGGCAGATAGGGACCAAACTGTCTCGCGACGTTCTGAACCCAGCTCACGTACCACTTTAATTGGCGAACAGCCAAACCCTTGGGACCTGCTCCAGCCCCAGGATGTGATGAGCCGACATCGAGGTGCCAAACGATTCCGTCGATATGAGCTCTTGGGAATCATCAGCCTGTTATCCCCGGCGTACCTTTTATCCGTTGAGCGATGGCCCTTCCACGAGGGACCACCGGATCACTATGACCGACTTTCGTCTCTGCTCGACTTGTCAGTCTCGCAGTCAGGCGGGCTTATGCCATTGCACTCTAACAGACGGTTTCCAACCGTCCTGAGCCCACCATCGCGCGCCTCCGTTACTCTTTAGGAGGCGACCGCCCCAGTCAAACTACCCGCCACAGAGGGTCCCTGCACCGGATAACGGTGCGAGGTTAGACATCAGAAAACAACAGGGTGGTATTTCACCTATGGCTCCACGGCAACTGGCGTCACCGCTTCAAAGCCTCCCACCTATGCTACACAGTTCTTTCCTAATGCCACTCTGAAGCTGCAGTAAAGGTGCACGGGGTCTTTCCGTCTAACCGCGGGTACTCCGCATCTTCACGGAGAATTCAATTTCGCTGAGCATATCCTGGAGACAGTGGGGAAGTCGTTACGCCATTCGTGCAGGTCGGAACTTACCCGACAAGGAATTTCGCTACCTTAGGACCGTTATAGTTACGGCCGCCGTTTAC
>NZ_ATHO01000139.1 GCF_000445065.1 Sphingobium quisquiliarum P25 | reverse complement strand
CCGCCGCCCGGCCCACTCCTCAGCCCGCGCCGAGCCAGACGCCGCTCGTGCAGGAGAATGTGCCGGAGGAAACGCAGCCTTCAACCCCTTCGCCCCCCGCCGCCGCGCCGGAGCCAGAAACGACAGCGCCAGTAGCGCCGGTGCAGCCCGCGCCGGAGCAGCAGCAGGAGACTTCCTATTGGCCATGGATCGCCGCGGCGCTTGCGTTGCTCGCCGGGGCGATCGGGGCAGTGTGGCTGCTGCGCCGCAAGCAGCCTGCTGCCGATGAGACCAATGAAACCGGGGCGGACGAGGAGGCAGAGGGCACGCCTCCGGCCGCTCCGCCGCCGCCGGTTCCATCTCCCCGGTCCGCAGTCCGCCCAGCGCCGCCGCCACAGACGGGGCCCCGCCCCTGGATCGACCTGTCGATGGACGTGCGCAACGCGCGCCTGTCGTTGATGGGCGTGACGATCGGCTATGAACTGACCCTGCACAATCGCGGAGATCGCGCGGCCGAAGACATTCTGGTCCGCAGCCTCATCGCCAATGCGGACAGCGATCAGCAGGCGTCGTTCCAGCAATTTTTCGCAGGGACGGCCGGGCTTCCCACCCATTCCGTTGTCTCCATCGCGCCGGGGGAAAGCCACAGGCTGAAAGGCGAACTGCGCCTGCTGCCCGACCAGATCAGGCCGGTCCAGATGGAAGGACGCACGCTGCTTATTCCGGTGGCGGCATTCGACGCGCAATATCGCTGGACCCGTGATCAGGGCGATGCAGGGATCGGCCGCACGGGTCAGGCCTTCATCATCGGGCAGGAAAAGTCGCCGCCTGCCGAGCGGCTGTCCCCCTTCCGCACGGACCTTGGCCCGCGCCAGTACCGCATGCCCGGAAGCCGCGCGACCACGCTCAACCTCGCAAGCTGAGGGCAGCAGGGGAGAAGCCCCTTCCCACCGCTCGAGGCCGCTCCTAGAAAGGCAGGGAACGGCAGCTAGAGAGAGGCGGCTTTGGATATATTGGTTTCGACCCAATGGCTGGCGGGTGAACTGGGCAAGGGCGGCCTGCGCATCCTGGACGCCAGCCTGTTCCTGCCGGGCGACCCGCGTGATGCCCGTGCCGAATTCGAGCAAGCCCATATTCCTGGCGCGGTCTTTCTCGACCTGCCCACGCTGTGCGATGCGGACGATCCCCGCCCCGGCATGCTGCCCTCCGACGATTTCATGACCGAACGTTGCCGCGCGCTGGGCATCGGCAGCGACGACCGTATCGTGGTGTATGACAACAGCCCGACGCACAGCGCGGCGCGCGCATGGTGGATGATGCGCCTTTATGGCGTCGGCGCATCCGCCGCGATCCTGGACGGCGGCCTATCCAAATGGGTGGCGGAAGGGAGGCCCACCGAAAGCGGCTGGGCCACCATCCCGCGCGGAAACGCCATCGCTCGCCGCGCGGAAGGACAGGTGTGCACCAAGGACGACCTGCTCGCCAATCTGCGCGGCGGACCGGCGCAGGTCATTGACGCGCGCAGCGCCGCCCGCTTTTCAGGCGAGGACAAGGAGCCGCGCCCCGGCATGACGTCTGGCCATATACCGGGGTCGCGCAACATCCCCTCGTCCACCCTCTTCCTCCCCGACAACAGCATGAAGACGGGCAAGGAGTTGCGCCGCCTGTTCCAGGATGCGGGCGTCGATTTCGACCGGCCTGTCATCACCAGTTGCGGCAGCGGGGTAACGGCCGCGATCCTGCTGGCGGGCCTCGAACTGCTCGGCAAGACGGACGTCTCCCTTTATGACGGCAGTTGGTCGGAATGGGGCATGGACCCGGACACGCCCAAGGCGGTTGGACCGGCATGAGCGGCAAGGAAGGCGGCGAGGATCAGCGGCGGCCGCTGACGAAACTGGCGCAGGCGGGCCGCCGGGCCGAATGGACCAGCATGCCTGGCCAGCCGGGCAGCATCGTCAATCCGCCGGTGTGGCGGGCTTCGACGATCCTCTATGACGACGTCGCCCATCTGCGGCAGGCGGCACGGACGAGCACGCATGAGCGGCTGTTCTACGGCCGCAAGGGCACGCCCACCGCCTGGAGCCTTGCCGACGCGCTGACCGAAATGGAACCGGGCGCTGAAGGCACGATGCTCTTTCCCTCCGGCGTGGCGGCGATCGCCTGCGCGCTGATGGCGGTCCTGAAGCCGGGGGATCAGTTGCTGATGGTCGACAGCGCCTATGACCCGGCCCGCAATTTCTGCGAACAGATGCTGCGGCCGCTGGGCATCGACACCGTCTATTATGATCCCACTCTGGGTTCGGGCATAGCGGACCTGCTGACCGGCGCGACCCGCGCCATATTTCTGGAAAGCCCAGGCAGCCTGACCTTCGAAGTGCAGGATATCCCAGCCATCACCGCGCTGGCGCGGGAGAAGGGCATCGTCACCCTGGCGGACAATACATGGGCGACGCCGATCTTCTTCCCTGCCCTGGCGCATGGCGTGGACATTTCGATACTGGCCTGCACCAAATATATTGTCGGCCATAGCGACGTGATGATGGGTTCCGTCACGGCAACGCCAGCGCTGTTCCCCGCCGTCCAGCGGTCCGCCTATCTGTTCGGGCAGATGACCAGCCCAGACGACGCATGGCTGGCCTCGCGCGGGTTGCGGACATTGGGGGTGCGCCTCAACCAGCATCAGGATAGCGCGCTGACGGTCGCCCAGTGGCTGTCGGGCCAGTCCGGTGTCGCGCGCGTGCTTCACCCGGCCCTGCCCTCCTGCCCCGGGTACGACATCTGGCGGCGCGACTTTTCCGGCTCCAGCGGCCTTTTCAGCTTCGTTCTGGACGGGGGAGACGAGCAGGCGCGCGCCGCTCTGATCGACGGCCTCGACCATTTCGGCATTGGGTATAGCTGGGGCGGCTTTGAAAGCCTTGCCCTGCCGGTCGATCCGGCGCGCCACCGCACTGCCACCCGGTGGGAAGCGGAAGGCCCGGCTGTGCGGCTGAACATCGGACTGGAGGACCCCGCCGACCTCATCGCCGATCTGGAACAAGGCCTCGCCCGCTTTCGCGCGGCACGCGGATGACGCCACAGCTGCCCGATCTGCTGGCGCTGCTGCCCGGTGATCCGGCCATCGTCCATCCGCTGGTGGCGGCAGCGCTCGCTGCCCTTGTCTATCTGGCCGCCGACGCCCTGTCGCACATCGCCGCGCCGCGTCTCGGCCGCCGCTTCGCCTCGCTTCGGGAAGCGCTGGACGGGCATCTGCGGCCTATCTTGCGCCACGTGCTCGCCAGCGGTCTGCTTGCCATCTGCGTCGCCCTCTGGCCGGTGGGCGGTCCGGCGCATCTGGTCCTGGGCGGAGCGCTCGCTCTGGCGATCGCGCTGCTCGCCCGGCATATATTGCGCAGTCTCGCCATCCCCTATCCCGCCGTCATCCCGCTGGCCGTGCTGCTGTTCGTCATGGTCCTCTCCGGCAGCAGCGGCGGTTTTGCGCCTGTGGGGGACATGCTGGACGAGATCGGCGTCGATCTTGGCGCGCGGCGCGTCACCCTGCTCGGCCTGATCAGCATGGCGGCGATCTGCGTCGCGCTGTTCGCGGCGGTGCGCCTCACGAACCGGGTGGTGGGACGCAGCATCGCCCATAGCAAGGGGCTGGACGCCACGCAGAAGCTGCTGGCGCAAAAGCTGGGCGCGATAGCCGCCGTGGTGGTCGCCTTCTTCGTCGGGATCGACCTTCTGGGAATCGACCTCACGGCCTTCACCGTCTTTTCGGGCGCACTTGGCTTGGCGGTCGGGTTCGGCCTGCAAAAGACCTTCGGCAATCTGATCGCGGGCATCATCCTGCTGATGGACCGGTCGATCAAGCCGGGGGATGTCATCGTCGTGGGCGAAAGCTTTGGCTGGGTGAACAAGATCGGCGTGCGTGCCGTGTCCGTGATCACGCGCGACGGCAAGGAACATCTGATCCCCAACGAAAATCTGATGACGCAGGAGGTGGAGAACTGGTCCTATTCCGACCGCAATGTCCGCATCCGCATCCCCGTAGGCGTCGGCTTTGACAGCGATCTTCAGCTTGCCCAGCAGTTGATGTTGCGCGCCGCGCAGGAAAGCCCGCGCGTGCTGCGCAATCCCAAGCCCAATGTGTGGCTGACGAACTTCGGCGACAATCGCGTCGAACATGACATATTGGTGTGGATCAGCGATCCCGAAAGCGGCGTCGGCAACGTCAAGTCCGACGTGCTCAATCGTCTGTGGCTGCTGTTCCGGGAAAATGGTGTCACCATCCCCTATCCGCAGCGCGTCCTGCATCAGGCGGCAATGGGCGAAAGGTCCGATTGATCCGCCAGTCGGGGCCTTTTGTCCTGGCTGCTTCTTTCCGGGTCGTCTGATGCCGCCGGCCGCTCTATATAGGGCCTATGCCATCCCTTCTGCTGCTCCTGATCTTTCTTGCCACCGTCGCCGCGATGGAAGGCTTTGCTTATGTGATGCATCGCTGGGTGATGCACGGCCCCGGCTGGTTCCTGCATGCAAGCCATCACCGGCCCCGCACTGGCCTGTGGGAAGCGAATGACGTCTATTTCGTGATCTTCGCTATCCCCTCCATCCTGTTGCTGCTGGGCGGCGTGCAATGGGGCTGGGGTGACTGGGCGACGGCGTGCGGTGCAGGGATCGCGGCCTATGGTATGATCTATCTCGGCTTTCACGACATCATCGTCCATCGCCGGGTCGCGCACCGCTACGTCCCGCGCTCTCGCTACATGAAGCGGATCGTGCAGGCGCATCGGCTGCATCATGCGGTCGGCACCAGGCTAGGCTGTGTCAGCTTCGGCTTCCTCGTCGCGCCGCGCCCGGAACAGTTGAAGCGCGAACTGGCGCGCAGCGGTTCCGCCCGCCGCGACGCCGCTGCATCATCCGCGGACCCTTAACGCGACCAGCGCGCCCAGATGGCGGTCGGCAGCAGCAGGCCGCGCGCCTCCTCACGGACCGCAAGCTCCCCAGCCTCGACGGAGCCGGGAAGACCGGCGAACGCCTGCCGCACCAGCTCGCCAATCGCCAGCGCGGACATGCGCACCGCATAGACCGTCAGGAACAGGAAACGGCTGTCGGCATCCAGAAGCTGGCGGCAATGGGCGATCAGCCCCGGCAGATCCTCCTCCAGCCGCCAAATCTCGCCATCCGGCCCCCGGCCATATTTGGGAGGATCGAGCAGAATGCCGTCATAACGCCGGCCCCGCCGCACCTCGCGGCTGACGAACTTGGCGGCATCGTCGACGATCCAGCGAACCGGCCTGTCTTCCAGCCCAGATAGCGCAGCATTGGCGCGCGCTTGGGCCACCGATTTCTTGGACGCGTCGACATGCACCATCTGCGCGCCCGCCGCTGCCATCGCCAGCGTGCCCACGCCCGTATAGCCGAACAGGTTCATCACCTGCGGATCGGCCTTGTCCGCGACCTGCTCCCGCATCCAGCTCCAGACCGGCGCCATGTCGGGGAAGAAGCCAAGATGGCGGAAGGGTGTGCAACTCGCCTGAAAGCTCACCTCATTCCAGCGCAGGGGCCAGCCTTGCGGCGGCACCGGCCTGGGGTGGACCCAGCGGCCGCCGCCATCCTCATCGGAACCGGGAACGAATTCGCCGTCAGCCCTCCAATCGGACTGCGCAGGGGCCCACATCGCCTGCGGCTCCGGCCGGATGAAGCGATAGCGGCCGTATCGCTCCAGCTTGCGGCCATGCCCCGAATCGATCAGCCCATAGTCCGGCCACGGTTCACCGATGAGCGTTTGAAGCGTCATGCCCGCGGCGTGGCGCGCTCCGCGACATAGGCGGTCACGGCGTCAAAGGTGCCAGGCAGCTTGGCATAGGCCTCCTCGCGCGCGAAAAGGTCGCCCATGCGCGGCGGCAGCGGCGGGCGCATGCCCGTGGCGCGCTCCACCGCATCGCGGAACTTGGCGGGATGCGCCGTCGCCAGCGTGACCACCGGGATGCTGGGGTCCAGTTCCAGCGTGCGCGCGGCGGCAAGGCCGACCGCCGTGTGCGGATCGATGATCTGGCCCGCGCCGTCGAATGCCCAGCGGATGGCCATGTTCATGGCATCGCCATCGACCCGCGCTGACGTGAAAAGCTGCCCTGCCCCCGCGCGCTGCGCATTGGTCAGCCGCATCGACCGGCTGGTTTCGAATCCCTTCATCTGGGCCGCCAGCGCCGCGCCGTCACGATCGCCCGCATCGAACAGTAGCCGCTCGAAATTGGAACTGATCTGAATGTCCATACTGGGGGTGGCCGTCTGCACCACTTGTCCCTGGCTATAATCGCCCTCCGCCAGAGCGCGATGCAATATGTCGTTGACATTGGTCGCGACCATCAGCTTGGCGACGGGCAGGCCCATGCGCGCGGCCACATAGCCCGCGAAGACATCACCGAAATTTCCGGTCGGCACCGAAAAGGCCACCGTCCGTTCCGGCGCGCCCAGCCGGACGGCGGCGTAGAAATAATAGACCACCTGCGCCATCAGTCGCGCCCAGTTGATGCTGTTCACGGCCGACAGGTTGAAGCGCTTTGAAAAGGCGGCGTCGTTGAACATCGCCTTCACGAGCGCCTGCGCATCGTCGAAACTGCCTTCGATCGCGATATTGTGCACATTGGGCGCGCGCACCGTAGTCATCTGCCGCCGCTGCACGTCCGACACCCGGCCTTCGGGATGGAGCATGAAGATGTCGATCTTCTCACGCCCCGCCACCGCATCGATCGCGGCGGAGCCCGTGTCGCCAGACGTTGCCCCCACGATCGTCAGGTGATCGTCCCGGCGCGACAGGAAGCGTTCGAACAGTTGCCCCAGCAATTGGAGCGCGACATCCTTGAACGCCAGGGTGGGCCCATGGAACAGTTCGAGCAGCCAATTGCGGTGGTCGAGCTGGACCAGCGGCGTCACCGCCTGATGACTGAAGCGCCCATAGGCCGCGGCGCACAGTTCCCGCAGTTCCTCTTCGCTCAGCGATCCGGCGACGTATGGCGCCATGACACGCACGGCAGTTTCGACATAGGACAGCCCGGCGAGCGCGCGAATCTGGCTGGGGGAAAAGCTGGGCCAGCTTTCGGGGACATAGAGTCCTCCGTCGGACGCCAGCCCCGCCAGCGTCACATCCTCAAAACCCAGCGCGGGCGCGCTTCCCCTGGTGCTCACATATTGCATGATGGGAAAGCGCGGTAGCGGTGCGGCGGCCATGGAGCAAGCGTTTACAACGGACCGGCAGGTGGAACGCGCCTGCGCACGGCCAGAAGGTAGATGATGGCGGCGACGGCGGCAAAGAAGAACCACTGCACCGCATAGGCCAGATGATTGTTCGGCACATCTTGCGGGCTGGGCGGCGCCACGGGCTTGAAACCCGAAGGGGCCTGCCCGGCGATCAGCATCGGCCGCAGCGGCAGCGCCTTGCCCCCGATGCGCGACAGCAGCGAGCGGTGATCGGGTTCCTCGGAGATCCAGCCACGCACATGGCCGCCGTTCCATGCCGGTTTCAGATCCGGCTTCTGCGCGACGCCAAGGGCGATCAGAGCGCCCGGCCCCTCCGCCCCCGTCGCACATTCAGCGATATAGCGGTAGCCGGTGGAACCGTCAGCCGCGCGTCCCGCCTCGGTCCGCCAGCCTGTGACGCGAAGGCATTGCACCGAAGATCGGCGGAACAACAGATCCGGCGGGACCGGCGCAATGGCGGGATAGCTGATCGACGGCCTGGCCGGATTCGAAGCTGCGAGCGCGAGCATCGCGTCCTTTTCGCCGCGCCGCTGCAACTGCCATATGCCAAGGCCGATCATCACGGCGATGGCCGCGGCAACTATCAGGCTGGGGATCAGGGGAAGCCGCATCCTGCTCATGAACGCCTGTCCTCCATGATCCGCCCTTCCCGCGCCTTGTTGCGATATTCCAGGATGAGCAGCGCACTCTTGGCGATGCGAAGGCTGCCCACCACCGCCGCAACCGTCAGCGGGGTCCACAGCAGCAGGTGAACCCAGAGCGGCGGATGCAATTTGAGTTCAACGGTCAGCGCCATCGCGACCATGACCGCTCCGACGATCAGGGTCAGGAATGCGGCGGGGCCGTCACCGACGTTGAACTGGCCATAATCCAGCCCGCAAACGCGGCAATGGGATGAAAAGCCCACGGACCCGGCGAACAGCGTGGCCTCATCGCATCGGGGGCAGCAGCCGCGCGATGCCGCGATGATCAGCGGAGGGGAGGAAGGCGTGGCCGGGCCGGACGATGACATGGCGCAGGCATAGCCTCACCCGCGTCAAAAGAAAACGGCCGGGGTGACCGGCCGTTCGCTCTTAATATTTCCTTTGAACTCAGCCGCCGTGCACCGGCGCGCCCCAGCCGCCCCAGACATAGATGGCGACGAACAGAAACAGCCAGACCACGTCGACAAAGTGCCAATACCAGGCGGCAGCTTCGAAGCCGAAATGCTGGCGCGGGGTGAAGTGCCCCTTATAAACGCGGATCAGGTTGACGATCAGGAAGATGGTGCCGACCAGAACGTGGAAACCGTGGAAGCCGGTCGCCATATAGAATGCCGAGCTGTAGGGGCTGCCGCCGAACGGGAAAGGCGCATGGGCATATTCATAGGCCTGGATCGAGGAAAAGAGCAGGCCCAGGATCACGGTCAGCCATAGGCCGGTCTTCAACCCTTCGCGGTCGCCGTGGATCAGCGAATGATGCGCCCAGGTCACCGTCGTGCCCGAGCAGAGCAGGATCAGGGTATTGAGCAGCGGCAGCTCGAACGCGTTCATGACTTCCACGCCCTTGGACGGGAACATGCCCTCAATCGGCGGAAGCTGGCTGGGGAAAAGCGCGAAGTCGAAGAAGGACCAGAACCAGCCGACGAAGAACATCACTTCCGACGCGATGAACAGTATCATGCCGTAGCGCAGATGCAGCTGCACGACAGGGGTATGATCGCCGGCATGCGCTTCGGAAATCACATTCGCCCACCAGCTGTACATAGTGAACAATACGCCTGCGACACCGATCAGGAACACCCAGCCGCCACCGGCGGGCATCGCGTCGGGATGCATCCACATGATCGCGCCAAAGGCCATCACCAGCGCCGACATGGAACCAAAAAATGGCCAGATGCTGGGCGGGAGAATGTGATAATCGTGGTTCTTGGCGCCTGCCATGACGTGCTCTTCCCTGTTCGCGGTTCGCGTTATTGTGCTTGCCTTAGCTTGGCTTCTTGTCCTGCTCAACAGGATAGAAGGTGTAGCTCAGCGTAATTTCCTGCGTGTCCCGATTGTCCGGGTCGGCCAAAATCTTGGGATCGACATAATAAAGGACGGGCATCCTTACCTCTTCGCCAGGCTGCAACGTCTGCTGAGTAAAGCAGAAACACTGGATCTTCGTGAAATAAGCGCCAGCCTGCGTGGGGGTGACGTTGAAGCTCGCAGTGCCTGTAACCGGCTTGTCCGACATATTCTTCGCAATGAAGATCGCCATGTCGCGCGCACCGACCGTCACCGTGTCGGTGGGATGTTCGGGGTAGAATTTCCACGGCATGCCCGGCTGCACATTGGAATCGAATCGAATCGACATGCTGTGGCCGACCGCCGCGCGGACATTGACATCGCTCGATGCCCGCTGCGTCGTGCCGCCAAAGCCGGTCCGTTCACAGAAGATGCGATAGAGCGGCACCGATGCGAAACCCAGGCCGAGCATCGCAAGGCCGACCCCGGCCATCGTAACCAGCGTGCGCCGGTTGCGGCGTTCCCGATCGAAGGGCGACGGCGGCAGGCTGGCCATCATTGTCCCCCATCCATCTTCGCTATGGTGATCGCGTAAAATAAAATGACCAGCGCGCCCAGAAGCAAGCCCATCACGATGGCGCGCGACTTCTGGCGGCTGCGCACCTGCTCGTCCTCCTCAGGCGTCATGCCAGCAGCCAGCGGTCAGCAACGACCGCCCCGAACAGGAGGAAAAGATAAAGGATCGAATATTTGAACAGCCGCTTTTCCGGCTGCATCCGGCTGGGATCGGTCTCCCGGCGGCGTAGCACCTGGAAGGCGAAGACCGCGAACAGACCCGTGCCCAGAAGCGCCGTCACACCGTAGATCAAGCCGGTAAGTTTCAGCAGAACCGGCGCCATCGCCGCCACCGCCATTATCGCCGTATAGAACCAGATCTGCCGCCGGGTCGCGACCTCGCCCGCAACGACGGGGAGCATCGGGATGTTGGCGGCGGCATAATCCGTCTTCACGAACAGCGCGAGCGCCCAGAAATGCGGCGGCGTCCAGAAGAAGATCAGCATGAACAGGGCGACCGGCAGGGCCGTGATATCGCCCGTCACCGCAGCCCAGCCGATAACCGGCGGAAATGCGCCCGCTGCACCGCCGATGACGATATTCTGCGTCGTGCGAGGCTTCAGCCAGATGGTGTAGACGAAGACATAGAACAGGATCGACACCGCCAGCACCGCTGCGGCGAGCCAGTTGGTGGCCATGCCCATCAGCAGCACGGAGAAGAAGGACAGGCCCACGCCGAAATGAAGCGCGGACTGGCGGTCCATACGTCCAGCGGGCAGAGGCCTGCTGGCGGTGCGCTTCATCTTCGCGTCGATGTCGGCTTCATACCATTGATTGAGCGCGGCCGCCGCGCCAGCGCCCAGGGCGATGCAGAGGATCGCGGTGAAGGCAAGCACGGGATGCAGATGCCCCGGTGCCGCAAGCAGGCCGCACAGGCCGGTGAAGACCACCAGCGTCATCACGCGCGGCTTCGTCAACGCGACAAAGTCCCGCCAGTGAGCGGGAATTGCGGGAGCCGTGCTCCTGCCCATGTACGGCGAACTAGCCATATGCTCCTCATGCAGCAGCCCGGCGCGACATGATGCGCCGGGACTGCTCTTGCCGGGCGGGCCATCATAGCGCCGCCCACGCTCTCCCCGCAAGGAGAGCCCTGATCCCGCCGGTCAGTCGATGACCGGCAGCGTTTCGAACTGGTGGAACGGCGGCGGGCTGGACAGCGTCCATTCCAGCGTCGTCGCACCTTCACCCCAGGGATTGCCTTCCGCCTTCCGGCCGGCCGCGAGCGACCAGATCAGGTTGACGAAGAAGATCAGCATGCCTGCGGCCATGATCTCATAACCATGGCTCGCCACCTTGTTCCAGTAGGCGAAGGCTTCCGGGTAGTCGGGATAGCGGCGCGGCATGCCCGACAGGCCCAGAAAGTGCATCGGGAAGAACAGCAGGTTCACGCCGATGAAGAACACCCAGAAGTGCAGCTGGCCGAGGAACTCGTTGTACATCCGGCCCGACATCTTGGGGAACCAATAGTAGAAGCCCGCGAACAGACCGAACACCGCGCCCAGCGAGAGCACATAGTGGAAGTGCGCCACGACATAATAAGTGTCGTGCAGCACGTCGTCAACGCCGCCATTGGCAAGCACGACCCCGGTCACGCCGCCCACGGTGAACAGGAAGATGAAGCCCAGCGCCCAGACCATCGGGGTCTTGAAGCTGATCGAACCGCCCCAGATGGTGGCGATCCACGAGAAGATCTTGATGCCGGTCGGCACCGCAATGACCATGGTCGCGGCGGTGAAGTACATCTTCACGTTCACCGACATGCCGGTGGTGAACATATGGTGCGCCCACACCACGAAGCCAACGACGCCGATCGCGACCATGGCATAGGCCATGCCGAGATAGCCAAACACGGGCTTGCGGCTGAACGTCGACACGATCTGGCTGATGATGCCGAAGCCCGGCAGGATCATGATGTACACTTCGGGATGGCCGAAGAACCAGAAGAGATGCTGGTAAAGCTCTGGATCGCCGCCACCAGCGGCATCATAGAAGGTGGTGCCGAAATTACGGTCGGTCAGCAGCATGGTGATCGCCGCGGCCAGAACCGGAAGCGCCAGCAGCAGCAGGAAGGCGGTGACCAGCACCGACCAGACGAACAGCGGCATCTTGTGCAGGGTCATGCCCGGCGCGCGCATGTTGAGGATGGTGGTGATGAAGTTGATCGCGCCCAGGATCGAGCTGGCACCCGCAATATGCAGCGACAGGATCGCCATGTCGACCGCCGGCCCCGCGGAACCGCTGGTCGAAAGCGGCGCATAGACCGTCCAGCCGGTGCCCGCGCCATTGCCCGTGCCGCCCGGAACGAAGGTCGAGCCGAGCAGCAGCGCGAATGCCGGGATCAGCAGCCAGAAGCTGATATTGTTCATGCGCGGGAAGGCCATGTCGGGCGCGCCGATCATGATCGGCACGAACCAGTTGCCAAAGCCGCCGATCATCGCGGGCATCACCATGAAGAAGACCATGATGAGGCCGTGGGCGGTGATCAGCACGTTCCACAGATGATAGGCCTGGTCCAGCGTCGCTGACGGACCGTCGCTATACTGCGCCCAGGTCTGGAGATACTGGATGCCCGGCTGCGCGAGTTCGGCGCGCATCAGGCCCGATATCGCGCCGCCGATGATACCGGCGATGATCGCGAAGATCAGGTAGAGGGTGCCGATGTCCTTGTGGTTGGTGGACATGAACCAGCGCTGGAAGAAGGCTGGCTTGTGATCGGCGTCATGATGATCATGAGCATGATCGCCGTGATGATCTGCGGTAATGGTTGTCATGGCGTCTATGCCCTTACATCAAAGCTTTTCTGCGGGAGCGGCGGCGGGCGCTGCGGCAGCGGTGGTGACCGCCGCGCCTGCGCCCTGCAACTTGCCGCCCTGCGAGAGGACCCACTGGTCGAACTGGGCGGGCGGCAGCGCCTCGATCGCTATCGGCATGAAGGCGTGACGCGCGCCGCACAGTTCCGAGCACTGCCCGTAATAGACGCCCGGCTTTTCGATGGTGAAGCTCTTTTCATTGAGGCGGCCCGGCACCGCATCCATCTTCACCCAGAGCGAAGGCACCGCGAAGGAATGGATCACGTCCGCGCCGGTGATGATCAGCTTGATCGGACGCCCGGCGGGCAGGACCATGCGATTGTCCGGCGCAAGCAGATAAGGCTCGCCATTCGCTTCGGCCTTGTCCTTGGGGAGCATATTGGAAACGAATTCGGGGATCTCGTTGTCGGGATATTCATAACCCCAATACCACTGATACCCCGTAACCTTGACAGTCAGCGCATCCTTGGGCGCAGGCTTGTACTGGTCCGCCAGCAGTCCGATTGACGGCACGGCGATCACCAGAAGGATCACCACTGGAACGACCGTCCAGATCACTTCGATCAACGTATTGTGCGACGTCTTGGACGGAGCCGGATTGGCGCTGCGGCGGAAACGCACCATCACATAGAGCATCAGGACCAGAACGAAGATCGAGATGACGGTGATGATGGGCAGCAGCATCTTGTCGTGCAGCCAGCGGCCGGTGTGACCGGTCGGGCTGAACTGTTCCTGGAGCGAAATCTCGCCGGGGCTCGGCATGCCGATGCCGGGGGTCGGTTTCATGCGGGGCGGCGCGGCGACCTTAGCGGCAGGCGCGGCTTCGGCGGCCGGAGCAGCCGCGTTCACGCTCGATTCGGCCGGAGCAGCGGCATTGTCCGCAGGCGCGGCAGCGACGGCTGCATTATCCTGCGCGAACGCCTGACTGTTCAGCGCCAAGGCCGGCGCAAAGGCCAGCAACCCGGCGAGAACGAGCGATTTCACCTTTTTCATAAGCGTCTTCTTACCCCGTAACCCCTTGGCGCCGCTGCAACGAAGGCGCGCGCATACACGTCTCCCCCGCCCGGTCGGTCTGGGGCGGCTTATAGGCATGGTTTTTTCCGGCCTCAAGCGGGCAGGAGCAGATTTTCTTCGCTGTTGCAACGCCTCCGCCGTCCGCTTATCTCGCTGGTCGCGCGCAGGGGCGCGATCATGGGCGCGTCCTATGAATGAATAGAGGCGTGCCGATCGCCTGTAATCAGGGGCGGCGCGCGCGAATGGATCGAAGATTTAGATGACCGACGAAGAAGTTTTAGCGGAGTTCAGGGCAGCCGGAGCGTTGCTGGAGGGACATTTCATCTTGTCCTCTGGACGCCGCAGCGCCAACTATCTGCAATGCGCGCGCGTTTTGATGAATGCCGAGCGGGCAGGCAGGCTTGCCCGGGCGATGGTACAGCAGTTGCCCCGCGAATTGCGGAACGAGATCGACCTCGTCGCCTCCCCCGCCATGGGCGGCATCATCATCGGTCATGAAGCGGGCCGTGCGCTCGACAGGGACGCCGTTTTCCTTGAACGTCCCGAAGGCACGTTCGAACTGCGCCGGGGGTTCAGCATCGCGCCGGGGCAGAAAGTGCTGATGGTGGAGGATGTCGTCACCACTGGCCTGTCATCGCGTCAGGCGATCGACGCCGTCGCGGAGGCAGGCGGCATCGTCATCGCGGAAGCGGCGCTGGTCGACCGCTCGGCGGGCGAAGTCGATCTTGGCGTTCCCTTCTACCCGCTCGTCAGCATCAATTTTCCCGTATATGACGAACATGAAGTGCCTCCCGAACTCGCGGCCGTTCCCGCCGTCAAGCCCGGAAGCCGGAAACAATAGTCCATGCCGCAATCCGCCCTTCCCCTGCGTCTTGGCGTCAACATCGACCATGTGGCCACGATCCGCAACGCCAGGGGCGGCGCGCATCCCGATCCGGTCAAGGCTGCGCTGCTGGCCGCTTCGGCCGGGGCGGATGGCATCACCGCACATCTGCGGGAGGACCGCAGGCATATCCGCGATGAGGATATCGTCGCGCTGATGTCCGCCCTGTCCGTGCCGTTGAACCTGGAGATGGCCGCGACGGAGGAAATGCTGCGCATCGCGATCAGGCACCGGCCGCACGCCGCCTGTATCGTCCCGGAAAAGCGGGAAGAGCGCACGACCGAGGGCGGGCTGGATGCCGCCGGGCAGATGGTGGCGCTGGAGCCGATCATCGGGGCATTGGACGAGGCCGGCATCCGCGTCAGCCTGTTCATCGAACCTGACGCGGCGCAGGTCGACGCCGCGATCCGGCTGGGCGCGCCCGTCGTTGAGTTCCATACCGGCCGCTACGCCCATCTCACCGGCGCGGCCCGCGCGGAGGAGCTTCGCCGCATCAGCGACGCAGCCGCCCTTGCCGCCAAGAACGGGATCGAGCCGCATGCAGGCCACGGCCTCACCTTCGACAATGTCGGCCCGATCGCGGCGATTCCGCAGATCGCCGAACTCAACATCGGCCATTTCCTGATCGGCGAAGCGATCTTCGGCGGTCTGGAAGCAAGCATCGTTGAAATGCGCCGTCAGATGGATCTCGCCCGTTGATCATCGGCCTCGGCTCCGATCTGTGCAATATCGAGCGAATCCAGAATTCGCTCGACCGTTATGGCGAACGGTTCGAACGCCGTGTGTTCACGGAGATTGAGCGGGCCAAGGCGGCACGGCGGCCCTTTACCAGGGCAGGGACCTTCGCCAAACGGTTCGCCGCCAAGGAAGCCTTTTCCAAGGCGGTAGGGACGGGCTTCAACCAGGGCGTGTTCATGAAGGATATCGGCGTCGTCAACCGGCCAGGCGGTGCGCCGACGCTGGAACTGACCGGCGGCGCGCTCGTCCGGCTCAACGCCATGATTCCCGCAGATCATGCGCCGCTCATCCACCTGACATTGACAGACGACCATCCCTGGGCGCAGGCCTTCGTCATCATCGAAGCCGTGCCGCGATAATGGCGGCCCCATCACCCGAGAAGCCACCCATGACGGCAGCCGACACTAGCGAGAGCACGCCCCTTTCCACCGAAAACCAGGCCATGGGGCCTGCCAAGGCGGAACCGCATGGCGTCGACTGGTGGCATGAGGTCAAGAGCATCGCCCTGCTCATCCTGGCGGTGCTCGCCTTCCACAGCTTCGTCGCCAAGCCCTTCTACATCCCCAGCGAATCGATGATGCCGGTACTGTTGAAGGGTGACCGGCTGGTGGTCAGCAAATTTCCCTATGGCTGGTCCTATGTCTCGCCCAGCTTTCACCCCCTGCCCTTCATCAAGGGACGTATTTTCGGCCGCCTGCCCGAACGCGGCGATATCGTCATCGTTTCGCCGCAGAACCGGCGTGAGGACTATATCAAGCGCGTGATCGGCCTGCCCGGCGACATATTGGAGGTGCGCGGCGGGCAAGTCATCCTGAACGGCGTTCCCGTGCCGCAGAAGGTGCTGAAACCCATCCGCATCCCTGTGGATGGCAATGCGCCCTGTCCGCCACTGCAATTTCCTGGCGCACGGGTGGAGGGCCGCGACGGCAAGACCTATTGCCAGTTGCCAGTGCGGCAGGAAACGCTGCCCAACGGCCGCACCTATGTGACGATCGACATGGGGCCAAGCTCGCTCGACTGGTATGGTCCGATCCGGGTGCCGCCGCACCATCTTTTCCTGATGGGCGACAATCGCGACAACAGCGCCGACAGCCGCGCGCCGCTGGAGGAAAACGGGCTTGGCGGTCCCGTACCCTGGGAAGCGATCGGCGGGCGCGCCGAATTCATCACCTTCTCGCTTGACGGCGATTCCAGCTGGAACCCCGCGACCTGGCTTCACGCCTTCCGCAGCGGCCGCGCCGGGAACAGCCTGCGCCCCCGGAGCGTTTCCGCCGCGAAATGATGTCACGATAGGGGGCGTGCTTGAGCGGCAAGCAGAAGGTTCATCTCGAAGCGCCCGGCCCCAGCGAGCTGCGCAGTCCGCTCGTTCAGCATGAAATAACCCGTGCAGGCACCTGGATCGCCATGGCGGTGGCGGTCGCATTGCTTGCCCTGCTGGCTCAGCCGATCATGCTCATACTGGGCGCGCTGGTGCTGGCGACGATGATGGACGGCGGCACGCGGTTGCTGGGCCGGGTCCTGCCGATTCACCGGGGATGGCGGCTCACGATCGTTCTGCTCGCTGCCGTCGCCTTCATCGTCTACACCTTCTACCTGACCGGCGCGAGCCTGGCGGCGCAGGCGCAGGCGATGCGGCTGATCGTGGAGGCGCAGGTCAGCCGCGTGGGCGCATGGCTGCAACAACTTGGCATTTCCACCACGCCCAATGACCTCAAGGGCCTCGCCAGTCAGGCGCTGAGCTCACTCGGCCGCGTCACGGCGGCGGTCGGCACCGTCTTCGGCGCACTGACCAGCGCGGTCATGATGCTGGTGCTGGCGATCTTCATCGCGATCGAACCCAAGCTCTACGAACGCGGCGTCGCCTGGATGCTGCCGATGAACAAGCGCGCGAGCTTCTACAAGGTCGCAGACAAGATGGGCTGGACGCTGCGCCGCCTGATGTTTGGCAGGCTGGTCGGCATGGCGGTGGAAGGCGTAGGCACCTGGCTGCTGCTGTGGGCGGGCGGCGTTCCCATGGCGGGGCTGCTCGGCATATTGACCGGCCTGTTCGCCTTCCTGCCCAATATCGGCGCGATCATTTCGGGCGTGCTCATCATCCTGGTCGGCTTTTCCGCAGGGACCGACGCCGGGCTCTATGCGCTGTTCGTCTACCTGATCGTGCAGCTGATCGACGGCTATCTGATCGTGCCCATGGTAGCGAAGCGGGCGACCGACCTTGCGCCCGCACTGGTGCTGGCGGCGCAGATATTGTTCGGCGCACTGTTCGGCATATTGGGCCTGTTCCTGGCCGATCCCATCATCGCCATGATCAAGGTCTATCTGGAGGAGCGCTCGAAGTCGCTGGATGAGGAAAGCGCCAGCCCCGCCACGCCGCTTCCCCAATGAAAAAGGGCCCGGAGAAGGGCCCTTCATCTTCTTCGATGTCTGCGAGGATCAGCGGCCCGGCAGCGGCGGCGGAGTGGCTCCCTGCTGCATCATCTGCTGCATCTGCATGATTTCCGCCTTCGACTTGAAATCGTGCAGCTCGACGTCGAACACCAGCACGGAATTGGCAGGAATGGGTCCTGCCGCCTGTTCGCCATAGCCAAGCTGCGGCGGAATCCACAGGCGGTACTTGCCGCCCTTCTTCATCTTTTGCAGGCCTTCGGAAAAGCCCGGAACGACACCGTCCACCGGCATGGCGGTCTGCGGGTTCTCATCGAACACCGTGCTGTCGAGCAACGTACCCTTATAGCCGACCAGCGCGACATCCGCCGCCGTCGGGCTCGGCCCGCTGCCTTCTTCCAGCACCTTGAACTGGAGCCCGGATCCGGTGGTGACGACGCCGTCCTCATGCGCATTCTTCGCCAGATAGCTGGCGGGCGAAGGCTCAAGCCCGCGCTGCCCCGCCCATGCAAGGCCAGCGGCCGCAAGCGCCACGGCGGCGACACCGATCCAGAGCCGCGTCAAAGACCCCTTGGCGATGGGGCGAAGGGGAACAGCCGTCGTGGACATGAGCGAACGCCTCGCAGTTGGTGCGGGAAATCAGCAGGAAGGAGCAATCCGGGCACTCCGCCCGGACCGGCTCTTAACGAACGCCGTCGCGCTCGGCGCGCTTGCGTTCCAGCTTGCGGGCGCGACGGACCGCAGCAGCCTTTTCACGGGCGCGCTTTTCCGACGGCTTCTCATAGTGACGGCGCAGCTTCATCTCGCGATACACGCCCTCGCGCTGCAACTTCTTCTTGAGCGCGCGCAGGGCCTGGTCGACATTATTGTCGCGAACGATGATTTGCATAAGCCAGTCAAACTCCAGTCGAAAGCGGGCGGTTCGCCAGGACACAAAACCCTTCCCGACGGGCCTACCGAATATAAAAGCCGTGAGTCGCCGCAGGTCGCCCTACGCCGTTGTGGGGCGCGCCCTATCAGCAGAGTCGCGGCATTTCAACCCCAAAGCCTTGGCATTTGCCGCGATGATGCGCCGCCGGAAGGGCCGACTTGATGCCTGCAATAACCGCTTCTCCCGGAGCAACGCACCTGGGGCACGCAAAATAGTGGCGAGAGGCTGGTAAAACGTAACCTGGATCATGGACAGCGGTCAGCCAAGAACATATCAGGAACACATGGCCGCCCTGTCCGTCCCCCAGAAGCTCGAAATCCTTGCGGATGCTGCAAAATATGATGCGTCCTGCGCGTCTTCGGGTACGAAGAAGCGCGATAGCGCCAGCGGCCGGAAAGGCGGGCTTGGATCGACCGAGGGCATGGGCATCTGCCATGCCTATGCGCCGGACGGGCGCTGCATTTCGCTATTAAAGATCCTGCTTACGAACAGCTGCATCTTCGACTGCCATTATTGCATCAATCGCCGGTCCAGCGACGTGCGGCGCGCGCGCTTCACCGTGCAGGAGGTCGTGGACCTGACGCTGAATTTCTACCGCCGCAACTATATTGAGGGGCTGTTCCTGTCGTCGGGCATCATCCGGTCGTCCGACTATACGATGGAGCAGCTGGTGCAAGTCGCCCGCACGTTGCGGGAGGAGCATGATTTTCGCGGCTATATCCACCTCAAGACCATTCCCGATGCCGACCCGGACCTGTCGCATCAGGCAGGGCTCTACGCCGATCGCCTGTCGATCAACGTCGAACTGCCGACCGCACAGGGCTTGCAGCGGCTAGCGCCCGAAAAGAACGCCAGCCGCATCGAAGGTGCGATGGCGGGGATGCGCAGCGCGATGGAGGATATGGGCGACGCGCGGCGCAAATATCGCAACGCGCCCCGCTTCGCGCCTGCCGGGCAATCGACCCAGATGATCGTAGGCGCTGACGGCGCGGACGACCGGGCGATCATCCGCAGGGCAAGGTCGCTTTACGACCGCCACGCCTTGCGCCGCGTCTATTACAGCGCCTTCTCGCCCATTCCCTCCCCCAGCAGCGTGCTTCCGCTCAAAAGGCCGCCGCTGCTGCGCGAGCACCGGCTATACCAGTCCGACTGGATGATGCGCTTCTACGGCTTTTCGGCAGACGATCTGGAGGCGGCGACCGATCCTGACAGCGGCTGCCTGCCGCTCGATATCGACCCGAAGCTCGCCTGGGCCCTGCGGCATCGCGGTATGTTCCCGGTGGACGTGAACCGCGCCCCGCGCGAGGCTCTGCTGCGCGTGCCGGGGCTGGGCGTGAAGGCGGTCGACCGCATCCTCGCAAGCCGGCGGCTGCGGCGGCTGCGGCTGGACGATGTTGCCCGCCTCACCACCTCCATCACCAAGCTGCGCCCCTTCCTGATCGCCAGCGATTGGCGGCCGGTTCACCTGACCGACCGAATCGACCTAAAGCGCAGCCTTGGCCCTGCGCCCTCGCAATTGGAGCTTTTTGCCTGACAGCCGATTTCTCCCGTTGATCGGGGCCGCAATCCATGGTTTTCTGGTCATGAAGCAGGGGAGAAGCAGTAGCGGTGGCGACGCTGTTTGAAGGTCATGCGGCACAAGGAGCCGGATATGCCAAGCGCATGAGCACGCATCTGGCGGCGGCGCTCGTGATCTTCTGCCTCATGCAGATCTTCATCGTCGCGAAGATGGGCGGTTCGCTCGTCCTGCACCTGGGCATCATCGTCGCGATCGGAGCCTTCGCCATATTCGCGCGCGGCCTTGAACGACGCTGGGAAGTGCTGGATTTCAGCGCTCTTTCGCGCAGTAGCCTGAACATCCGCTTCCGCCGCGACGTGGCGCAACTCTGGCTCGTCAGCATCGCCAGCGGGCTGCTCTGGATACCCATCGCCATCATCTTCCGTTTCCTGTTCGGCTGACTGCGGACACAAAGACGCCGCCGCTTCGTTGTGCCCTCTGTATGAAAGAGGAGCACGCCATGGCGAACGCCACTATTTTCGACCGCCTGAAAGAAGATCACGACGCCCACCGCCAGCTGTTCGACAAGATGGCTGATGCAAAGGATGAGCATGACCGGCTGCAAAAGCTGTTCGCTCAGTTCAAGGTCGAAGTGACGGCCCATGCTGCGGCCGAGGAAGAGACGCTTTACGCAACGATGCTCGCCCGCCCCGATCTGCGCGAAGATGCGCAGCACAGCGTGTCGGAACATAAGGAGATTGACGATTATCTCGAAGAACTGGACGGGCTGGAGTTCAACGGCGACGCCTGGCGGGAAACCTTCGACAAGCTGAAGAAGCGCTATCTCCACCATATCGAGGAAGAGGAGGACGAGATGTTCCCCGACGCCGCCAAGGAACTGACGGCGGAAGAGGAAGCCAAGCTGGCGGAGGTCTTCGCCCGGCGCAAACCCGCCGAGATCAAGCGGGCGGAAGCTGCGGAATAAACCGCCATGTATCGCGCAGCGCTGACCGGCCCGGACGATTTCGACGGGTGGCGCGAAGCGGCACGGCGCTTTGCCGCAGGCGGCGTCCCGGCGGCGGAGATAGACTGGCAGGTGGAGGGCGGCGAAGCCTCCCTCCTTGCGTTCGACGCCCCGGCGCCGCCTGAACAGGGCGGCGCTTTTTCCGTGCCCCGCGCCTTCCTGGAACTGGCGGAAAGCGCGATCCTGCATCGCGATCCTGAGCGGTTCGCGCTGCTCTACGCCCTGCTGGTGCGGGTGCGCGACATGCCCGCACTGATGGAGGATCGCGCCGATCCGCTTTTGCGCCGGGTGGAGATGCTGGCCAAGGCCGTCCGGCGGGACATGCACAAGATGCGCGCCTTCGTCCGTTTCCGCGAAGTGGAGGATGAAGGCGCGCCACGCTTCGTCGCCTGGTTCGAGCCGGACCATCATATCGTCCGCGCCAATGCCGGTTTCTTCGTCCGCCGATTCGCCTCCATGCGCTGGTCGATCCTGACGCCTGAACTCAGCATCCATTGGGATGGTGAAACCCTGAGCGAAAGCCCCGGCGCGACCCGCGCCGACGCGCCGCAGGGCGACCCCATAGAGGATGTGTGGAAACGCTATTACGCCTCCATCTTCAATCCGGCCCGGCTCAAGCAACGCGCCATGCTGTCGGAAATGCCGCGCAAATATTGGCGCAACCTGCCCGAAGCCGCCCTGATCCCCGATCTGGTGGCTGGAGCCCAGGCAAGGGAAGCAGCCATGATCGCAACGCCACCGAAACCGCACGCCCGTCCCGGCAATGCCGCCGCCGCATGGTCAGCCCTGCGCGACGAGGCGATGGCCTGCACCCGCTGCCCGCTCTATCGCGACGCCACGCAGACCGTCTTTGGCGAAGGGCCGCTGGATGCGCCATTGATGCTGATCGGCGAGCAGCCGGGCGATCAGGAGGATCTGGCAGGCCGTCCCTTCGTAGGTCCGGCAGGCCAGTTGCTCGACCGCGCGCTGGATGAAGCGGAGGTCGACCGCGCCCGCCTTTACGTCACCAATGCCGTCAAGCATTTCAAGCATGAGCGCCGGGGCAAGCGCCGCATCCACCAGACGCCCGAAACCCCGGAGATCCAGGCATGCCGCTGGTGGCTCGATCAGGAGCTGGACCTGCTGCAACCGCGCATCATCGTCGCGCTGGGGGCGACCGCCGCTCGCGCGCTGCTGGGCAAGGCGGTGACGATCAGCCGCACGCGCGGCGCACCCATAGCCCTGTCAGGCGGTGCCGAAGGCTGGGTCACCGTCCATCCCAGCTTCCTGTTGCGCGTGCCCGATGAAGCCCGCAAGGCCGAGGAACGAAAGCGCTTCGTCAAGGAATTGCGGGAGATCGGCGCGCGGGTGAAGGCGCTCGCCTGACGTTTTCCGTGGCGTCCGGCTTGACCCGGCGCGTGCGCGCGGCGACATCGGCGGGCAAGCCTGTCGCGCATTCACCGGAAAGCCGCTCATTCATGTCCATCGCCTATCTCAACGGCCAGTTCCTGCCGCTCGCCGATGCCCGCATCTCCGTTCTCGACCGGGGTTTCCTGTTCGCCGACGGCATTTATGAAGTCACGGCGGTGATCGAGGGCAAGCTGATCGACAGCAGGTCGCATCTTGACCGGCTGGGGCGATCCGCCAGTACGATTGGCCTTCCCGTCCCCCTCATCCCGGACGCGATCGAAGCCGTGCAGAAGGAACTGGTGGCGTGCAACGGCCTTGAAGAAGGGCTGATCTACCTGCAACTGACGCGCGGGGCCGATGAAGGCCGCGACTTCCTGCCCTCCCCCGATCTCCAGCCTACCCTGGTGATGTTCGTTCAGCCCAAGCGCTTCCTGAACGCGCCATCGGTGAAGACCGGCATCGCCGTCGTCACCACGCCGGACCTGCGCTGGGCGCGCCGCGACATCAAGAGCGTAGGCCTGCTGGCTCAGGCCATGGCGAAACGGATCGCGGCCGATGCGGGCGCGCAGGAAGCCTGGATGGTCGAGGACGGGCAGGTGACGGAAGGCGCGTCGTCCACCGCCTATATCGTTCAGGATGGAGCCATCGTCACGCGCCCCTATTCCCAGGCGGTGCTGGCTGGCTGCACCGGCGCGGCGCTGACCGCGCTGGCCGAGGAAGCAGGTATCGCGGTCATCCATCGCAGCTTCACCGTCGCCGAGGCGCAAGCCGCGCAGGAAGCCTTCATCACCAGCGCCTCAACGCTGTGCCAATCGGTCGTCCGCATCGACGGGCAGATGATCGGCGACGGAAAGCCCGGCCCGATCGCGGCCCAGCTGCGTGACATTTACGTGGATTTCGCGCGCCGAACCGCGATCTGAACCGCTCCGGTCGAAGAAAACATCTCCATTTTGGAGATAAAGGGACCGCTTCGGCCATCGCACCGTTTCGGCAGAAAGCGCCGCCACTTTGGCGTTAACTTCAACGAAGGTGGAAAAGCAGGGCGGCCCGGTGGAGAGAAGGAGCGGAAAGCCTTCCCCGCAGGTCCGAAACGGAGAAGAGAGCAGCGGTCAAATCATCCCATTCCGGTAAGGTCACGAAAAACAGGGGAATTTTATAATGGAAATGGATCGATCCCGGATCGGCTTCGACATTGCGGCAGAGGATGTCTACGGCATGAAGGATCAGCGGCCCGGCCTGCTGATCCTGGCGAACGACATGTTTCTGGAAGATGTGACGGGTCTGGCGGCCGCGGCGAATTTACGCCTGCTGGACATCGTTCCCATCGATCAGGCCTGCGCCCGGCTCGACATGCAGGTGGGCTGCGATGTGATCCTGTTGTTCTGCCCACAACCATCGGCCACGCTGGAACGGCTGCTGGTTCAGGTGGAAACGCTGGCGGTGCAGAACGATCTGTCCGTCATCCTCGTCAGCGGCATGGACAGCCTTGACCTTGCCTATGCCTGCATGCGCAGCGGCTGCACTCAATTGCTCTGCGCGCCCGACCATGCCGACTTGGCCGCCGCGCTCCTGACCGCTGGCAGGAACGCGCCCCAGCGCGCCGTGCATGAAATCAATCAGGAAAGCGAAGGCGTGCGGCTCCAGCAGTTGAGTGAAGAGGTCAGCCGCCTCGCCCGCACGCTGGAGGCGCTGACCGCCCGGCCGCGTCACGCCATTCCCTCCTTCGCCCTCGGCCCCCGCATCTCTGACCGGGATAGCGACTATATCGGCATGCCCGCGCTGCCGCCGATGGGCGGTCATCAGGAACCGCCGGACGAACCGGCGCTTACCGCCACGCAGGTGCGCGACCTGCTGCGCGCCCGGCGTCTGCGGGACGAGTTCCTGCCCGGCGACCTGTTCGCCGATCCCGCCTGGGACATGCTGCTCGACCTGCTGGCGGCGCGGCTGGAGCAGGAGCGCGTGTCCGTGTCCAGCCTGTGCATCGCATCGTCCGTTCCGCCGACGACGGCGCTGCGATGGATACGCACCCTTACGGAAAAAGGCATCGTCCACCGGCAAGCGGACCCGCATGACGGCCGCCGCGTCTTCATCGCCCTTTCCGACAGCAGTTTCGAAGCGCTCAGCCGCTGGTTCGCGGCCAGCCGCCGCTTCCTGTGCGCATGAAGGGGAGCGACGGAACAAGGCTTGACCAACGCGCCGATTGCCCTAGATAGACGCGCTCCGGCCCGCCGCGACAGGCAGAGGCTCCGGGCGATTAGCTCAGTTGGTAGAGCGTCTCGTTTACACCGAGAATGTCGGCGGTTCGAGCCCGTCATCGCCCACCATCCTTCCCTCATCAACTTTCGGCCGATCCCACAATAGCCCCTCCCGCCATCGTCCCCGCCGCGCTATGATGGGCGGCGCGGCACGCAACAGGTGCGCGTTTTGGGGGGAGGACCGCGCCATGCCGGTGCCAAGGTCCGTCGAATATCGGGAGGCAAAGCCTATCATGTCCCTGACTGTCCTTTTCGGCAGCGCGATCGTGACGGTCCTGCTGCTCCTTTCACCTCTGTCCTTCTCCGCCAAATCCGATTGCAGCGGCTGGACTCCTCCTGCCAAGGCGGTCGCGGCCGAACCTGCCGTCCCCTGCCCCGGTCCGCCGATGATGATGCTGATGTGACCTGTCAGGCGGCATATTGCGGGGCCGGTGCGCCGCTGCTAATCGGCTGATCCATGATCCAGCCGCCTGAAATCATTCGAGTCACCAAGCCGCGCGTTTCCTGCGACGGATCGGGTGACATCCCCGCCGCCCTTGGCCACCCGCGCATTTTCCTGGAAATCGACGAGCATGGCTATGTCGATTGCGGCTATTGCGATCGCCGTTTCGTCCTGATCGGCGGCCCGGCCGACACGCCGGAAGTCGCGGGACTGCCCGATATTTCATCCGGCGCCAGCCTCTGACCGGGCAGCGCCCGCGATTTTGATTGGGCTTGCGCCTTGCCGCGCCTATATCGGGCGGCATGACCGAAATTGCTTCCCAATTCACCGATGCACGCGGCCTCCTCTATCGTCCGGGGATGCTTGACCCGGACGGCGCGCGGCGCCTGACGGCCGATGCGCTGCGCCAGTGCGACGACGGCGAACTCTATCTGCAATACAGCGCCAGCGAGAGCTTCGGCTTCGATGATGGCCGGTTGAAGACCGCCGACTATTCCACCGATGCGGGCTTTGGCCTGCGCGGCGTGTCTGGCGAGATGACCGGCTTTGCCCATGCCAACGATATCAGCGAGGCGGCGATCCGCCGCGCCGCCGAAACGCTGACCCTGCTCGACCCGGCCAAGGGCCAGCCCGCCCCGCCGCCACAGCGGACGAATCGCCATCTCTACACGGACGTCAATCCGCTGGAGATCGTGCCCTTCGCAGAAAAGGTGACGCTATGCGCCGCCATCGACGCCGCCGCCCGCGCCCGCGACCCGCGCGTCGCGCAGGTGTCGGTCAGCCTGTCGGGCAGCTGGTCGGTGGTGGAGATCGTGCGCGCGGACGGCTTCACCGCGACCGACATCCGCCCGCTCGTGCGCCTCAACGTGTCCGTCATCCTGGAGGAAAATGGCCGCCGCGAAACCGGCGTGTTCGGCGTTGGCGGGCGCTACCTCTATGATCAGGTGATGGACCCCGCCGTCTGGAACAAGGCGATCGACGAAGCGCTGGCGCAAGCGCGGGTCAATCTTGGCTCGGTCGCCGCGCCAGCGGGCGAGATGACGGTGTTGCTCGGTCCCGGCTGGCCCGGCGTCATGGTGCATGAAGCGATCGGCCACGGGCTGGAGGGCGATTTCAACCGCAAGGGCACCAGCGCCTTTTCCGGGCGAGTCGGCCAGCGCGTCGCCGCGCCCGGCGTGACGGTGGTCGATGACGGGTCGATCATGGACCGGCGCGGTTCGCTGTCGATCGATGACGAAGGCACGCCGACCAGGGAAAATGTGCTGATCGAGGACGGCATCCTCAAAGGCTATATGCAGGACCGGCTGAATGCTCGTCTAATGGGCGTGGAGCCGACCGGGAACGGCCGCCGCGAAAGCTATGCCCACGCCCCCATGCCCCGCATGACCAACACCTTCATCAAGGGCGGGCAGGATGATCCGGCAGAGCTGCTGTCGCGCGTGAAGTCCGGCATCTTCGCCAAGAGCTTTGGCGGGGGACAGGTCGACATCGTGTCGGGCAAGTTCGTCTTTTCCTGCACCGAAGCCTATAAGGTCGAGAATGGCAGGCTGGGCGATCCCATCAAGGGCGCGACGCTTATCGGCGACGGGCCGACCGCGCTGACCAAGGTGGTGGGCATCGGCAATGACTGGGCGCTCGATCACGGCGTTGGCATGTGCGGCAAGGGCGGGCAGAGCGTTCCTGCTGGGGTGGGCCAGCCGACCCTGCTGATCGAAGGGCTGACGGTCGGCGGAACGGCGACCTGAGGCGGCAGCGCCATGGATGGAGGAACCAGGCGGCCTCACCCGTCTTTCTTCCTGCATGAACATGCTCACCGACAGCCATGATGCTGTGACCGCCGATTGGGCGGCATCGCTGCTCGATTTCTGGTTCAACCAGGTCGGCGAGCAGGGATGGTGGCGGCACGACCCCGCGCTTGACCGCCGCTGCGCCGCTCGCTTCGGCTCCCTGTGGGAGGAAAAGCAGGCGCTTGCGCCCGAGGAGTTTCTGGAACGGGCGGACGATGCGCTGGCGGCGGTGATCCTGTTCGACCAGCTTCCCCGCAATATGTTTCGCGGGACGGCCAAGGCCTATGCCACCGATCCGCTGGCGCGCGATATCGCGCGCGGGGCCATCGCCCACGGCTATGACATCCAGATTGGCGGGGCTGGCCGCCTCTTTTTCTACATGCCCTTCCAACATAGCGAGGATGCGGAGGACCAGATGCTTTCGCTCACCTTGTTCGAAGGAGCAGGGGATGAAAAGTCGCTCGATTTTGCCCGGCAGCATCATGCGGTCATAGAGCGGTTCGGCCGCTTCCCCCACCGCAACGCTGCCCTGGGGCGGGAGACTTTGCCTGAGGAACAGGACGCGGTCCGCAAGGGCAGCGGCTGGTAGTCTCCACCCTGCCCGTTTTTTAGGCAGCATCCCGCCACTGCCCATTTTTTTGGCGCGCCGCGCCTTTCCCCCTAGGCCAAAGCCCGCATTAAAGCGGTTTTGACAAATTGGCACGGCTCTTGCTGGAATGTCGCCGCACACCATTAACAGGGGGCGACATGAAACTTGTCATGGCTATCATCAAGCCGTTCAAGCTTGACGATGTCCGCGAGGCACTCTCCTCGCTCGGCATCGCCGGTATGACGGTGAGCGAGGTGAAGGGCTTCGGCCGCCAGAAGGGGCAGACCGAAATCTACCGGGGCGCCGAATATTCCACGAACATGGTTCCGAAAATCAAGATCGAGGTCGTGTGCGATGACGATCTCGCACCGCGTGTAGTGGAAGCGACGCAGGCCGCCGCCAATTCCGGCGCGATCGGCGACGGCAAGATCTTCGTCCTCGATGTCGGCCAGGCTGTGCGCATCCGTACCGGCGAAACCGGCGAAACCGCGCTGTAAGAAGGGGGGAATAATGACCTTTTCCAAGAAGTTTTGCGGCGTGATGGGGGCGGCTGGCCTGTCCCTCTTCGCCGCGCTGCCCGCCTGGGCACAGGGTGCGGCGGCGGCCGCCGCGCCAACGCCGGACAAGGGCGATACCGCCTGGATGATGACGGCCACCGTGCTGGTGCTGGCCATGATCCTGCCCGGCCTCGCCCTCTTCTACGGCGGTCTGGTGCGCACCAAGAACATGCTTTCGGTCATGACGCAGATCGGTGCCGTGACCTGCCTCGCGATGCTGATCTGGGTGATGTATGGCTACAGCCTGGCCTTTGCGGGTCCCAGCAATGGCTTTATCTCCGACCTGTCGAAGGCCTTCCTGAAGGGCATCACGCCTGATTCGACGGCGGCGACGTTCACCGATGGCGTCGTCATTCCCGAATATGTGTTCGTCAGCTTCCAGATGACCTTCGCGGCCATCACCATGTCGCTGGTGCTGGGTTCGGTGGTCGAGCGCATCAAATTCTCGGCCGTCATGGTGTTCGCCATCGTCTGGCTGACCATCGTCTATTTCCCGATCGCGCACATGGTGTGGGCGGCGGGGGGCCTGTTCTTCGAAATGGGCGCTCTGGACTTCGCTGGTGGCACCGTGGTGCACATCAACGCTGGCGTGTCGGCGCTGGTCGCCTGCCTTATCCTGGGCAAGCGCATGGGCTTCCCCAAGGAACCGATGCCGCCGCACTCGCTGACGCTGACAGGCGTGGGCACCGGCCTGCTGTGGGTCGGTTGGTTCGGCTTCAACGCCGGTTCGGCGCTGGAAGCCAATGGTTCTGCGGCCCTGGCGATGATCAACACCTTCGTCGCTACCGCTGCGGGCGGCCTGTTCTGGATGATCGCGGAGCGCATCAACGGCCACAAGGGTTCGGCTCTGGGCTTCTGCTCGGGCATCATCGCTGGCCTCGTCGCCGTCACGCCCGCCGCTGGCAATTCCGGCCCGTTCGGCGCCATTGTCCTGGGCGCGGTCGCTTCGGTCATCTGCTTCTACACTGTCACCGTCCTCAAGCCCAAGCTCGGCTATGACGACTCGCTCGACGCCTTCGGCATCCACGGCATCGGCGGCATGATCGGCGCGATCGGCACCGGCATCGTCTACTCGCCTTCGCTCGGCGGTCCCGGCGGCGCTGACTTCGCGATGGGCAGCCAGCTCGTCACGCAGATCCTGGCCACCGTCACCACCATCGTCTGGGCCTCGATCGGCACGGCGATCGCGATCTTCGTCGCCAAGGCAGTGACCGGCCTGCGCGTCAGCCGCGAAGTCGAACTGGAAGGCCTCGACCTCGGGGAACATGGCGAGCGCGCCTACAACCCCTGATCAGCATTCGGCAGGGCGGGCCGGAAAGAACGGTCCGCC
>NZ_ATHO01000138.1 GCF_000445065.1 Sphingobium quisquiliarum P25 | reverse complement strand
GCCCGCCACACGATGTTCCTCCTGCGAACACACCTTTGGACCGGTACGAAAGTATCGGTCCTTTTTTTTGTTTATGCCCTCGGCCGCGTCCAGAGGTGCGCCGGGCGCGGTGCGGAGGCAGGCCAGCGGCGCGCGCGGCCCGCGACCTGTAGTCCGGCCCGCATCATCCAGCCCAGCTTATCGCTTTTCGGCGTCACAACCCGATCGTCCCAGGCCCGATCGCCGCGCCAGGCCACTTCGCGGGCGATATCGCCATAGATGCCCGCCGCCGCAAGCACGGCCCAGGCGGCGCGAGGCGGCAAGGCGCCGGTGCCATGCCGGGCGCTCGCCTCATAATCCGCCGCCATTGCCGACAGGCGGCGCGCCAATATGGTGAGCCGCGAACGGTAGACAGGTTCCATATGCCCGCCTGGTGGGATATCGATCTCCGCCAGCCATTGCTGCGGCAGATAGCAGCGCCCCGCAGCCGCATCCTCACCTATGTCGCGGGCGATGTTGGCGAGCTGGAACGCCAGCCCCAAGTCGCATGCCCGGTCCAGCGTCGCCTCATCCTGCGGGTCCACCCCCATCAGCACCGCCATCATGCAGCCGACCGCTCCGGCGACATGGTAGCAGTAGCGCAGCATGTCCGCCTCACTGAGCGGACGCCACTCCTGCGCGTCGAGCGCAAAGCCTTCGATCAGGTCGTGCGCATAGCGATTGGGAATGGCGCATTCGCGCATTACCAGGCCAAAGCCGTCAAAGGCCGGGTCGCCGGTGGGCTCGCCCCGCAGCGCCGCGTCGGTCAGCGCTCGCATCGCGGCGAGACGCGCCTCTCCATCCGTCACGCCTTGCATCGTGCCGCCATGATCCTGCCCGTCGGCGATGTCGTCGCACTTGCGGCACCAGGCGTAGAGCAGCCAGGCGCGTTCCCGCGTCTGCCGGTCGAACAGCTTCGACGCCATGGCGAAGGATTTGGAACCGCGCGCGATGCTGTCCCGCGCAAAGGCGACGAGTGCCGGGCGATCTAGCGGCTGAAGTAGATTGCTGTCAGTCACCGCAGAGCCATGCCCGCGCCCGCTCCGCCCCGCAAGCCATACCGAACGGTTATAGATTGTCCGCCTTCATTGCGAATATCGGCTGGTGCGGATGATAGCTGGCCATCCGGTCGAGCAGCAGATCGAGATTGCCGTCATGAAGCAGGATGCGCGCATGCTGCGGCCGGATGAAGCCAGCGTCGATCATCTGGCGGTTGAACGCAATCAACTGGTCATAGAAACCCGCGATATTGAGCAGGCCGACCGGCTTGGCATGATAGCCAAGCTGCGCCCAGCTGATCGCTTCCCAAAGCTCGTCCATGGTGCCGACGCCGCCGGGCAGGGTCAGGAAGCCGTCGGACAGGTCGGTGAAAAGCTGCTTGCGCTGATGCATGGTCTGGACGACGTGCAGCTCCGTGCAGCCGCGATGCGCCACCTCCGCCCCGACAAGGGCTTGCGGGATGACGCCGATCACCTCTCCGCCCGCCGCCAGCGCCGCATCCGCG